>JAKLDO010000044.1 GCA_022703485.1 bacterium
CTCGATGTCGGCTCATCACATCCTGGGGCTGGAGCAGGTCCCAAGGGTTCGGCTGTTCGCCGATTAAAGTGGTACGCGAGCTGGGTTCAGAACGTCGCGAGACAGTTCGGTCCATATCTACTGCGGGCGTTAGAAATTTGAGGAGAGCTGTTCCTAGTACGAGAGGACCGGAATGGACGTACCTCTAGTGTTCCTGTTGTCGTGCCGTCGGCATCGCAGGGTAGCTATGTACGGAAGGGATAACCGCTGAAAGCATCTAAGTGGGAAGCCCACTCCAAGATTAGATTTCTCCACAGACCCCTTGAAGAACACAAGGTTGATAGGCTGCAAGTGTAGGTACGGTAACGTACAGAGCTGAGCAGTACTAATTGGTCAATTGTTTTATTATGTCTGTTACTTTTTTTCAAGACCAGAGCCGGGCTGTTTTCTACAACGCCCTATCCTTTGAGGTGATGATTGCACCGTGGAACCACCTGATCCCATCCCGAACTCAGAAGTGAAACGCGGTTGCGCCGATGATACTGCGGTCAGTGGCCGTGGAAAAGTAGGTCGTCGCCTCATTTTTTTTTGCCTGTAAATTTTCGTTTTCTTGACACGAAATCTCTTAACAATATAGTCAGATGTTATTTTCATTGGTATTGAAATGGAAAAGAAAAAGGCGGCTTTGTTTTGTACAAATTTTCTTGAATTCTCACAGGCTTTTGTCTATGAAGAGCTTGTTAATCATAAAAGATATGAAATTGATGTGTTTTCAAAGACCAGAAAGAACGGAAACAGATTTCCGTATGGTTCTGTATACAGTTTTTATCCGGCAAAAGGATTAAAAGAGAATATAGAAGGACTGTTGTACAGCACGGTCACTTATTCATCCAGATTTATGAATATTCTAAAAGAGGGACGGCACTCACTTATACATGCACAGTTCGGTCCCGGCAGTATATACGCTCTTAATTTTGCAAAAAAACTTAACATTCCCTTAGTCGTTACATTCGGAGGATACGATGTCCCCCTTCTCAGGACAAAAAGACGGTTCAATCCTGCTTATTTAAGATACTGGCTTCTTTCGGGTAGAATGCTTAGAGAGGTGGACCTGTTCCTTCCTGTTTCGAAAGACCTTGCAAATAAGTTGATAGAACTCGGAGCTCCGCCTGAAAAAGTGAAAGTTTTTCACAGAGGTATTGTTGTTCCTGAATATAAAGGTAAAGAACTTAAAAAAGAAAATGACTCAATTAAGATCCTCATGGTTGGAAGATTTGTTGAGAAAAAGGGCTTTGAATACGGTATCGAGGCTGTTTCCAGAGCTGTAAACATGGGCAGAAAAGTTGAACTTACAATAATCGGAACAGGACCGCTCAAAACCAGATATGAAAAAATGATAGCTTTTTCGAATACCGGAAAAAATATTAAAATACTTGATAACATGCCGCAGGCAGGGATCTTCAAGATGATGGAAGATTCTGATATAATAATGGTCCCGTCTGTTGTTGCTAGGAACGGGGATACAGAAGGGATAACCAATGTTCTGAAGGAAGGTTGTGCAAGAGGCATGGCGGCTTTGATCACACATCATGGCGGGAATATCGAAATAGTTGAAGACGGCATTACAGGGTTCATTGTTCCTGAAAGGGATGCTGATGCTCTTTTTGAAAAACTCATGCTGTTTTCAAATGATATTTCTCTTATCAGAAAAATGGGAGATGCTGCAGCGCTTAAGACCAGCAATGAACTTGATATAAGGCATACTAATGAGATCCTTGAAAAACACTATGATGATGTAATAAATGATTTTAGCATAAAAAAGGTGAAATGATGAAGATCGGGGTTTTAAAAGAACGCAAAAAAGATGAAAACAGGGTTGCATTGCAGCCTTTTCAGGTTAAAGAACTTACATCTGCAGGTCATAAAGTCTTTTTTGAAACCGGAGCAGGATTGAATTCGGGTTTTCATGACAATGAATATTCAGATTGCGGGGCTGTAATATGTGGGAAAGATGACGTTTTTGCCAATGCAGAGCTCATTTTAAAGATAAAGGCCCCGTTAAGATCTGAATTTGCTGATTACAAACCTCATCACACCCTTTTCACATATCTTCATTTCGATGAAAATATGGTCCCTGAGGATATCATGTCAATAGTTTCAACAGGAGTTACCGCGATAGCCTACGAATGGGTTGAAGTTGACGGCAGATATCCTCTTCTTGAACCAATGAGCCGTCTTACAGGCTATCTTTTCGCCCAGAAATCGGTTGAGCTGTGTACAAGGAAGAAGGGAAAGCTCTGCGGTCTTTATGAGAACGGCATGAACAGGCCTTCCACAATGATGATAATAGGCATGGGGACGATCGGGCAGTCAGCGTTCAAATTTGCTTTCCAGAATAAAATGAACTTGATAATTGTCGATAAAACCCCCGGAACTTTGAATGACAGACTGAATAGAAGGTTCGGAACTGAGAACAGGGATTACATCAGTGATTGCGGAGCAAAGGTTATAAGATTCGATAACGGATGTCCTGAAAAGACAAAAAATGAGATGGCTCAGCTGCTTCCTGAAACGGATATAGTTCTCTGCTGTGCTGTAAGAAGACCTGATCTTCCTAAGATCGCAATGGAATATCTTATTACAAAAGAGATGGTCGCCGTAATGAAAAAAGGGAGTGTCATAGCTGACGCAACTGCATGTGACAAAGATCTTATAGAGACATGTGTTTCATCGGAACTACTTGATCATTATGATGATGTCGACGGCATAATACACTACGGATGCGACCATATTCCGTCGTATGTGGGCCGTACTGCTACAGAGCTTCTTACAGCGAGAACATTTGAATATGTAAAACTGATGGTGCGTAACGGTGTGATTGAAACAATAAAGAGCAGCGATGCGCTTAGAAAAGGCGTGATGTGCGCAAAGGGCAGGCTCATCCACAGATATTCAGCTGAAAAGAAGAGTCTTCCGTATGTTTCGATAGAGGAGGTCCTGTGAAAAAGAAATATAAGCTCGGCATATGCACTTCGTTCGAGCCGAGGTACAAAAACTATATCGCGGCATGTGAAGAGCTCGGGGTCGAGTATGAGATAATAGACATACTTTCCCATGACTGGCTGGATATAGTGAGAAACAGCTCCTGTGACGGTTTTCTTCTGAGGCCTCCTTCAGATCTTCAGGAAAGAAAGACCGTTTACGATGAGAGGATGTACTATATTTCACAGCATCTTAAAAGACCTGTGTATCCTGAATTCGATGAGCTTTATATTTATGAGAACAAAAGAAATATGGCGGCGTGGCTTGACATCAATGGATTCCCTCATGCAAAGACCAGAGTTTTCCTTAGAAAAGATGATGCGTTGGAATATCTTTCAAACTGTGAATATCCGGTTGTTTTCAAGTCGAACATAGGTTACGGCGCACACGGGGTGAAGATAATAAAAAGCCGTTTTGCAGCGAAATGCATAGCACACAGGGTATTCGGTATTTTCCATCCTAAACTGACTATCGGATATTTTCAGTTCCCGTTCTTCGGAAAATCACAGAAACATTACCTGATAGTTCAGGATTTAAAGAAGATAAAATGGGAGTGGAGGATCATAAAGATAGGCAATTCATACTTCGGGCATCAGAAACTTCTTAAAGGTCAGTTCGCAAGCGGTTCCAAGCTCGTCGGATGGGTCAAACCGCCTGTTGAGCTGCTGTCTCTAGTAAAGGATGTCTCTGAAAAGGGAGGTTTCCGTTCTCTGGCTCTCGATGTCTTTGAAACAGTCGATGATAAATATGTCATAAATGAGATACAGTCCATATTCGGCTCATACAACCCTTCCCAGATGTATATAAATGATGTGCCGGGGAGATTCGTGTTTAAAGACGGAGAGTTCGTTTTTGAGGAAGGTTATTTCAATAAACACGGAAGCTATATGCTCAGAGTTCAGCATTTTCTTGAGATCCTTGACAGTGAAGTTAAGGAACGATCATGATCAGAAACAGAAAGTCTGACACCCGTACACATGAAGAGAACATAGCAAGGGGCGCTGCTGTAAACATGCTGGGAACTGCTGGGAAAGCGCTTCATCCGCTGTTTTTTGTTCTTGTCACGAGACTTTACGGTCCCGAACTGATGGGCATATATTTTATGATATACAAGATCCTTGATATTACAGCAAGCCTTACTGTAAGCGGCATAAATGACGGTATGATGATGTTCATGTCCAGAGATATGGATAAAGCGGAGGAAAAAGAGGACCGGCTTTATATGATAATCGCTAACGGACTTATGATGTCACTCGTTGTTACGGTCATTATAATTCTTGCAGGCAGTTTCGGCGGTATAGAACTTCTCCGGCAGAAATATCCTCAGGCTGAAGTTGTTAATTCACTCCGTTATATGATGTGGTCTCTTCCGTTCATATTCATCCCCATACTTGTGATCTCCGCCACAAAAGCGCTCCTTATAATGAAATACGATGCCATACTGACAGGATTTATGAAACCTTTTCTTCTTACTGTGTTTGCTTTGGGTTTTTATTTCATTTCACCTACACTGGATAGTCTCCTGCACGGTTTTTTCATCTCTTCTGTTATACTTTCTGTGATATGTCTTTTTGTTTTTAAACGGTATTTTTCCTACAGCAAGCTTTTTAAAAGCATGATAAAATTCAAACTGTTCAAACCGCTTATATATTTTGCGATACCTCAGAACCTCAATATAACATTTACGACATTCATAACCAATCTCGACATACTTCTTCTGGGCTATTTCAAGTTCGCTCCGGAAATGATCGGGTTCTACGGAATGGGTGCTCAGATAGTGAAAAACCTGCGTGAAGTGAAATTGGCATTTTCGGGAGCTTATGCACCTATAATTGCAAGGCTTCATGCGGCAAAGAACTATGTGAAGATGAACACAACATTTTCGATGATATCAAGGTGGACTTCCATGATAGGGTTCCCGATAGCCCTTCTTCTTGCTCTTTTCAGAAATGAGCTGATCTGGATATTCCACTCAAGTTTCACCTATGATACCACATTCATGATCATCCTTCTCATCCCGCCCCTTATAAGCTGTACTATCGGGCTTTCCGCCAACATACTGGTGATGACAGGACATTCAGGCTGGAACCTCGTGAACTCGGTGGGGAGCACGCTTCTTAACGGTGTTCTCGGATATTTTCTGATACAGAGATACGGTCTTACCGGTGCCGCTACGGCAACATCCGTATCAGCTCTTCTTGTGACTTTTATAATATATTATGAAATAAGGATACTGGAGAAAGCTGCACTGCTTATTGAAAGGATATATAAGCCTTATGCGGCTATAGCTCTTCCGGGTGCGGTGTTCATCGCTCTTGAATATCTCGGCATGATGGATTCCCTGCTCTTCAAAGCGGTTTTCGCGATAGCATCCATGGCTTTTTATGTCACAGCGCTCATAATTCTGAAAATAGAGCCGGAAGATAAAAAACTTTTCTCATTCAGGAAAAGATCCGGGATCCCGGCATGATCAATAGAGGTTTATAATGGAAAAAATAAGGGTGTGTCTGTGGGCTACGACATTGCAGGCGAACATATTCTCTTTCGCCAGATATCTTGCCGGACAGAGTGATTTTGAAACAGTAGTTGTCACCGAAAATGTAGCGGAATATAAAAAGGAGCCTGTAAATGGTCTTCTTCCCTTAAACTGCCCTGTTATGGAAAGGGATTCGTGGTCTACGGAAAGGTTCCTTAAGAAATTTAAAGCTGATGTGACAGTTGTTGACAATCATTATCCTAAGAAAAAAATATCAGAAGGCATTCTTGTGCTGTGGCACGGTTTCGGCTGGAAAGGTCCCGAGAACAGACAGGATTTTGACACTCCTTTCAGGGAGGTGCAGAAACTCACAGGCATCTCACCTGATCTGCCCAACCCTTTTTTCAGATGGATATGCGCCGGTCCTGCAAATTATGATCACAGAAAGAATATTACAGGAATAGCCGCTGAGAACCTGAGGGTCGAGGGACAGCCTTATTATGATGATATTGTTAATGCAAAATTTGATAAAGACCGGCTTTTAGAGTTCTACCCCGGTTCTTTTAAAGGAAAGAAGATAGCACTGCTTGCTTTTACATGGCATTACGGAAAGATACTTTCACACTGGGGCGAAGATATTGTTATATTTGACAGGCTTCTGAGCCTTTTTGATGAACTCGGCATAGCTTCAATAATAAGAATGCATGACAGGAAAAGGTTCGAGAAAAAGTATCTGGACCAGCTGGCGGAGCTTGCCGGAAAGCATGAAAGCGTTCTTTTGAAATATAAGGATGAAAACAGGGACAATCTGCTTGATATTCAGATCTCAGATATGATGATAAGCAATTTTTCATCAATAATAACGTATTACTATGCTTCACTGAAGCCTTCAATACACATATATCCTGTTGACAGAAACAGCAGAGAATCTGTCTACAGGGTGTGGAAGGACGGAAAAGTGCGCGAGAAAAGTTCTGAAAGCGCTGACTACATCTGGAGCCTCCCGTCTGATGAGAACGGAGGACTTGTCGTATATTCTATGGAAGAACTTTTCGAAGCGGTGAAAAGATCTGTTCAGGATCCTGACTGCTGTAAAGAACGCTCTCTGAATTTCATGAAAAAACACCTTGCACCGGTAGACGGAAAGAATTGTGAACGGATCGCCGGTGTTCTGAAGGAAATGGTACAGCGGAAAGGCTGAACTACTTTCTCACATAAATTACCTGGCCTGTCATATCTGAAAGAAGTGCAGTAAGAGATGCCTCTGCCACTTTTTCAGGCTGAAGCAGGCTTCCGGCAGGTTCATTGCCGAAATTTGTAAATCTCATCGGAGTGGCGGTCCTTTCCGGATTTATCGCATTGATCCTTATTTTATAAGGCAGCAGTTCTTCCGCGGCGGCTTGAACAAAGTTGACTATCGCGGCTTTGGCAGACGAATATGAGGAATAAAGAGCTCTTCCTCTGGTGTATGAACTTGATGTGAAAAGAAGTATGCCTCCTTCGCTTTTTTTCAGGTAGGGGATCGCAGCTTTCACGACATTGATAGATCCCATGTAGTTTATGCGGATCTCCTCTTCCAGATCAAGTATGCTCCTGTCCTCGATCTTTCCTATCCGCAGAACTGCGGCGGTATTGATGACAAAATCAATGCTGTTCTCTTTCTGATTTACTTCTTTCAGAGTTTTTTCGACATCAAGATATGAAGAGACATCCACACCCGTCTCTCTTGAATATCCGTGAATTTTTGCTCCGCAGCTCTTTGCAAGTTCTGAAACGGCCTTCCCGATACCTTTGCTTGCACCGAATATTACAATGACCTTATTTTTCATTTCTGAAGGATCAAGTTCACAATTGAGTATTTCATTCTGAAGCTGAAAAAGTTTATCTGCATAGACCACATCTTCAATGTAGGTGATCTTGATGTTCCTTGTTTCGCCTTTTACCACAAATACATCGGCAAGTTTATATTTGAGTATGAGACCGCAGTCATCCGTCACTGTCTCATTATTGTCCTTCAGTGCAAGCGAATGAGCTTCTTTTATTACGGCTGAATTAAACGCCTGAGGCGTCTGTCCCTGCATCATGAACTTCCTTTCCGGAATGGTCTCTATGCAGTTGAGACTGTTGATCTTTATTATCGTGTCGGTGGCAGGGATCGCAACATCTATGGCGTTATACTTGTCCAGAGCGGCCACGCATTCATTTATTATGTCATTTGAAATGAAAGGTCTTACAGCATCATGGATCAGTATTTTTGCATCGTTCTCAGGAACAGAGTTGACTCCGATGGACGAGCTTTCCCTTCTTGTGGCTCCGCCGTTAAGTATCTTTGAGATCTTTGTGTAGCTGTTGTGAAGTAATATCTCCTCCATATGATTTCTGAAAGAAGGTTCGATAACTATGAATATCTCATCTATCAGAGGGTTTTTCTGAAAAGTGTCTATCGTGTGTTCTATTATGGTCTTGCCTGCTATTTTTATAAACTGCTTAGGAATACTGTAATTAAGCCGTTCACCTTTACCTGATGCAAGTATTATCGCATAAACCTTTCTTTTCATGGTCTCCTCATTTGAAAAAAACATAAGGAATAGTGACAGAAAACCCTTTTTTTATCAAGTTAACACAAGGTTAAAATAATTTTGACAATATAAGCGGTTTTAGAGTACAACACTATGGTTCTTTAATGGTTGGATATAATTTTCTCCTGCGGAAAAAACATGCAAAATAAGAAAGTTGCACTTTTCGCCACTAATTTTCTCGAATTTTCACAGACATTCATTTATGACGAGATAAGGTGTCACAAAAACTATGATGTTGATGTTTTCGCTCTTTACAGACTCAACGCCGATGTCTTTCCATATGAAAAAGTGCACAGCTTCTTTCCTTCAAAAAGCTTGAAGCAGAGTATCGAAGGTAACTGGTGTCAGATAACAGCTCTGAGTCCCACAAGAGAAAATCTTGTGAAAAACGGCGGATATTCGCTTATCCATGCACATTTCGGGACTGGCAGTATCTATGCGCTTTCCGCGGCAGATGCGGCAGATCTTCCTCTGGTTGTCACTTTCCACGGTTATGATGTGCCTGTTCTTAAGACATATAGACGCTTTTTCCCTGCATTCTGGAGATACTGGCTTATGAGCGGAAGGATGTTCCGCAGGGTCGATCTTTTCCTTGCGGCCTCAGATGAATTGAAAGAGATGCTTATTGAACTCGGCGCCCCTGCTGAAAAAGTTCTGACATGGAGGCTCGGTGTTGAGATCCCTGTAATTAATGAGATCCCGGAAAGGAAAGGGAACAGAATGATCATGGTCGGCAGATTTGTCGAAAAAAAAGGTTTTGAATATGCCCTAGAAGCGTTTGCAAAAGTAATAAAGAACGGTACGGATGCGGTTCTTGAGATAGTCGGCGACGGACCACGGAAAGAACACTATATTTCTATGATAAAACGGCTCGGAATTGAAAAGAATGTCATTTTCCACGGCGTTAAAAGGCATAGCGAGGTCCTCGATATGATACTTCATTCCGATGTTCTTCTGGCTCCGAGCGTGGTGGCATGCAACGGTGACAGAGAATCGGGAATACTGGTCGTAAAAGAGGCGGGAGCCAGATATGTTCCTTCGATAGGCACGGTTCACGGCGGAATTCCCGAAATAATCGATCATGGAGAAACAGGTTTCCTGGTGAAAGAGAAGGACATCGATGATATGGCGGACAAAATGCTTCTTCTGCTTAAGGACGGAAAACTGAGAAAACAGATGGGTGAAGCCGCAAGGAGAAAAATGGAATCTGAATATTCACTTCCTGGCAGAGTTGCTGTGCTTGAATCACATTACGATTCTGTAATAGAAAAATTCAAAGGCCTTAAAAAATGAGCAGCACCGCGCATTCTACAGGCAGTGTCATTGCAAAAGGTGCTTTTGTAAATATTCTAGGCGCCGCAGGCAAAGGCCTCATTCCTGTATATTTCATCCTTATAACGAGACTTTACGGACCCGAAACGATGGGTCTTTTCTATATGATATATGTGATGGTCGATATGGCTGTGAGTCTTACCGTTTCGGGACTTAATGACGGTGTTGTCATGTTCACTTCGCGTTTTGCCGTGTCAGAAGAGAACGAGTCGAAGGTCTATGATATCATAGCTAACGGATTTGTAATATCGCTCGCAATATCCGTTCTTATAATAGTTTTTGCCTATTTCGGCGGTCCTGAACTGATACTGATGAAATATCCTGATAAGAATGTCGTGAACTCGGTACAGTCTATTGTCTGGTCACTTCCGTTTGTGGTGATACCTGTGATCGTCGTTTCAGCTACAAAATCACACCTTACAATGAAATGGGATGCCATTCTTCTGGGGTTTTTGAGGTCTTTTGCTCTTATTATCTTTTCTGTCCTTTTTTATTTTACCGGAACAGGACTCGGCGGTCTGATCTGGGCATTTAACATTTCGGCTGTTGTCGTGACAGTCTGTTCGCTGATCGTTTTCGGCTTTTATTTTGATTACGGAAAACTTTTCAAGTCAGTTCTATCCTTCAGAGTGTCAATGCCTCTGGTTAAATTTTCGATACCGCAGAACCTGAATATGACATTCAACACATTCATAACCAATGTAGATGTTGTAATGCTCGGATTTTTCGGAGTTGCACCGCAGATAATAGCTTTTTACGGAATGGGTTCTCAGATAGTAAGGGCGATAAGACAGGTTAAGCTGGCCTTTTCAGGTTCCTATTCCCCGGTTATAGCGAGAATGTACGGTCAGGGTGACATTGAAAAGATGAACTTCTCTTTTTCGATGGTATCCAGATGGACCACTATGATATCTTTTCCTTTAGCACTGATCGTCATAATGTTCAGGAACGAGCTTCTTAGGCTCTTCCATCCTTCTTTTACGAGTGATACGACATTCATGCTCCTTCTTCTTGCTCCGCCGCTTCTGAGCTGTATGGTCGGCATGGCAGGCAATATAATAGTAATGACGGGTAATTCTTTATGGAATCTTATAAACTCAATGACCATTGCAGTCGTTAACGCCTACCTTAACTGGCTGTTCATTCCTCACTGGGGGATAATGGGTGCCGCTGTCGCAACACTGATAGCATCTCTACTTGTTTCCATTATGCAGCTGGTCGAGGCATACTATCTCACAGGTGCCCGACTGATCCCCGGTAAGATATATAAACCTTATCTTGCGATGGTGATTCCTGTTGCGCTGATGTCAGTGATGGGTTATTATACTTATCTTGAAGTACCGGCAGTTAAAATAGCCGCCGCTGCATTGCTTGTGCTTGTCTATGCTGTGACCCTGGCCGGTCTCAAGTTTGAATCTGAGGACAGGGAGCTTTTCGTTAAAAAAGGTCTTTTTAAAAGGAGATCGGATGAAAATGGATAGATCAGGATTGAGACTCGGTCTGGATCTCGGTTCTGTCAGTCTCAACTGCATCATTCTGGACAGCGAAGGGAATATCGTTTTCAGGAAATATCTGAGGACATCGGGAAGGCCTGTGGAGCGTACGGCCGGCCTTTTCAGGGAGATGTTTAACACGCTCGGAGACATTTCTTTTACAGGTGCTGTGATCGCAGGCTCAGGAAAGGAGCTCATAGCGTCACGGACCGGCATTGACACTGTTAACGAGATAGTTGCGCATGCCACCGCGGCGTGGACGCTGTACCCTGATGTAGAAACTGTTTTTGAGATAGGCGGACAGGATTCAAAGTATATATCGATAGGGAGAAATGGTGACGGCCGTCATTTTCTGAAAGACCATTCATTTAACGAACTGTGCGCCGCAGGGACCGGTGCTTTCCTCGACCAGCAGGCAGGAAGACTGGGACTTACAATTCAGGAGCTCAGTGAAAAAGCATACGGTTCGGCCAATGTCGCAAGTGTTGCAGGAAGATGTTCGGTATTTGCCAAATCCGACATGATCCACCTTCAGCAGAAAGCTGTCAGTGTGGATGAGATCTGTGCAGGGTTGTGTTTCGCCCTTGCAAGGAACTATCTTGCGACCCTGTGCCGCGGTCATATTCCTAAGGCTCCTGTCATTTTTCAAGGCGGTGTCGCGGCAAATAAAGGTGTGGTGAGAGCCTTCAGGGAGATCCTCGGTATAAACGAAGATCAGCTCATTGTTCCTGAACTTCACGATGTCATGGGGGCGTACGGTTCCGCTGTCATAGCCGGAGAAAAGAAAGCCGGGAACGGAATTACTGTAAGCCGCATGATCAGGTGTCTTGAAGAAATGAATGATGATATTGATGAAAATTCAGGACTGGCGGGATTAAAGTCCTGCATTTCAGATACTGCCGGCGTATCAGGTGAAAAGGCTTTCAAAGCGCCTTATTTTCTTGGTATCGATGTCGGTTCGGTAAGCACAAAAGGCGCCGTAATAGATTCGGACATGTCTGTCGTATCTTCATCTTATGTTCCGACTGCAGGAAGGCCTGTGGAAGCCGTCAGGGAGCTCATATCAGATCTTAAAAAGCAGACACCTGCAGGAGTAATGATATCAAATGCCGTCTGCACAGGCTCAGGAAGACATCTTGCAAAAGCTCTTCTGGGAACGGGTTCTGTTATGGATGAGATATCGGCTCAGTCTGTTTCAAGCGGATATTTCTTTCCGGATGCCGATACGATAATAGAGATCGGTGGACAGGATTCAAAGTTCATAAAGATGTCAGGGGGCAGAATAGAGTCCTTCAAGATGAACAGAGCATGTGCCGCAGGTACTGGATCTTTCCTCGAAGAGCAGGCTGGAAGGCTCGGAATAAGCATCAAGGATGATTTTGCAAAATACGCGTTCAGATCGGTAAATCCGTTAAGGCTCGGAAGCAGGTGCACTGTGTTCATGGACTCCGATCTAGTCCATCACCTTCAGAGAGGCGCATCAAATGAGGACCTGTGTGCAGGTCTTGCGTATTCAATAGGTCAGAACTATCTTGAAAAAGTGGCAGGATCGGCAGGCATCGGTGAAAAAATAGTTTTTCAGGGCGGTGTTGCAAGAAATGCCGCTGTGAAGGCTGTTTTTGAGAATCTTCTCGGAAAACCGGTGAATGTCCATCCATACCCTGAGATCTCCGGAGCGATAGGGGCCGCGATAACTGCAATGAAGGAATCCGGAAGTGATAAGACCGGGGCTTTTTCACTTAATGATGTTGTAATAGATGCCGTTACTGATACATTTGAATGCAGGCTTTGCGAGAATCTGTGCGAAATAAGGAAAGTAACGGTGAAAAGCGGTGAAACGGCTTATTTCGGCAGTGTGTGCGGCAGGTTTGAAAAGGCTAAAGAAACGGTTATCGCAGCAGATGATCCTTTCTCTTTGAGAGAATCGCTGATGCATGAATGTGTCGTCAGATCTGACACTGAACCTTCAAGAGGCGATATTGCGATACCGATGACGCTGACGATGTGTGACTATCTCCCTTTCTGGAGGACATTCTTCAATCTTCTCGGTTTCAGGACTGTTCTGTCGGGCCATACGACAAGAGCGATGGTTGAGTCAGGGCTGATACATGTTCCGGCTGAATTCTGCTATCCTATGAAAGTGCTTTTCGGTCATGTCTATGATCTGGGCGGAAAAGGTTTTAAAAGGATATTCATTCCTCATCTCCGTTTTTTCAATCCTCCGAATGAAAGATCAAAAAGATATGCATGTCCTTATACTCAGGCGGCTCCTTATGTTGTTAGGGAGAATATCTCTTTTGATGCGGAAATACTCACTCTTGAATATCCCGTGGAGGGTGAGAACGGGTTCTGGATAGAGCATATTTCAAAAGAGCTCGATATTCCAAAAGATGAGATAGAAAAGGCATTTGCCGCCGCAAGGGATGCACAGAAAAGATTTTCTGAAAGATGTCTTGAAGAAGGGGCGAAGATAATACAGAGACTTTCTGAAAGCGGAAAAAGAGGAGCAGTACTGCTTGGCAGACCGTACAATACGACAGACCGCTTTGTAAATCTCAATCTTGCAAGAAGGCTCAAAGATCAGGGGATAGAGCCGCTGCCTTTTGATTTTCTTCCTATGGGTTCTGAGCCAATGCCTGAGCTCTGGAGCAGGATACGGTGGGGCTACGGAAGAAAACTTGTCCAGTCTGCAAGGGCGCTCAAAAAGCACAGGTTCCTCGGTGCTGTCATTGTCACCAACTTCGGGTGCGGTCCCGATTCGTTTGTTGACCAGTATCTTGAATACGAACTTAAAGAAGTTCCTCACATTCTTCTTGAATTTGACGATCATCAGGCTGAAGCAGGGCTTATTACAAGAATTGAAGCGTTCTCAAGAAATTTCAGGATACCTGAAAAACTTCCTTCCGAAGTTGCCGGCAGAGATCCGGGAAAGCCGAGACTGCCTTTGAGGGAATACACTTATTATGTTCCTTCCTTCATGGAGCATGCATATGCACTGACCGGAGCTTTGAAGGCTTCCGGATGCAAGGTGGTGCTTCTTCCGCCTACTGATGAGGAAAGCTGGAATCTGGGTCTGAAATATGCATACGGAAGGGAATGCCATCCGTTCATCTCATTTGTCGGCGATCTTCTGAAAGTTGCAAAACAGCCTGATTTCGTTCCTGAGAAAGCGTGCTATTTCGGCCCTTCATATTTCGGACCATGTCTTCTTCCGCAGTATCTTCTTGCAACGCATCTGATACTTGAAAGGCTCGGACTGCAGGATGTAACGGTGATGAACATAACGGACGAGACGAACATGAAAGAGCTCGGTGCTCCGTATATGATAAGGATGGCGCTGGGTGTTTACACGATAGACAGATTTTTCAAGTGGAAGACGGAGATAGAGCCGTATGAATTGAAAAAAGGGGAAGTGGACAGAATATACCGGGAGATAATACTCGATCTTGAAAAAGGTCTCGCCGAAGGCTCTTTTTTCAGGACTTTGCGCAGAAGTGTCAAAAGGTTCAGAAAGATAGAGCTTGGCGAAAGTAACGGCAGCAAGCCTAAAATAGGCATTGTCGGCGATATTTACACAAGGGTGAACGAGCATTCGAACGATCATCTGTATTCAAAGCTTAAAGATATGGGATATGAGGTGTGGCCGGCATGCTCGCTCATCGATATTTCATTTCTCGGAATGGAGCTTCTGAGCAGTGATCTTTACAGAAAGGGAAAGAAGATGAAAAGTCTTTTTGCCAGACTGCTGGTTCCGGGGATAAAGACCGCAAGATGGTTCATTGACAGGTATTTCCCTGATTCGATAAGGACTCCGCAGGAAAGGGATGTGAATGCTGTCAGAAAAGTCGTTGACAGGTATGCCGATGTTGAGATAGATAAGGCGCTTTCACTCAATATCAACAGGATAGAGGAGCTTCATCTTGCAGGGGCCGATGGTGTCATCAATGTAATGTGCCATAACTGCATGCTCGGTAATATCACGGCATCGCTCACCAAGAGCATGAGAAAGGACATGGATGACATTCCGATATGCAATCTTGTGTATGAAGGACTTAAATCGACACACAACATCAACAGGCTTGAAGCCTTCACTCATCAGGTAAACAGCTGCAAGAAGTGCAGATGATCACTCACTGAAAGGACCGTTTTCGTAGGCTCCGATATCAACAACTCCGTCGAGGATTCTATCTTTTCCAAGCAGGTCTTTTATTATGCTTTCTGCTATTCCGTCTGTTTCAAACGGGGTGTTGTCACCTGCGTTTATGCTCAAAGAGTCTTCAAAAAGTGTAAAATCTCCGTTCTGGGGATCATTGAACATGGGGTCTGTGCTGATGTTGTCTCCGTTGTCAGTTCCGAAGCTCTCATCCCACACGCCTTCGGGAAAAATTCCTGAGATGTTTGAATTGTTTATGACTGGTGTGGAAACTTCATTTGATATCTCAGGGTCATAGTTCAATGCGTTGTTGTACCACATTATTGTGTTTATCACAGAAGGTTCACTGAAGGTTTCGTTATACATTCCTCCGCCTGTTCCGACTTCTCCTGAAGCACTGTTAAATGCGACGGTGCAGTTAATCAGTACGGAAAATCCCTTTCTGTTCGATATCGCGCCTCCTGCCGAGGCGGTGTTATTTATGAAAAGTGAGTTTACTATATAAGGTGTTGCATCAGAGACAAGTATGGCTCCGCCTGTGCTGAATTTGCTCTCTTTTGAAGCTTCATTGCCGAAAAACTTTGAACTTACAATGAACGGTTCGCTTCCGTCATAAATTTCCATTGCGCCGCCGCCGCTGATCGCGAGATTGGAATCAAAAACACAGTTCAGTATATCCGGATTGCTGAAACTGCCGATACTGATCGCTCCGCCGTTCCTGTTCGCTGTGTTACCTGAAAAATCACAATTATCGAATATGGTGCTGCTTGCCTCCTGTATTACTGCAGCACCTCCATCTTCAGATTCATTATCGGCAAAAGTACAATTATAAAAATATGCGCTCGAGTCTGCTGAAACAACGGCTCCGCCGTATCCTTCTCTTGTTTTATTGTTTCTGAATATTGAGTTCTTTATTACAGGATTGCTTCCGTAACTTGATGAGAAAGCCCCGCCTTTGAAAGCGGAGTTGTTTTCAAAAATGCAGTTTTCAATTACAGGATGACTTTCATAACTATTTGATAATGCCCCTCCGTTCACCTGTGCACTGTTATTCCTGAAAGTGACATTTCTTATGACCGGGTCTGCATTTCCCCAGTTGTTCATTCCTCCACCGTGCCGGGTGTGTTTATCGGTAGTGTCAAGATCATAATAGTCTGCATTGCCGTTCTCTATTATAACGCCGTCGAGTACCGCACTGTTATTAATATCATAGTTAAAGAAAACATGGTATACATCACATTTGCTTATATTTCCGCTATTGTCTGTGTCACCGCTGAAAACAGTTTCGTTGGTTTTCCAGTCCCTTTCAGAAATATCAGATTCATTTCCTGAAAAACCGCCGAAAACTGAAACATTGTTTTTCAATGAGAAGTAAGATTCTTTTTCAGAAACTTCACAAGTGGTGCCGGTAACACTGTTCTTAGGTTTATAAACTCCTTTGGCGACCCATATCCATTTTTCTTCAGAAACCTCAGTTCCGAGGCTGTTCATTGCAGTTTTGAAGTTGGTAAAGGCATTTTCCCACGAACTTCCGTCATTAAGTCCCGATGCATCAGCTTTTACATAGACAATATCAGGAACCGGCACACAGACACCGCTTTTCCAGTAGTATGACGGATCGCATTTGCAAACTGCTTTGCCGTCCTCAGTTCCGCATTCGCCTGTTGCATTTTCGACATCTGCGCAAGGGTCGGCGGCACATGGATCTGCAATGCAGTCGATCCCGTTCCAGTAGAAATCCCCCGAACATCCGCAGACAAATGTTTCTTCAATTACTGTGCAGTTCCCGTCACTGTTTTCCATTACACACGGGTTCGGCGTGCAGGGATCGGATTCAATTATGGTCATGTCCGAATCATTTTCATCCGCATCAGTAGAATCACTATCTTCATTATCTTCATTGTCATCACTTTCATCCGGCTCTTCAGCAGTGTCATTGATGTCATCATCCTCAGTATCCTGCGGTTCAGTGCTGTCATTGTCAGCAACGGCATCTTTATCAGGATCATTTCCCGAATCGGGATAGACACCATCGTTTTCTCCGTTTGAGCACGACAGGAACAGAAAAACAGCAAAAAGAATAATGCATTCCAGCTTCATTTATTTCCTCTAGAACAGTTGATACGGAACAATTTTATTCGAATTTCTGAATTCTTACACTTTTTTCAGATACAAGGTTCTCTTCTTTTATAATGGAATCCTTTTTCACACGGCTGATAAAAATGTTCTTTTCGATGCTTTCAGGGTCGAAGATCTGAGAGTTTATTCCGAAAACATAAAGATATTTATCAAACTCGGCTATTTTGAATGCCATCGAATTGGGGAGTCCGTTCTTAATTTCTTTGACATAGGCATTAAGATCGCTGTCAACAGCCGTTATGTAAGAACTGAAACTGGTGTCGTAGTTGTTTTCCCATATGACTGCAAGCTCTTCATCTGTCGGGCTTCCGTCTCCATCATAATCCCCTGTCGCTGATGTTGCGGCGTAAACAGATCCATCTGATTCAATTATCTGGTCAGGATCTCTGATGATTGTGCGATGCCCTTTGTTATCAACTCTTGAAAGAATGCCTGCAGATACGAGATAGCTGCTTTGTGACTGTTTTTCAATGTAAATAACTGAACCGTATCCTGAAACAGTGACGATCCCGAGTTCATTTTCAGTGCCTTCGTCAGGTCCTTCACCATCCACTATGGAAAATCCGAAAAAGCTGTCGTCTGTATATTTGAAATTTCCAAATCCGACAGGCTTGTCGCTCCATATGTTATCTGTCTGCTCTTCCATGCAAAGAGTTGCGTTTGAATATTCCTGAAGGTATGGATTAATATCATTATCCATGTAAGCTATCATTACATAGAAAGAGTTCCGGAAGAGATCGCCTGCAACAGGTCCTGAATCCTCTGAACTGGTCTTATAGTAAACGGCACCTTCAAACCCTGATACAATTCTTGTTTTAAAACGGTCAAATAATGTTCCGTCTTCAGAATAATAGCTCATGCAAAGCAGATAAAAATTGCCTGCATCTACAAAAAAGTTATCACAAATATCAACATTATCTGTATTTGTCCGCCATGCTTTGAATTTAAAGGAAGTGTCTTTGAACGATGCAGTAAAATATCTATCCTGATTTATATAGGTGCCGTTTTCCTGAGAAGCAAAACTGAAACTGAAAAGAATGACTGTCTCTCCGGTCGTTTCATCAATTTCTGCCATCTCGGCCCTCGCTCCATTAAGTCCTGTCAGACCGTAAACCGTATAAGTTCCATCAGGCTTGTATACATGCATGAATTCATTGAAACATTCAGCGCATGTCTCGCCGTTTAGACTTCCTATTAATATGATGTTCCCTTCTTCTGTAACATGCATGAACGCAGGTTTGGATGATTTTGAAGTCATTATGGAAAAGGTATCGACACCGTTCTCTGTTTTCCAGTTCCAGTTTCTTTTAACGGTAGATATCTTGAAGCCGTAATATTCCTGAGGATCATCTATCATTTCAGCTTTTTCCCATTCATCTGTGCAGTTAACAGGCTCTTCGTCAGCGTCACTCTGCATTTCATCGTTTATCTCTGTGTCCGGTGCGTTCTCTTCATCGGAGGAATCTGCACCGTCTCCGCAGGCCTGAAAGAGGACCAGCATTAAAGCAATGATCGGGATAAAGAATGCTTTTTTCATTTTTTTCTCCTTTCGCGGAAAATAAAAGCTATTTAAAAAAACTAAGATTGATGTTTTCAACTATGAATATACTAATGTTCATTTTACTTTTTGTCAACATCAATTTTATTTTTGGAATCATATACCCGACTATCTTGCGTTTTCCTCTGATTCGTGTAACTTACCCGAGTTAAAACCTTTTTTGGGGAAAGTTTGTGATGTCCGCTAAAATTCATAATAATGTCAAGCCTTTAATTGCAATAATCGGCAGACCCAATGTCGGCAAGTCGACGCTGTTCAACAAGATCCTGAACAGGAATTTCGCAATAATAGATGATATGCCCGGAGTCACGAGAGATCTCAATTATCAGGATATGGTCTATATTGACAAGCCGTTCACGATCATTGATACAGGCGGATTCCACATCGATGAGGACGGAGCCGATGAGATAACAAGAGGAATAAGGGCCCAGATAAACGAAGTGCTTGAGCAGATCGACGGTGTCATAATGCTGTGTGACGGTGAAGCCGGTATCAGTTCAAGCGATAAGGAGATATACCATCTTATCCGTGTAAAAGGGATACGGTGCTGGCTTGCAGTCTCCAAGATAGATTCCGACGGAAGAGAGCTTTGGGCTTCTGAATTTTATGAAACGGGGGCCGATGAAGTGTTTCCGGTTTCGGGTAAGACCGGTTATGGAGTAATTGATCTCCTTGATGCTGTTACAAAGGATTTCTGGACCGAAAAAGAGATAGATGAAAAAATGCCTCCGGCCGGAGAGATGATAAGGCTTGCGATAATAGGCAGACCGAATGTGGGCAAATCCACACTTGTAAACTCGATTCTCGGTGAGGACAAGATGCTTGTGAGCCCTATTCCCGGCACCACGATGGACCCGATAGATTCATTTTTCAAATACAAAGAGCGCTCTTTCAAAGTGATAGATACCGCCGGAGTGAGAAGAAAGAAGAAGATAGAGATACTGATGGAAAAAGCGGCGATCGTGAGAGCTTTCAGGGCGATAGACCGCTCTGACATTGTTATATTCATGATGGATGCGCAGGAACTTGCGACCGATCAGGACCTTCGGATACTGGGACTTGCACATGAAAAAGGAAAAGGTGTAGTCATAGTCATCAACAAATGGGACCTTGTGGAAAAGGAGACAGGAACTTATGAGAAAGTGGTCAAAGACCTTCGTGACAGAATAAAGTTCGCTCCGTATGCTCCGGTCCTCTCGATCTGTGCAAAAAGCGGTATGAGAGTGAACAAGCTTCTAGATAAGGTGCTGGAAATATATGACAATTATTACAAAATGGTGGATGGTGAAACCCTTCTGGAATGGCTTGCAGGATGTACGAGGAGGAATCCGCCTCCTTTGAACAAGAAGAACAGGCCTGTATTTTTCTATTCGATAGATATGGTGAGCCCTGCTCCGCCTACGGTCGTAATGAAAGTCAACAGCCCTGAAGCGGTCCATTTTTCGTATGACAGATACCTGATGAACAGGTTCTATGAGTCTTTCGGGTACGAAGGCGTTCCTGTGAAATTTGTATATAGAAGAGGTTACAGGAAAGTTGAAATCTAGCATAAGAACAGCAAGAAGATTTTTCATAAAAGTGCTCAGAAAGAACAGGGTACTGCGTCTTATTCATGATACATGCTGGAATTTCTATAAAGATGACGGGTTCACTTTTTCAGCCGGAATAAGCTTTTATTTCATACTGAGCCTGATACCTTTCATAATCCTTCTCGGCGCGACGACCGGATATCTGATCGACTATGTGCAGGATATCAGACAGCTTTCAAAAGAGGAGATGGCCGGAGCTATAAGCAGTTATCTTCATGTCGCCATACCTTTCATAGACAGCAGTTTTGCGACAGAGTTCATAAAGATCGCAGATTATAAAGCGAGTCTTACGGCCATAGGCTCAATATCGCTTCTTATTTCCGCGACACTCCTTTTTTCCACGCTTCATTACACTTTTTTCAGGATATTCGGCGGAAAGTACATCAATTTCATTTTCAGCAGGCTCATGGGGGTCGTTTTCCTCCTTTCACTGACAATACTTCTTTTCTCTGTTCACTATTTCATAACGATCTTCACAACTTTGACCGATGCTTTCATGAACAGGATCCCGTTAATGTCAGGTTTCATGAATTTCGTTGCAGGGACAAGGGTCTACGGACTTGCGATATCGACCGTTTTCATAATATTCCTCTTTGCGATGCTCATATATTATTTCACCTACGGCATAAAAAGGTCGAAAAGGGCGATACTTTACGGAGCGCTCCTCTTCAGCATCATGTGGAACGGTGCGAAACTGCTTTATAATTTCTATATCACGGAAATTTCAGGACTTTCGCTTTTCTACGGCTCGGCGACATGGATAATCACAAGCATCCTCTGGGTCTATTACAGCTCGCTGATACTCATCATCTGCATGGAATTCATAAAATCGCTCATCAAAGTGTATCCCGCGCTGATAGACAGGAAATGAATAAGTAGTGTCAGTTTGTAGCATATTTTATGAAGCAAGAAAAAGTTGATTTTAATATTTATGAAAATATATTTAAAGTGAATGCTACTCGCAACTGAATATTTGTATATTATTTATAGCTTGGGAAGATTATTGATCTTGTTCCATTTTTTTAAGTTATGGTTACTTTATCAATATAATTTTCGAGGTGTATGGTGAGAAAAAAGTCGTTTTTTATTTCAATTGCTTTGTTTTTTTTATTTGAGATTGTTTTTGCAGAAGAAGCTTGTGAGTTAATTGAGGATGGACAGTTATGTGAAAGGGAAGATGGAATGATTTTTATTTCTCCTATGATTATGGAGCAAATCTACAATGAATCTTTAGTGGGACCTTTTGCCCCTTTTCAACCTAATGCTTCATTTTTTACACTTAATGGTTTGGTGGAGCCATTTGCTGAAGATTTGCAAATTGATGTTGTTAATAAAAATTATACTATTTTCTCCCTTACTAACTTTAGAGATACACAAAACAGAATACATGATTTAGTTACTAGTATAAAGAGTCAAGGTTTTGGAGATTGTGCAAAATTTGCAGCAGCAGGAGTTATAGAAATAGAATCAATGAGGATTTATAATAATATTTTTCAAGAAGCAAAAAATGTTGTGAGTTTTAATGGAGGAGATACAAATAATGTTGAAATAGATTTGTCCGAAGCATTTCTCCAAGAAATTAATGGCTGTACATCATCATCTGTTAAAATTGGGGAATCTTTAGTGTCAAGAGGTGTTGTTCAGGAGGAGCATTACCCTTATGTGCATAGAGGTTTTGGAAAACCGAAATACTATTCTAAAAGAGATGTGAATAGATTTAAAGATTTTAAAGATATAGGATCAGTATATGGATGTACAACCGGAATAGATGAAGATAATTCTTGGAATTATGAGCTTTTCAATAAATCTGTTGATGTTGGTTGGTTGGTGTTTAGACCTAATGACATTTTATTTTTACAAAGAAATATAAATACTGTAAAAGAATACATTAGAAATGGAAAACCCCTAGTTATGTCCTTTCAAAGCCACTGCTTGAATAAAGAACGAATCCTAGAAGTAACAGGTGCTTGGGGAAAATTCAATAATATGAAAATCAATAGCACATCAGCCTCGAAAACAGGCGGGCATGCGGTGGTTGTGGTTGGTTATATAACTCCAACAGATGGAAACGGTCAAGAATATCTTTTAATAAAAAACAGCTATGGATATAAAGAGTTGGAAGCCATTCCGATTGATAATTTGTTTGATTTTTGTTCTGCGAGTTTCTTTACATATGGTGATATACAAATTCTTAGAAATGGTGTTATTTTATCTGAACAGCAGATATTGGAAATGGATAGAGACAGTGATGGTGTTCCAGACATATTTGATAATTATTCTTTTACCGACTTGTACAACAACTATTCTTCAGTTTCTGCAGTTAATTCTATGCAAAACGAAATTGATGAAGATGTTTCAACATTAGAATCTGATGCTTGTCCGTATTTTAATGATGAAAAATCTTTGAACACAAATATGGGACCTTATGGCGATTTTTGCAATTATGATATTGATGGAGACGGTGTTCCAAACTGGATGGAGGGTTTGCCATATGATTTTTTATCTGAGTTGTTAGAGTCAACAGGTGGCTTATCAACGGAATCATATTACGCACTAAATCCGTTTATTGATAGCAGTGGTGTCTGGCCGGCAATTAGAAACAGTTTTTTTATAACTGCCTGTTTTATGAATAAAAACGCAGGGTGTGGTTTTCAGGATAACTGTGAAAATGAACAAATCGGAAAAAATTATATTTCTGACCTGTGTTTTTTTCATCCGCATCTTGAAGATACAAATTCAGGGAAAGATGGAACATTCAAATTTTATGTTAGTGGGGAGAAAGCGCACAATTTTTTTATAAATAAAGAAAGTATAAATGCCTTTGACTGGTTGAGAAATCCTGAAAAAATGGTAAGAAAGTATGATTATATGGACAAAGGGATTAAAAAATCAGCATATGGTTTGAAATGGAATGTTCCAGGACAATTTGAGATGAAAAATACGGTTTCTTCAGAGTTTATTGCCTCTAATTATGGTGAAAGCCAGCCAGAAAGTTTTTATAATTGTGTCTTATACTGCGAAATGATAAACGAGATTTATAAAAAAGCTGGAAAATTGGGAATAATAGATTTGAACAGTTGCGAGTCTGCATGCAAGAATGTATATAATATAGGTTGTGATCATAATACAGATAGAGATTGTGATGGATATAGAAATGAGCAAGACAACTGTCCTGATGAATACAATTTTGATCAGTTAAATATCGATGGTGATAAGTATGGCAATGCTTGTGATATTTGTAAAGAAATAAAGAACGAAAGTCTGTTGGATTCAGATGAAGACTCAATTCCAGATGATTGTGATAGCTGCCCAACCGTCAGCAATTTAACACAAATAGATTCTGATGAAGATGGAATTGGTGATGCCTGCGATCGTTGTGATTCTCCGAATTCTTTAGTATGGGATACTAATCCATACCAGGAATTGTTTGCAGCAAAGGATTTAAATGGTTCAAAGGGTGCAGCACTTTTAAATTATGGATATTTCACTGCTGACAGAAAATATTTTGTATGGCAGCCTGATCATGATCTTGACGGAATCCCAGACGAATGTGATTATCATTATTTTGGTAATGCACAAATCTGGGATTTTGCATACAATAAAATTAAAGATGTTCGAGGAAATAGTTCTTTGCCAATTAAAAATGGTGTTTATTTTCCAATATTTCCAGCAATTATTAATAAATCAGCAAAAGTTTCTATTCAAATGCCTGCTTATAGTGGTCAAAATCCTTTTGTTTGTCCCGACAACACTTGTGATATTGCAATTCATTATTGCGCAATAACTCATGAGGAAAAATCTAGAAATTTATGGGGACAGGATGGGTACTGTACAATAACGGAAAAGACAGAAAATCCGCTTTATAAAGAGACATCAAGCAATAAATTCACATGTGATTTCGGGTTCAGTCACGGCAGTGACGATTACACGATTGCCTCAATTCTAAGATGGCAAAAAAGAGTTACAAATAAAAATATAAAGATTGATTCAAAAACAGAATATCTTGATGCACAAGCAAGGCTTCCGATAAAGAAAAAAACTGATTTTTGGACTACTAATCACGAATGGAACTGGCGAAGAGATTGGTATGTCGAAAACCATTGTTTAGAATTGCCAACTCTTCCTGTTTGCCAGAGTCTTAAAAATAGTTCTGTTTACAATGAAGCAAACACAATGTATTACGCACTTTCAACTAATGTTGTTGTAAGCTCAAATGAATATATTATTAAAGACAGTTTTAATCTTGAAAATATTAATCCGGCTTATTTCATAAATGCACAAAAATACAGCAGAGCAAACCGCTATGGTATTGGCGGAGAAAACACAGGAATGCTTAAACTTAATTATTACCAGAGACAGCTTCCTGTTGTTCCGCCTACAATAGATCTTTCAAAATTTGAAATAGAATACTGTCCATTCTGTTATGTGAATGTTCCGCCTGAAACAGTTGTCGGAAACGATGGCAATCCAATCCCTGAAGCTTATGAGAATACGGGCAGATGGTCTTTCAGTAAAGTGCAGGATGAATATAGTTTCGGGTCACAGCAGTTGTATTATCCGCAGAACCTGAAAATGATTGCCGGAGTTGAAAACTTGAATATGTATGCAGTTACTGCCAGATCTGCAGATCCAAATTCCCAATATGCTTCAACGGAATATGAGCTCAGGTTTAATTCAGTTGAAAGTGGAGCTGACTGGAATAAAATAGGTGTTATAAGCAACTGGAATGCCAATATTCATGATGTTGAAACAGCTGTTGAAAAGGATGGCAGAATATATTTCATTTCTAAAAAAGGACCTGCGGAGAATTTCTCATATCTTTTTGCAATAACGCCTCCAGCACTTCAACCGCTGGGAACATTCATTTGTAATGATGATATTCCGGCCTACACCCTGATTGAAATCGGAGAAGTTGATGCAGACCAGCTTGATAAAATTAGGCTTGTGTCAATAAATGACTCAATTTATCTGACCGGATCTGATGCAAACAGCAATGTTATAAGAATAATGAAGCTTGATGAAAATAATGAATTTGTAGAAGTGCAGGGTGTAATGCCCCCGGCAAGAAGTATTCTTAACCTGGGAGTAACGAATAAATATCTATACCTGACCGGAGGACTTGGATATAACAATCAGAGTATGACCGATATGTGGCGGTTCAATGCCGAAAGTGATGTGTGGGAACAGATCCCTGTTACTCTCAACGGTGACTTCAGAAAAGCCGTTTCTCAGATAGTTGACGGTAAAATGGTTATTGCAAATCCTCTGGTTGGAACAAATGAAACTCATCCTGCTATAGAAATTAATCCCGCAGAAGATAATATCGAAAATGTTTTGGTGACATATGTTGATATTCCAGTTACTGAATTTGAATTCAGTGAATTCGGAGATTATTGCATTAATGAAACTGATGACCTTATAAGGGGTGGATTCGATATCTCCGGAACATGTATACCCTTCACCCACCCGTGGTACAGACAGTTCTCCGCGGGAGCTACTATTTACAGTGTAGCAGGAAAAGGTGACAGGCTGTATGTCGGTACAAGCAGTTCAATTAAGGTTTACGACATATCAGATCCTGCATCGATGACACTTAAATACACCTTCTCAACAAACAGCAGAATAGTCTATGATCTTGAAGTTGCTGACGGTGATATCATGTATGCCGCAACAAGTAAGGGTATTTATAAGCTGAGTATAGCAAATCCCGATACTCTAACTTCACTCACATTCTACAGTACAGGTTCATATAACTACCAGTACAAGATCCAGCTTTATAACGATAAGCTGTATGTGGGAGACGATAACGGAATAAATATCAGGGATAAGAACACTTTTGCAAGACTCGCCTATGTGAATACAGGCTCAATTCTTGATTTTGCTATAGCAGACGGTGAGATAGCTATGTACTGGTCAGCATTCTGGGATGAAGGAATACAGATAAGAGATGCTGATACTCTTAATATGAAAGCCTATGATTATGCGACATGCTACACCGGAGAGCTTACAGC
>JAKLDO010000045.1 GCA_022703485.1 bacterium
GGACCGACAAAGACATTGATGACTTGTCCGACGACCCGTCCGACGAAGTTTTAACGGAGTCGGATGATGAATGGGAACGGGATGTTGAAATTCCCGATATGAGCGGGAATCCTTATTGGGAGGAATACTCAGACTCAGACAAGAACATTGCATACTATTATTATGGAGACAAGCCTGTTAAATCATCTGACCCTGAAGATGTAAAAGCTTTATGGTCGAAAATGTGCAGCATGACAAAGTGCTATGAATGTGTAGCATCTCCGTATGATCTGTGTGCTGAAAACTATCCGTTTGAGGCACAAATTATAGACGGACCCAATAGCGGTTCAAGGATTGAGTCACCCGCCGGAGAATTCCAGTGTGATGCATTGCTTACTCCGGGGAAGTGGTATACGAGTGAAATTTCGAATTCAGTTCAATTTAGTGAAGTTGATGGAAAGGTATGGTACTACATCAACAATGGCACTACATCATGGCAGGGGGGGGGGGCTTATGCCTACGATATAAACACCCGTAAAGTTGAAAGAATCGGAAGTGGTTATATGGATGGATGGCAGAACAAAAAATATTATTTTGTTTCAACATTTGATTACCGTATTGATAGTATGAATGAGGAAAGCATTTATTATGGTCCGAAAAATAGACATCTTCTATATTACGACAAGGAGTTGAACAAATACGGATATGCTTTGAAGTTTGCAGAAACCCCGACAGAACTTGTTGATGTAAGAGCAAGCGAAACATATCTTTTTATGAGCGCTCATTTTAAAGTTGATGCATCTGATATGAGAATTCTGTACACAAAGATTGGTGAATGGGACAAGTGGAAAGAACTGACATATAAAAAGGATACACTGTTTGGCGGTCAGCGAAGAGCCGGATATCCTTCGATGATTGATAGTTTTGTAGTGTATTTTGATTATGATATTCAGGTTCAGTTCTGCGATCTTTCCAAAGGTGATGCAGGATGTTTCAAAGTGTCAAGGAGTGATGAATACGGCAGATACCCGATATTCAAGGATAAAAACACAGTGATTTATAGTTCACAGAAAATATCCGGAACTGGCAGATCACTCGTTCAGGCGGATATTACAGATAAAAACAATATAAAGTATCAAATTCTTTATGAATGGTCGGAACTGAATTCAATTCAGGCAGGTGATGTGGATGACAAAAAATTATTATTTATGAGAAAATATTCAAACGGTGGAGAGGAAGATGTAAAAGACGCATGCTTTTACAGATTTTCAGATAAAAAAGTTATATGTATGGATGAGAGTTTCGATTTGAAATTTGTAAAAGATGATGGATATATATATAACAAATACTATATGTTCCGCAGCTATATGGATTTTGTAGTAAGAGACCTCGAATGTTACTGTGATTTCTATCCGGCAAAATGTCCATTATCTGATTACACACCAAATACTGCGAACCCCAAAAAACCATGGGGATTCGACTGGAAACCGGGGAGTTGATAAATTCTCAAAGTTGATATATCGGGAAATAGGGTTAAAATACCATCCGTGTGAGATTTGAGCATTTCAAGAGGGAACATGAAAATCTTTTTTATTCTCATAGCGATGGCGCTGCTTAATGTGTCATGTATGTATGAAGACTGTATCTGCACAGCTGAAAATCCTGATTCGGATGCGCTGTGCCTGACCGATTCTGACGATGTGCTTCTTCCCGATGAGGATACCGCTGAAACACAGGAAGATGACAATATTACGACTGACAGCGAACAGAAGGACGAGAACAGCGTAAATGACGAAGATGCAAATGACTCGCAGGAATGCGGTAACGGCAAGGTAGAGACAGGCGAGACCTGCGACAAGAACTCTGTGCAGTGCTCGACGCTGGATACCAATTTCGAAAGCGGAATGGCAGTCTGTAAGGAGTCATGCACAGGCTGGGACACTACAAACTGCATAGCCAAACCCGAAGAGGCTGTCCCTCTTGCCTCGATCCCTGCAAAGACATTCACAGTTGATTATCTGTACAGCAGCGCAGCAGATCTCAGCAACGGTGCCAACCAGAGCAATGAGCTGTATTCACAGGCGCTTTTCACTGCAAGCATAGCACTTACGAACGGAACATACTATATCCCTCACGATATGGCGAATGTTCACTGGCTCGCCGGTTTCTATGATTCAACGACTGTCCAGTTCGTTCAGCAGTCCTATTATGTGCCAGATGAATATACTTCAACAGGTACACTGCCTTATGTCGTTATGGGCGCTTCCATTGCGGATGCCAAGGCCGGAGCTGAGCTTTCAATAGGTATAAAGAACGAAAATGAGGTCAATTTCATAGTTGTCGACATGATGAACGAAGAGGAATGCATAATCCTTGTGGGTTACGGTACTCTCACAGTCGACTCGATAAGTCTCACGGCCGGTGCCGCAGGTGATTTTTCCTTCACCACGAGCAAAATAGACCTCTATCTTCCTACAAAAACCCCGGAAGGGAGCGTCGTGACAGATATCCAGAGCTCAGGTTTTAAAGTCTGCCAGTAATTAATAAAGAGGTTGAAATGATATTTAATAAGACAACAGCAGTTGTGCTTTGCATTGCAGGACTATTTTTTATTTCATGCGGTGAGAAAGAGAACAACGGCAGTGATACAGATAACTTAACTGATGGCGATACGGATGCTGACCTTGATGCTGAAGATGAGGATGCGGCTGATGAAAACGGGGTTGAATCGATAGAGTTCAATATCCCTGATGAAATGACAGAAATAGCAGGATCTTCTTCAAAACACTACGCTTTTCCGGATATCATAAAGCTTTCGACAGGCGGATTCATGCTGGTTTACCGTATGGGTTCGGGGCATGCGGAAGACTCCGGTAAAATAATTGCCCATTATTCAGATGATGCTCTCAAATGGGGCGATCCTGAAGTTATAATGGATGACAATTCAATAGATGACAGGGACCCTTCGATAGCGGTACTTTCTGACGGAAGCATTGCAATGAACTGGTTCAGATACAGATATCCCGCTGATTATACAGAGCCATGGATGCACCACATAATGTTCTCGAGAGGAAATAAAAGCGGAACTCAATTTGCAGAACCGGTCCAGGTGGATGAAGGAGTTTTTGATCTCTCAGGAGAAGCGGAACTTAATGATGACGGGATCTGGATCGACGGAGATGGGAATGAGGTCAAAGTCTATGCTTCATCAAGCTCGGTCGTTGAATCGGACGGATCTATCATAATACCTGCTTACGGCGGCAACAGCCTTAATTTCAACAGCATGTCAAAAACCCCGAAAGGTCCCGTGGTCTTTTTTGTAAGCAGTGACGGCGGCGCAAGCTGGAAAATGGAGCCTGTCGAAGCGCAAGTGCCTGAATATACATGGGTTCAGGAGCCTGCTCTACTCAAAATAGATGAAAAGAAATGGATACTTCAGGTCAGGACGGCATACGGTGCATCTCCCGGAGCAAAAGGCGATCTCATGCAGAGTGTTTCTAATGATGGAGGCCTTACCTGGTCGGCATATAAAAGTCTCGGTTTTGTTGCGCATGCTCCGGAACTGATCAGACTTGGTAACGGTGTCATAGTCAGTTCTTTCAGATGGCTTGACTGGGGAACTTCAGTCAACAGGGAGGCTGTTTCAATGGTATACTCCCTCGATGAAGGCGGAACATGGTCGGATGTCATTGAAATATTTGACTGCGGTTTTGCAGAATGCGGGTACCCGGGTATGGTTGAACTTGATAATAACAGACTGGCCGTTGTATATTATCTTCCGGGAGGGGCTGGAATAGGCCTTAAAGTCATCGATTTTGAGAAAACACTCAAATTCAAAAAATAATACAACTTCCTGAATAAGGCATTTTTCTGCAATCTAAAAAAAATGATTAAACTAACTTATAATCATTGGAAAAATAAAGCGACAATCATTTTGACAAAAAATCAGATGGTTGTATAATATTATTCGTGCTTTCAAATGAGAGGGTCATTGCATGGATCAAGGGTTCCTGGGGAAGGTGAAAAAGATCCTCACAAAGGATATTTCTCAGACATTCAGCGCAGAATCTGTAAAAAACCTGAGCAAACTCACAAACACAGACCTTTCCGATGTTGTCGGTGATGCAAAAGTTAACAGGATCATTGCCGATATTCAAAAAAATCCGGAAAGAACTGATCTTTACACACAGCTCGCGGAACAGCTTGTTGCAATGGGAAAACCTGAAAAAGCTGTGGATATCTACATCGGACTTGCCCATAAAGTGCTTGAAGGAAAAAACCCTTCACAGTCAATGACTTACATTAATCTCGGTCTTAAAGTGCTGCCGGACCACGGACCGTTGAATATGTTTTCGGCAGATCTTGATATCAGACTCGGAAGATTCTCCGATGCACCGGAGAAATACAGAAAAGCCGCCGCTTATTATGTTAAGAAGAATGACAGAATGACAGCGATATTCCTCCTGAGAAGGATAAAGGATATGAATCAGGCGAACCAGAAAGACCTTCTGAACCTTGCCGGGATAATGATATCTGAGAATATGTGCAATGATGCGCTTGGAATTCTTCATCCGCTTCAGGAAAAGCTCAGAAATGAAGGAGAAAAGAGCATTAAGGAGCGTGAGGCTTGTCTGATGATGCTGCATTCCATTAAAAAAGACGATCTTAACATCCTTGTTGAGCTTGTTGAAACCAGAATTGAAATGGAGCAGTATGACAGAGCACTTATTCTTATCAAAAAACTCATACTGAAAGATCCGAACAATGTCAACCTGCTGAAAAGAGAGGCTTTTGTTCACAAAAAAATGGGTGATATTGAGACATATGCCAAAGTTCTCAGGCAGATAGCAAATATCTATGCATCTGAAGGCAACCTCGTCTACAGGAACATTTATTACCATAAAATACTCAAGTATTTTCCTGATGATGTCGAGGCAATGGCAGTTTTAAAGCTTGAAGAGCAGATCAGGGAGAAAGTTGACAGCAAGATCGAGAACACTGATTCGAAAATAAAAATGTTTGATGTCTAATTTGTGCTTTCTTATTTTTTTTATTCTGATATAATGCCTTAGTTCGTTTACCATCTCTTAATAACAGCAGGAGGCCGATCATGAAAAAGATCACAACAGGGTTTTTTTATGCGATCATCATGGTATTGATCGTATTGACAGGTTGCAACACTACAAGCACAAAGGATAATGGTGATACCGCAAATACCGGTGACACTGCAAATACCGGTGATACAGCAGATACCGGTGACACAGCAGATACCGGTGACACAGCAGATACCGGTGATACAGCAGATACTGGTGACACAGCAGATACCGGTGACACGGCAGATACCGGTGATACCGCAGACACTGGAAACACAGGCGATACAGCTGATACAGGTGATACCGGTGAAGACGGAACGATCACAAAGATACAGAAAGGAGAGATCGACCTTGAAACTGAAGTCACATTCGAGTGTGTTGTTGTCGGTATAGTTTATAATCAGGACGACAGCCATGTTAACACGAACATCAAAGGACTGTATGTTTCTGAGCTTATTGCTGAAGCAAAGCCTTATTCAGGCATCTATGTTTTTGTTAAAGATACTGCTGAGCTTGATGCCTATGCGATAGGAGACAAGATATCAGTGACAGGTCTTTACAAGGAATATTATGAAAGTTCACAGGTTGAAACAACAGCTGATGGAATATCAAAACTTGGTACGGCCGATGTTCCGGCTCCGGCTCTCATCAGTGATCCTTCAACAGTTGCTACACCTTTTGAACTTGTCGGCGAAGAATGGACTCCGACGACTGATCACGGTGCAGACGGCGAAAAATATGAAAGCGTGTTCATAGAGGTCGAGGATGTTTCTGTAACAAACGATGATCTCGGTCACGGCGGATGGGAAGTAACAGGCAGTCTCGCCATTGATAAAATGATGTACTACTATTCCAACAGAACTGTGGGAAAAATGTTTACATCCATAAAAGGTGTGCTCATTTACAGTTATAATGCATTCAGACTTGCACCGAGACTAGCGGAAGACCTTGTGGAAGATTCAGGCGACACAGGCGATACAGGGGATACTGGAGATACCGGAGACACTGGAGACACCGGCAATACGGCTCCCGTTGAAGCCACAGTTGACGAGATCCAGAACGGAGATGTAGCGGCTGATGTCTATACGGATCTTGAAGATGTGTATGTGATGTCTCCTGCCCGTAAACATTCAGGTTCTCCAACTTTGTATTCATTTTATGTACATAGCGGAACAAGTGATAAAGGACTTCTTGTTTATAAAATGGTAGAAGGAAACTCCTTCCCGTATGCTGAAGGCGACTGGCTTGATATAAAGGGCGCTGTTGCAAATTATTCCGATACATATGAATCTCATCAGATGCAGAATGCAAAAAAAGAAGTGGGTACAAATGTTGTTTCCAAACTCAGCAAACCAGCCGCAACGGTTCCTGCAGCTGTTACTGTTTCTGCTGCTGATCTTATGAATACCGCTAAGCTTTATGATTATATAGGTGTTTATGTAACTGTTTCAGATGTTAAGATTAAAACAATTCCGAATCAGTATGATATCACTCTGGAAAATGATCTTGTTGTAGACAATATGCTTGTTCCGGCTAATACTTTTACAGGATATGCTGTCGGAAAGGAGTTCACATCAATTTCTGGTATTTTTGATGTTGATTTTAATGCTCCGACAATTCATCCTAAAACCGCAGGTGATCTTGTAGCAAAATAATTCCGAGGAGAAAATGTTAAAAATCCTTAAATTTCTTCAATTCTTTTTTTTTGCGTTCTTTCTGAACTCATGCTTTGACAACAGTTACGGGAATGCGCCGGTCGACCCGGATATCCCCCAGAAACTTGTAATACTTCACTCAACAGATACGCACGCAAAATATCTGCCTTTCTGGATGGAGCCTAACATGTTCGACAGGAACATGGGGCTTACTTCTGACAATCCGCCTTGCTGGGACCTTGATTATCAGGGCGGGGCTTCGTACTGTAACGGGGCATACAACAGTTCCACAGAGCTTTATCAGGTATGGCTTGACGGAAAATACCAGTATCTTGACCGCGATACGCTGAAAGGTCTGGGATATTTCGAATACACAGGGCCATCCGACAAGACTGTGCTTGAAGATGTGAACGAGGACGGCACATGCGATGTTCTTGACTGCCAGAGATGCTGGGACAGGAATTCAAACAATGTCTGCGATGATGCCGAGAATGTTGACGGGGAAAAAGGGTGCACTGTTACCGACTGTGAAGTTCAGAAAAACAACACTGCCGTTTACAGATGCTGGGACACTACCGGTTCTTCCGATGGGAGTCCTGACGGTAAATGCAATGCTTCAGAAGATATAAACCGTGACAGAAAATGCGGTTTTGATGACTGTGCTCTTGTTTATGACAGAGACCATGACGGAGTTTGCGACTATCCGTATGACACCGGGAATCTTACATGGAAGGATGAGTCGGGGAGACCTATACTAAGAAAAGATTTCGATTCCGACAGCGATTACAATGTTGCAATGAAAAATGCAAAGGCTGATAGCGAGGACAGGAATAAAGACGGTGTATGCGACTATCGTGACTACCGGCCCGGACTTGTGGATAGCGGCGGCGTGGCAAGGGTCAAGACAGTTGCAGATTCCATCAGGGCCGCACACGGTGAGATCCCAGTCATTCATCTTGACAGCGGTGACGCTTTTCAGGGAGCTCCTCAGTTCAATCTGTACAAAGGTGAGCTCGAAATGCTTTCGATACAGAAGCTCGGTATTGATGCAATGGCTATTGGGAACCATGAGTTCGATAACGGTACATCGGCACTTGTTTCGGCATACCGGAAATCGGGAGGTTTTCCTCTTCTTGCTTCAAACTATCTGTTCGACTGGGACGGCCACAAGGGGCTGATGGACATTACTTCGCCCTATATGATAATGATGAGAGGTTCGCTGCGTATAGGTATTGTCGGTCTGGGTAATGATTCATCGCTCAATTCGATATACCAGATCGGCGGCAGCATTGGTTTCAATGCAATGGAGCCTGTGGAATCTGCACAGAAATATGTAAATGTGCTCCGTCCGCTTGTTGATATTGTCATAATTCTTTCCCATCAGGGGCTTGAAGGTGATTACGAACTTGCTGAAAAAGTAAGCGGCGTCGATGTCATTCTCGGCGGACATCACCATGTCGTGCTGGACCCTGTAAAAGTGATGGAAGGTCCTGACGGCAGAGATGTTCTGGTAGTTCACAGCGGAGTCAATTACAAAGTGCTCGGTGAACTGGAAGTCGCAGTTCAGAATAAAAAAGTTGTCTGGCACAATTATAAGACCCATGCCATAACCGGCGACATTCCTGAACACGGTGATATGCTCAACCTTCTCAAACCGTATATTCAGGGTCTGGAACTGTCGCAGTATCTTGACAAGATAGTGGGAACTGCTGCTTCTACGATCACAAGGAACGATCCGTCCGGCGGCGACAGTGCGCTCGGTAATCTCGTCACTGACGCAATGATGAACCACGAACTTGCAAGCGCGCAGTTCTGTGTGACGAATTCCATGGGTATCAGGGCCGATATTCCGACCGGTGACATCACTCTTGAGAAGCTTTATGAGGTGTTCCCGTTTGAAAATACCCTTACTACTATGTATCTCAGCGGTAACGAGCTGAAGACGCTTTTTGATTTCGTTGCAAGAAAATCCGCTTCAAGAGGGTGCAAGACACAGATACAGGTTGCAGGAATAGGGCTTGAGATAGACTGCAGTCCTGAGGAGGACCTTCAGGATGAATACGGTTCCTATGCGCTTACGAAATGTCTTACAATAGGTGATACTGTGGTCATAGAGGATTACAAGGTCATCCAGCCGCATCTTCTGTTCAAAATGGCCACAAATGACTATATGGGAAGAGGCGGAAGCGGTTTCTATATGCTTGAGAACAACACAACAAGGCTTGATACTTCCGTTTCTCTCAGGGATGCGGTCAGCGACTACATTCAGCAGAAAGGAAGCATTGATCCGCTTGACTATTCGATGAACCAGACCGGTGCTGATGAATGCGGTCAGGGCAAAAGAATAAAAATGATAAACTGAGGTGGGCATGAGAAATATAATTTGCATTATTCTGCTTCTGATGATGAGCTCATGTCTCGGTGTGAAAGGTAATGCTGAGCCTGAAAATACGGGACTTGCCGCTTTCAAGGTCGAATTCGCAGGTGACTTCGATCCGGGAACTCCTGAAAAGAGGCTGGAACCTGCATCAGGATATGATCTGGCCGTCAATATCTATGCCATCGGCTATGATAAAGAGGTACTGAAAGATTATAGCGGAACGGTGGAGATTGCCCTTCAGTACGGCAGAATCAATTCGGTCGTGAGGACTGATGCGGTCAACGGAGTTGTCGAGAACTTTCCTGTCGAGATGAAATATGCTCTCGGAAAGGAGAGGGTGGTCGTTCATGAGATAGTTCTTGATGAAAAACTTAGCACAACGAGCTCTCCGGTCTACAAAAGGACAGGGAAAATGGGTGTTTCACCTGAAATATATCCGCCTCTTGCAACGATACATGAGATACAGGGGAATAATTCCGGAACGAAGGGGTATGATTCGAAATACAACAACCGCAATCTTAACATCAAGGGTGCTGAAATGGTCGTCACTGCTGTCATCGAAGGCGGATTCTATCTTTCCGAGGTGGGAGTGGAGGATTACGGTTCAATTTATCTCTACACCTATTCTACACCCTATGTCGATGATGCCGGAAACGGTTATTCTCTTCCGGTCGGCGCTGTGATAGAGGAGGCTAACGGATCTGTTTTTGAGTTCTTCGGGTTTACCGAGATGAGCTTTCCGACATTTAAACCGAAATTCATTGAAAAGGATGGCAAAAGGAAACTTTTTGTTGATAAATCGCTTGTCCCGAAACCTTTTGACATTACAGGCATTCTTTCAGCTGAAGCAGAGCTTGAAAAGAAAGAGGCTGCTGTCGTAACGGTGAAAAATGTGACTGTTGACTGGTTCAATGAGCACGATTCGAGTTTCATTGAATACGGTCAGTTCCCGCTTGTTACCGAGTCGGGTGCGTTCATAATGGCACAGACACTTTACACAGCTCCGGGTTTTGATCCGTTGAAGGAAAGAGATGCGGAACCGAAAAGGAAATTCAATGTGACAGGTGTGCTTAAACAGCATACAAGCGCAAGACCTTCGACAAGGATCCTTGTGCCAAGGGACAGTTCAGATATTGAAATTTCAGAATAGACGGGGAGATAATCATGAGGAAATTAGTACTGTTGATCTCGGTTCTCTTCATTGTTCCTGCATTCGCTCAGGAAAGTGATAAACCGCAAAGCATTCCATCTGTTGACGAATCCGCTGCTGAAACAAAGGCTGAAGAGCCGAAAGCTGAGGAGCCCAAAGCAGAGGAACCGAAAGCGCAGGAGCCGGCGCCTGTTGAACCTGCAAAAGTCACAATGACAAAAGAGGAGATAAAAGACCTCGTGCAGAAAATGGTCGCAGAGGAGCTTGCAAAAAAAGAGGCTGAAAAAAAGGCTGAAGAAGCCAAAAAAGCCGAAGACAATGAAAAAAGCGAAAAAGAAAAAGGAAAAAGGCTTGAAAAGGACGGACTTATTCAGCCCGGCTATTCAAAAAACAGCGTAACATTCATCATGGGCGATGACAACCTGCTTGACAATAGTCAGTATTCTCCGGCATGGGACATCGGTCCGAGGTATGAATATGAAGATTTTGCAGAAAGGGTTTACGGTTATTCAAATAATGCAAAAAGCTCAACATCAATGTCTCTTTTTTTTGAAGAAGACGGTCTTCTCAAAAATCTCACCGCGAGGATGTCACTGTCACTTAAGATGACAAACAGCGTTGAGGCAATGAACAACAGTATCAAAACAGGTTTCGGTGATAGTGGTAGTTTTGTTGAGATCGACTATAAGCATCCTTCAACAAACAGGTTTAAATTAACATTTTATCCTTATAATGCTGAAAAAATTGCAATCGGTAACTACAGAGGTCTGAAATGGGGCAGCAACAGGATGCTCTGGCCTCAGAGCAGTCTTGAGCCTGTTCCTGGTTTTCAGGCACTTTACGGATATGGTGATCTTTCGGTGTATTTCGGTTTCAAAGCCAATGCTCAGTATAAATCAGATAAACTTGCTACAGAAATGGTTGCAATGGAAACTGTTTACGGATTTTTCGGTGGTGTGACATATAATAATAAAAAACTCGGATTGAAAGCTCATCTTCAGGGAGCATATATTGATAAAGGTGATAATGTAAATATTCCGGAATACATGCTTGAAGACCGTGATGACGATACTATTAAATCCTACGGATTTGATGCGTTTATAAGGTACAATTACGGATCAGAGCTCGGTGATCCTATAGGAATAAATACTTTTGCCGACGGTTCATGGTTGGTTCCGGATTATTCTTCAAAATTCGCTTTCAGAGTAGGTGCTGAATATCTTTTCCAGAATGAAAGGCTTCAGAATGCTGATTATCTCACTATCCAGAATGAAAAAGAAACTGAACCGATAACCGATAATTTCTTTGCTCACGGTGCCGCTGTTGAGCTTGGTGCCAGATACAAAGGCATAAGAGCGATATTTATGTATACTTATAGAGATCTTCCCTTTATGTCTTTTGATGCTCCGGGAGTTGTTCCTTTCCAGACAATATCTTCTGAAGCCGGCCAGAGTCCGGAACATCTTTTTACTATATCAGCTGATTATCATATCTGGGATCTGTGGTTCGGTGTAACTTACGGGTATAAAATTCCTGCGACTTACACAGTTTATGATGCGAACGGTCAGAAAAATGTAACGGTTTTAAGAGAAAGATTGACAACAGATGCGGTTACTAATGCTTTTGACAGATCAAGGGAACTTATAAAACCGGGAAATGACGCTCTGGATATTATGTTTATTAGAGCTAACATAAAATACCAGTTCAGTAATTCAGTTATTGCAATGCTTGAATATTCCTTTATGCAGGATCATAACCGTGCAAAGAAAGTGGATCCTGATGGTGACGGTGTTTTCACTGACGACTGGGATGTCGCTGAAATCGTTGATATTCACGGTCTGATGTTCCTTATTGAAGGCAGATTCTGATGGATCTTGCAATAAATCATTCAAAGGCTTTCAGGACAAGAAGGTTCCTTAACTGGTTTCCTCTGGGTCTTGCATACGCCTTTCTTTACATGGGCAGATACAATCTCACGGTATCCAAGATCGCTCTGGGTCAGATCATGTCCAAAGAGGATTTCGGGATAATATTCGGCGCAGGAACGGTTGTATATGCATTTTCATTCCTTCTGAACGGTCCGCTCACCGATAAAATCGGCGGAAAGAAAGGGATGATGATAAGCCTTGCAGGATCTGCACTGATGAACGCCATAATGGGTTTTTACATCGGTACATTCAATGCGGCAAATGCTGAAGGTCAGAACCTGAGACTCGTTTTTGCGATACTTTATTCACTTAACATGTATTTCCAGAGCTACGGCGCGCTTTCGATCGTGAAAGTGAACAGCAGCTGGTTCCACCTCAAGGAAAGAGGCGGCTTCGGCGGAATATTCGGAACCATGATAAGCAGCGGAATATTTTTTGCGTTCACTGTCAACGCATGGCTTCTCGGAATCCTTGTGGAACCCGGAACAACTGACATCGGAATGACAAAATGGGTGTTCTTCGCCCCTGCAATACTGCTTGCTGTGATGTTCGCTGTGGAAGCGTTCCTTCTGAAGGATTCGCCTGCTCAGGCAGGGTTGCAGGATTTTGATACCTGTGACGCATCGAGCGGTGAAGAGGGTGTCGATGTTCCGATCAAGACCATAATGAAAAGAATAATAACCGATCCTGTTATACTTACGATCGCATTGATAGAATTCTGCACCGGAGTGCTCAGGAACGGAGTCATGCACTGGTTCCCGATATATGCCAAGGAAGTGCTTCAGCTTCCCAAGACCCACTGGCTAATGAACGGTTCGTGGGGCGACTGGCAGATGATAGCGCTGTTCTTTGTGATAGCCGTGATGTTCTTTATTGCGGCGGCAGGATCTTCCGGAAAGCGGAAAGCGTGGTTCTTTGTTTCAGGCGGACTGATGTTCCTTGCTCCGTTCATGATGGGCGGATGGGGAGGAATACTTATGGTGGCAGGTGTCATCGGCGGAAATGTGGCAGGCTGGGTGAGCGATATAGTCTTTCAGTCAAGAAGGGCGCCGACCGCAGGAGGACTTTATTTCGTAATGATATTTGTCGTGATGATCATGTTCTTTTCACTGAACAGCCAGTTAATACTGGGTATCTCAGTATTTTTAATAAGTCTTTGCGTCATCGGTACGCACGGAATGCTATCGGGTACAGCTACAATGGATTTCGGCGGAAGGAAAGGGGCGGCTACAGCGGTCGGAATGATAGACGGGTTTGTTTATCTGGGTACAGGCTTCCAGTCATTCTGCCTCGGTTACATCACATCAAACAACTGGGCATGGTGGCCAGTATTCCTGTTCCCTTTCACAATAATCGGATTTCTCCTTGCCAGAAGGATATGGAACGCAAAACCCGGCAGAGCAGGGCATTAGAGTAACCCATCCCTTTTAGGGATCGGGTTGGATTTACTCAACTGTGAAATCAGCCCTTATTGCGGCGTGATCGGAGCTTCCGAGGCAGTATGAGCCGTTTCCGCAGGCTCCGTCTTTAATGACTTTCGCAGATTTCGGGATGTATTCACCGTTTCCTGCAAGCGAAAGGTAGACATGATCTATTTTGCTGCACCCGTCATAATTGTATGTGCACTGTTCGTTCGATGACAGGTCTGAAGCAGTTCTGAGAAGATTTGCTGAATCAAGCGCATCAAGCGGATCTGATCCCGGTTCATCATTTAGATCTCCCGCAAGAACTATCAGCGCATCAGGGTATTGTGTGGCAACTTCATTTATTATTTCAGCCGCTTTTGTCGCTTCACGCAGTCTTCTTGCAGGGTCGTCATTTGATTTCGCCTTGAAATGGGCAGGGAATACGATTATTTTCTTACCCAGATATGAAATATGTATCTCAGGGAATTCTCTTGTGAAATCGGTCTCAGTACCGTGTTTGACCACTTTTGTTATCTCACCTTTTGTCATAACACCGAGATTCTGGCTCCCTTCATATCTGACAGCGAGATGAATGTCGTCATAGATATCAGAAAGTTTGCTGAATATTGCGTCACCTGATGTTTCATCTTCTATTTCTACCATGATCTGAATGTCGGAGCTTATTTTCCGTATGCTTGACGCTACAGCATTGACCTTGGAACTGAATTCAGACGATGAAAGGACCTCCATGTCATTGCAATTCCCTGATCCGTCCGTTCCGCTATCACAGGCACTATCGAACATATTTGAAAGGTTGTATGTGCCGATCGTAACGGTTACTTCAGTCTGATTTTCGTCTTCATCCGGTATAATGATCTCATCATCATTTTCAGTATCAGCGGACTCATCTGCATCTACGGATATTTCATCATCGATCTCCACTTCTTCGTCGGAGCTGTCAATGATCTCAATATCGTTATCCTCCGACTCCGTATCTTCCGACTCCGTTAAAACTTCGTCGGACAAGTCATCAGGGATGTCAACGGTGTTGTCATTGCTGTTCCCTGTATTATAGGAAGTGAAGCTGCATGACACGGTAAAAATTAAAAAGACAGATACGGCAATAAATTTTTTCATATTACATTTCCTGAACATCAAATGAATTTCTCGGAAGAAGCCTGTACTCGCCATAGGAATATTTCATAACCCCTTTCAGGGAATAAGATCCACCGACAGATGGTGATATTGAATACATATCATTATCTACAACAAGTCCGCCTGTTACAGTGAAATCGCCGTATAATCCTAAACTGGAAACGGTCACACTTCCGACATCGACAAGAACTCCTTCATAAGGCGCACTGCGGACAGATGACGGAGATATCAGAAGCGGTGCAGGGATAGCAGTTGATCCTTTTATTATAACATCTGTAACATAACCAAGCTGTATCTGGCCGTAATATACATCGGTCGTTGCGTTCACTTCCACGATATCACCATGAGTCGGGATCGTGAAAGAAGGCGTTACTGAAGAAGAGATATAAACAAATACGGCGCTATATTCCTCCTGAAGCATGATGTCGTAGTCGGATTCCATGGTCTGGACAAAAAATGAATTTCCGCTGACGGCAGTCACCACACCTTCGATCTTTACGGTCGTACCATCAGGTATGATGCTCTGTTTAATGTCATATATTGAATCTGTTTCAGGATCAGGAATTACAGAGCTTTTTAATTTAAAAACGGCTTTCAGTGCGGCGTGATCGGAGCTTCCGAGACAGTACGGACCGCTTCCGCATCCGCCGTCCTTGATGACTTGAGAAGAGCCTGCGACATATTCTCCGGCACCGACAAGCGAAAGGTACAGATGATCTATTTTACTGCATCCGTTGTAATTGTATGTGCACTGGTCATTCAGCGGTAAGTCCGAAGCAGTTCTCAGAAGGTCCGCCGAGTCAAGAGCATTTAGCGGGTCGGAACCCGGTTCATCGTTAAGATCGCCGCCGAGGACTATCAGCGCATCCGGATTGTTCTGTGCAACGGTATTTATTATTTCAGCCGCTTTTGTCGCTTCACGCAGTCTTCTTGCAGGGTCGTCATTTGATTTTGACTTGAAGTGGGCAGGGAAAACAATGACTTTAGTGCCGTCAAGATCTATGTGTATTTCAGGAAATTCGCGGGTGAAGTCGGTTTCAGAACCGTGATCTATTACATTTGTTATTGTTCCTTTTGTAAGCACGCCGACATTCTGGCTTCCGTCATATTTTATTGCGACATAGGATTCAGCATAAATGTCGGAAAGTGCGCTAAGGAGGCCGCTTCCAGCAGTGTCATCCTCAATTTCAACAATTATCTGGATATCGGAGCCGATGCTTCTGATGCCTGCTTCAACGGCCGCGAGTTTTGAGTTGTACTCAGAAATCGTAAGAAGTTCCATGTCGTAGCAGTTTCCTGATCCGTCAGTTCCGCTGTCACATTCGGTGTCAAAGAAGTTCTCAAGATTATAAGTACCGATGGTTATAAGGGTCTCTCCCGCGGCATCTTCATCAGGAACAGTATTATCTTCATCAGGTTCCACGGTATTGTCAGGTTCAACGGTGTCATCTGGCTCTACAGTGTTATCGGGCTCAACGGTGTCATCGGATTCTGCCGTTTCATCCGGTTCAACTGTATCATCAGGTTCTACAGAGCTGTCTGAAACTGAAGAGTCGATGTCTGCGTTATCGTCGCTCTGCAACTCATCGTTCTGCAGTTCATCATTCTGAAATTCGTCAGTTTGCGATCCGTCATTCTGTATTTCATCATTAAGATCTTCATCATTCAGGGAATTTTCATCATTTTCAAGTTCATCACTGTCAGCAGAGTTCTCATCTGTTACAGAAGCAGAATCATTGTCAGGCAGAGTGTTAGAATCGTTTCGCCCTTTTACTGAGACAGCATCGCACGAAACAAGAAAGAAGATCGCCAGAATGATAATTGATATGAGGTTTTTCATTGCCGTTACTTCGCTTTATCAGCGAGTGTGGTCATTGCTTTCGAAAGGGCGGAATACATTGCTTTATATTCGGCATCTTTCCAGTCCTTTTTCTCTTTTCTGATAAATGTCGTGAGGTCTTTTCTGTTATCGAGCCTTGCAACGGGTATGTTCCATTTTTTTGTGACATATACCATTTTTCCGCTCTTTTTAACGGGAACGAACCTTTCAACTTTAACTGTATCAGGTTTATCGCTTGTTTCAATGAGATATGCCATATCGTCGCATCCGTACTCTCCGAGCATTACTTCAAGAGGAACTCCGTGATGCAGTATCGAGCTCTGTCCGTCAGGTTTCGCCCTTTCGTAGTTCTTTCTTCTGCTTTCATCCGGTGTCACCCAGACATAAAGTATTGCGGACCTGTTAAGGATATGTTCAGAGAAAGTGTCAAAGGCGAACTGGTATCCCTGCGGAGGAGTGAGCGGCATCATTGCGCCGTTAGCACCGCCTCTGGCAAGCTCGATCACTATTGTTTTTCCAGTTTTGTCGGTTGCCGCAGTTCTGTTCTTTTCATCAAGGAATTCAGCCACTTCATGTTCAAGAATTTCACCAAGCTTTATCCTTTTATCCCACGGGACCTTTCCGAGCTGCCTTCCCAGTCCGAATTTTGATCTTGCAGTATCAAGCCTTTCAAAAAGCCACTGTGAAGCTGACGGGACTTTTATTACGGTTGAACTGTTAAGGTCTTCATAATCCATATTGAGAAGTTCAACGAGAGTTCCCCATTCCATGCCGTCTTTAAAAGGTCTTGTAGCACCTTTATAAAATATGAAGTCAAGCCCGAGCTTTTCAAGTTCATCATCAATTCTATGCATGAAGTGGACATACGGATAGTCATCAAGCTGTAAAGTGGGGCCCATGTGCATGTCTTTTCTGCACTGCGCCGGAGTGAGGTGTTCCATGAACCTTCTCACCTCTGATTTTCCTGAAGCCGGGAGCGCAAGCAGTAACACAGTATCGAGCAGTTTTGTCATAGGTTTCTCCATAGTGAAATTAACAAGAACGGCAATATTTTACAGCTTAAATGGAATATAGTCAAACAGAAACCCGGCACTTTCTCATATGACTAACCGGCATTAATAAATTTCACGGTCGGTGTTTAACAGGGCGTGATACCAGTCTTCGTCAAGACTTCGACGGTCAAGAAATCCCGCCCCTACGTGTTGGGACGGGCTGATACGCGGATCAGCCCCTACGACAACCGACTGTGATTGATTTTACCTCTCCTTCTGTGAGGGAGAGGTCGGCAGAGCCGGGTGAGGGTTGTTATCGGGCGTGATAAATCTCGCCCCTACGGTTCTGATACATCTAATTAATTAAAGAGTTTTCTTTGAAATGTTTTTGATTTTATGCTATCAAATGCCTTACCGTTGAGGTTTGCAGTATTTTAACTCCGGAGGATATATGGACAAGTTACTCATTCTTGATTTCGGTTCACAGTACAATCAGCTCATTGCACGCAGAATAAGGGAGATGCATGTCTACTGCGAGCTCCATCCCTTTGATGTTTCAATGGATTTTATTAAGGATTTCAACCCGAAAGGTATAATTTTTTCAGGCGGACCCAGCTCGGTCAACGATAAAGGCGCCCCCGATGTGGACCCTGAGATATTCAGGCTCGGTATACCGGTGCTCGGAATATGTTACGGAATGCAGCTGATGTCAGTCAGGCTCGGCGGATCGCTCGGAAGCGGAGACAGCAGAGAGTACGGCAGAGCGATGGTGAGAAATCTTGCGCCAAAATCGCCCCTTTTCAGAAATGTTTCGCAGACAAGTCAGGTCTGGATGAGCCACAGCGACCATGTGAACGAACTTCCGGAAGGTTTTTATACGATAGCTGATACAGAGTCAATACCATATGCCGCAATAGGCAATGACGATTTAAAAATGTACGCCGTCCAGTTCCATCCTGAAGTAATTCACACAATTGAAGGTTCCACGATACTTTCCAATTTCGTCTTTGAAGTGTGTGATGCAAAAGCTGAATGGAGAATGGAGAATTACATCATTTCATCGGTTGAAAAACTTAAAAGTCAGATAGGTGACAAGAAAGTGGTTCTCGGACTTTCAGGCGGAGTTGATTCATCAGTCACGGCGGCGCTCCTTGCAAAAGCCATAGGAAAACATCTGACAGCTATATTTGTCGATAACGGACTTCTAAGAAAGAACGAAAGGGAGGAGGTCGAGAATAATTTCAAGGATATGGTCAACCTCATTGTTGTTGACGCAAGGGAGGAGTTCATTTCAAAGCTTGCAGGAGTGAGCGACCCTGAGAAGAAAAGGAAGATCATTGGAACGACCTTCATTGATGTCTTTGAAAGAGAGGCGGCTAAAATTCAGGATGCCGATTTCCTTGCTCAGGGAACGATATATCCCGATGTCATTGAAAGTTCTTCGAGCAAAAAAGGAGCATCTCACACGATTAAAAGCCATCACAATGTAGGCGGACTGCCTGAAGATATGAAGCTTAAACTTGTGGAGCCTCTCCGTGATCTGTTCAAAGATGAGGTGCGGGAGCTTGGATTGAAGCTGGGACTGCCTGAAAAACTGATAAAAAGACATCCCTTTCCCGGACCCGGGCTCGCAGTCAGGATCCTTGGCGAAGTAAGTGCGGAAAAGTGCGATATCCTCAAGGATGCGGACCACATTTTCATCGAAGAGATAAGAAATGCAGGCATCTATGACAGCATATCACAGGCGTTTGTGGTGCTTCTTCCCGTCAAAACTGTCGGAGTAATGGGCGATTGCAGGACTTATGAGTTCGTAGTATCGCTCCGTGCAGTAAAAACGGATGATTTCATGACAGCGGACTGGTACGAGTTTGAAGCGTCATTCCTCAAGAAAGTAAGTTCAAGGATCATAAACGAAGTCAAAAGGGTCAACAGAGTCGTTTACGATATAAGCTCCAAACCGCCCGCAACCATCGAGTGGGAATAAGACCGGAGGAATTATGAGAAAATTATTCCTGGCAATTGTCTCTATGCTGTTGTCTTTTTTTTTGTATTCACAAAGTAAACCCGGGGATTTGCCGATTGATTGGGTGACTGGTCCCGGTTCAAGCTATCATGGGAATGTTAATGCAGAACTTTTTCCATATGGAGCAACATATACGAAAGGACTTATAAGCTTTGATTATACCGATGAACATCCCCTTTTGTGGCAGACGGATATAGGCAAACTGGTCACAGATGCTTCAGGGAACGACATCCTGTATATTCTTTTCGGCGATACTACGATGCTTAAAAGGAACTCCGAAGGCGTTTTGATGACTGAAGTCGGGGACAAATGTGTAACAAATTACTACAATGAAGATCTAAGTGATGACTCCGGTTATTGTAGTAATGATCCTTCTGTTCAGGTAGATGCCGGGGAGTTCGATTTTATCTATGGTTTAGAAACAGATGGCAAAAATTATAGTGATTGTGTTCAACGATATCCCGGTCACGAAGCAGAGTGCAGATATAATGTTTCGTTATATTATCAGCAACACGGATACTATAATAATGACTATATTCATGAGTCGCCGAAAAACGGGTATAACAGCAATCTGAACACGGTGATTTTTAATACAAATGTTTCGATTGATCATTATGATAACAGGATAAGAATTGCTCTTCAGGATCAGGTAAGTAATTATGGCAGTTCTGATATTGCCAAAAGCATAAGGAAAAGTACAGGCGAAGATGAAAACAGGATAATGGTATATCCGGTTGATTATTTTTATGTATGTCCCGGAACTTCGACAATTTGTCCTGATTCAGAGAAAAAACTTATTATTCCGTCAATATCATTGCTTTGGAGCGTTTACACACAGTCTGCTGATGACTTAGTAAACACTGCGATGTCTTATGGTGGTATGGGTTTATATAATTTTAACGATGAATGCCGTATTGATTTTGCTGATTCAGCATCACCCAACAATGTTACTTGTTTATATTCAGGAAGGACGAGTACAACAAATCACAAATGTGCAGATCGACCAGAGCCGAAATATATAAATTCACAGCAGTATGTTTTAAGCAATCCCAATGTTATGTGGTATTTAGGTGGTAAATTTACAACCACAACAGTTATAAAAGGGTTGAAGCGGGATATTTATACAGAATCGTTACCGGGATTCAATAAGGAATATGTTTATTTTCTTGGTGTGGGTGAATTGTGCGGGCAGGGGAATACCTCTGCTGTAGAAGGCCATTGCGGAGATATTCCAGTTAATCGTCCCACAGGTAATGTATATCTTGCAAGGGTTCCTGCTTCAGAATATGAAATTGGGTGTACCGGTTCATACGAATATTTTATAGAGGTAAAAAACGGTGTCTCAAAATGGGGTTCATATGATGATGCGAGACCTTTATACGATCTTACGATTCCGCAATCTTTTATCGGATCTGTAGTAAAAAAAGACGGATTATACTGGATGTCTGTTCCTATCAGGGAGGAAAATGAGAGAGGTTTTTGGACTTATGCTTCTCCCGATGGAATCAATTGGAGGCTGGCAGATAAGATAGTTTCCGACCTGACAAGTTATCTTGTGAAAGAAATGTATGGATTTAATTTTATGCCTCAGACCGCTGAAATGAGCGATCGTCCAACTATTCCCTATCTTTATAATATCTGGAAGACTCCGGAAGGGTATGAGGACAGTCGTCTTGACCCAAAATTTCCAGTATATAATGTGGCACTAGGTGAATATAATCATAAACCGAATGGAAAAGAAACCCGTTCTTTTATGACATACAGCGAAAATCCTTTTTCAAGAACAGGATATAATTTTTATTTTCGCGGTGTCCAAAATCTTTCTGAAATTTCAAACTCAGAACAGAGAACAGTTTCTGGCAAAAAAAATGTAATGGTTCAGTATTGTCAGTGTGGTCAAGATGATACGGACGAAGTTTGCAAAACTGTTACTTGCAATCCTTCTTTTGCATTTAATCCAGATAATCCTGAATTAAACTTTAACTGGAAGGTGATGAAATATATACCGTCATCAGGGTATAGTATATGTTTTTTTAATTTGGGAACGACCCAGTATGAATATCTCTGCAAAGTCCCATTTAATGATAATGAGGATATGTTTGGACACTTGGGTTCAGTCACAGTGCCAAGTTGGAATTTATCCGGACTGGTAGTTGATGAAAGTCAGGCAGGTTTTCCGGGCAATGAAAATAAACTGGTTTGGGGAAGAAAGGTCGTTTTAAGGCTGTCTTTCTGGGATCGCTTAACTCTAAATAACGATGAGCCACCCACAGAAGATTCTTATGCTCAATTGCTTAATAATATAAAACTTTCTCCCGATCCTGATCCGACAAATCCGCAACATTATAAAACAACGGAATTAATCACACTCAAAGAACCGGATTTCAACTTTAAGTTTCCAGCAATTGAGCTTATTAATTATGACACGCTCATAGTATCCAGGATGAGAAATTTTATAAATCCGAATGATCCCGATCCTGCTCCATATGACTGGGGGATGGTTGATCTTTTTTCAAACAGCGCAATCCGTGAAGGCAGTCTCGTTTTTTCCAGTACTGCAACATCTCAGCCTGCTCAGAACTTTCTTGCGGCTTCATCAAAGTCATTTTCGTCATCTTCAGGAAAAGCGGATATGAAAATAAGTATGTGGGGTGGCTCAGCTTCTACAACACAATATCAGACATATTCCTACAATCCTTTTACAAATCTGCCTGTAGCAAATGAACTCATACTTTTTCAAGGTGAGCTTGATCATGAAACCGGCAACATAATAATGAGTCAGATAAATCTTGTTGAATTTGAAGGAACTCGTGCACCGAGAATGACCGATGCGGCGCAGTTGATCTATGATGAAAGAAACGACATTCTGTATCTTGTAGGAGCACCGGACAAAGCGGAAAACATTGGACGCATATACAGGCTTGATAAAATGATGATTGGTGATTATGAGCGGTATGGATGGACTTATGTATCTGATTTCAATTTTGGTAAATATTCGGCTGTTGCAAAAATGGACGACAGAAGATTTATTTTCACAGGCGGAATTCAGTCGGAACTTGCGGCGGTGATTTACAGCGATAAAGTTCATCTTTTCGATCTTGATGATCCGGCGAATCATCCTCAGATAACAACCATTCCCGGTGGAGGCAGAGCGAAGATTGCATCAGTTGGTGATGGTATTACCGGAAAATTATATATCTACGGCGGCGAAAATGCTTCAGGATTAAATAATGACCTGATGGAGTATGATTTTAATTCAGATACATGGCGTATAATACAAACGACTTATAACAGTACTGCGGGAGGGCCTGAAGGCAGAAAAGATGCACATCTTTTTCTAAATAGGCTCACAAATGAACTTCTTCTTAATGGCGGAACAGCTGAAAATTCTGCTGACATGGGATATGACTGGACATTAGATCTGGCATCTGAAAATTGGACATCAAAAAAGAATAGTTCGGAACCATTATACTGCCTGAATGAAACAGACGACCTTCTTAAAGGCGGTCTTGAAATGTCCGGCACTTGTATTCCGTTCACCCACCCGTGGTACAGACAGTTCTCAGCTGGAGCAACTGTTTATAGCGTGGCTGGAAAGGGTGACAGGCTGTATGTCGGTACAAGCAGTTCAATTAAGGTATATGACATATCAGATCCTGCGGCAATGACACTGAAATACACATTCTCAACAAACAGCAGAATAGTCTATGATCTTGAAGTGGCAGACGGAGATATCATGTATGCTGCAACGAGCAAAGGACTGTACAAGCTCAGCACTGCAAATCCTGACAGTCTTTCTGTGATAGGGTCTTTCTACAGTACAGGATCATACAACTACCAGTACAAGATACAGCTGTATAATGACAAACTGTATGTCGGTGACGACAACGGAATAAATATCAGGGATAAGAACACATTTGCTAGACTTGCCTATGTGAATACAGGCTCAATTCTTGATTTTGCCATAGCAGACGGAGAAATAGCGATGTACTGGTCAGCATTCTGGGATGAGGGGATACAGATAAGAGATGCTGATACTCTTAATATGAAAGCCTATGATTATGCGACATGCTACACCGGAGAGCTTACAGCTGATCACGGAGAGTTTTACCTGTCATGTGATGATTATGAATACCGTTTTGTGGGACTTCCGAATACATATCTTGATTACTTCCCGGTTGACGGAGATATCAGAGAAATGCAGGAGAACTATGCATATAACGGTTGGGCATACATTTCTGACGGAAGTTATGTGAAGCAGAGCACGAGTAACGATGTTCCTGCAGTGTGCGGAAACGGAGTTACAGAACCCGGAGAGCTGTGTGACGGAAATTCAGTTGAATGTACGACACTTGATCCTGAATACATAGGAGGCACAGCCGCTTGTAATTCGACCTGCAACGGATATAATGAAAACAACTGTGAAGTTGACGGGTGGTAACTCATCCCCCGCCCCCTTCTCTCTATAGGAAAGAAGGGGAGTTTAACCCTCTTTTCGTTGAAGAGAGGGTGGGCTGAGTTTACGAAGACCGGGTGAGTTGGAGGAATTTATGCGCAGCATTCTGATAATTTTTCTTCTATTCCTTTTCTGGTCATGCACCTCTTGTAATTCCAATAATCCCGAAAACGATTCAGATACAATGATTGACAGTGATTCTGATTTGTTGGCAGATGTCGATATTTCCGATGACTTGTCCGACGAAGTTTTAACGGAGACGGAAGATACAGAAAATGACGATTCTGAAGAAGATATAGACGGCAATATAGATGACGATATTCCATATGAAAGACCTGATTTTGAAGAACCGGATGAAGATTTTGCCGACAAAACCTGTCTGCCTGTTCCTGAAACAGGCGATGAACTGTGTTTCTGGCCCAGATCATCTGATGAGTTATGCTTCCTTCCTGATAGATATTTTGCAGATCAGGTGCTTTCAAAAGATTCAACAAACAATTACAATGTAGCCTCTGTTGATCTGAGTGAAAAATATTATTACTTTACGAAAGGGAATTCTGGAACCAGCAGGACAGTTTATCGTTGCAACCGTAGTGACGGGAGCGTCAAGGTAATATTTACCAGCACCTTTCCGGGAGAGATAAGGGGGTCACTCAGTTCTTTTAGTATTGATAATGAATTTGTAGTGTTTTCTTATTTATCTGAAACAATGTCTGCAGGTAAGAACCAGTCATGTTATCTTGGCACAATGAATGGTGACTGGGAGTTAAAGCGGATAGCCGGATTTGAAAATGACTGCCATGAACCTCGGGTGGTATGGCCTTTTGTTGTTTATAGAGAAGAATACCCCGGCTGGCTTCATATTTATGATATCCGTAACGGTACGGAAAAAAAACTGGAAGGATACAAGGTTTACAGTTTTCACCATGATGGGAAAAAGGCATATATAAATGCAATAATTGGAAAAGGTGATGAGTATATAGGTGGAGATATTTTTTCTAAGGGATTTTTCCGTTCAGGCATCTGGGAAGCTGACCTTGAAACACTTGAAGTTAAACCGGTAGAGATCTTTTTATTGAAGTCAACTTATGCGCCGTTTGTGTACGGATCATATCTGATCTATTCAAGCAGAAGGGAGTGGATGCTTTATTCGGGTGATTTCATGGCTCATAACGGTATGTCAGTCGTTCTTTTTGATCTTGTGAACCGTACAGAAAGAATACTTACAGACACAGTTACGGGCAATAACGGCAGAGGATTTATTAATTATCCTTATGCCGGGTGGGTTGATGGAGATCACGATGATGCGACTGCGGGATATCAGAAAGTGGTCAATCTTGAAACAGATGATGAGTGGATGCTTGACAGCAGTATTAAGTATATGCAGGACCTCACAGTAATGAAAGATTACAGTATGATATATTTATTTCCAAATGGTGTATGCGTAGCCGAATTCCCCGATCCCGGAAAAGTTGAATCGAATGAAAGCTGTCATGATGTTAATCCGTGTACTGATGACATCTATTCTGTGAAACTCCAGAAATGTACAAATCCGCCTAATATGAAAAAATGTGATGATAATAACTCTTCAACACCGCT
>JAKLDO010000046.1 GCA_022703485.1 bacterium
TGATCGTTGGTCATCTCGATGCCGACGTTCTCTTTGAGAACTTTGATGAAATCTGTCTTTGTCGTTGCAACAAGTTTAACTTTTTTTGCCATGGAATCCCTCCTTCTATAAAGGGTAAATAGAACAGGAGCACGCTAGATTGTAGATGAAATCAGGGGAGAATGAAAGTAATTTTATTGATGTGCACTATTTTACAGGGGATTGACGATTCAGTGTTTTCATAGACCTCAGATAATTTCCTTAAAATTATGTGAGCAAAACTATTTGCAAATGTTAATCTTTTTATAAATTTAAGAACTTATTTTAAGTTAAGTATTTTAAAACGAATGTCAATTTAAGAATCGATCTCTTCCCTGTATTCGCTGGGGGTTTTTCCGGTCATTTTCTTGAAGATGGTATTGAAGGATGATTTTGATTTGAATCCTGAGTCGTAGGCTATTGCAAGGATGGTGTAGTGCTTTTTCTGCGGGTCTTTCATCATGTTTATCACTTCGTCGATCCTGTACTTGTTGATATAAGTGTAGAAGTTGCTGTTGAGCGCGCTGTTTATGACTTGTGAAAGGTGGTGAGGCTGCATTTCAAGCATCGCCGCAAGCTTTCTTATAGTAAGCTCGTTATCAAGGTACGGCTTGTTAGCCGCCATGTATTTTTCAATTATGTCCTTGTAGAACTGAAGGTCCTCCTCGCTCAGACTGCTTGAAGCGTATTTAGTATCGAGCTCTTCGCTTATCTGTTTTATCTGTTCTTCAGTTTCAGTCACGATGTCGGCAAGTTCTTCATTAGCCACTTTCATTTTCTTGAGCTTGATGTTCACCGGGATGAATATCACAAGTGCGATGAGAAGGAGAATGACGGTCCTGAACCATATAGTCTGGTGAAATGCCGGAGTCTGAACGATCTCAAGTGCGGCAGGCTCATTGTTCCAGCTGCCTTCAATGTCAGATACAATGACTTCAAATCTGTATGTGCCGGGATCAAGGTTCATTATCTCCGCAAAACGGTTTGAAGAAGGTGCGCTCCAGCTGTCATCAAAGCCGGCAAGTCTGTACCTGAACTTTATTTTCTCAGGAACGGAAAATGACGGCGCTGTATATTCTATTCTGATCTTTGATGTGCCGGGTTTTAATTCGAATGCCTGTCCCGGGTTCTGCTTCACTCCGTCGATATACACCTCGGAAATGACAGGTGATGTCATGAAAGGTCTCTCTTTCGCATTTGCAGGGTCAAGGACCGCAATTCCTTTTATTGTGGGGAAAAGAAGCTTTCCGTCGGAAGTTTTTATCCCGGCTCTCTGGAAACCGCCGTTGCATTCGTTAGAAGGCATGCCGTCCTTCCAGCTGTAAACTTTCACATTTATCTTTCCGCCATCATCGCGGTATCCGAGGAGTTCTTTTTTTGAAGCTGAAAAAAGTCCTCTGTTCGAGCTCATCCACATCGTCCCGTGGTCATCCTCCACTATCACATAGACAGTTTCATCAAAAAGTCCGGCTGACCTGCCGATGTGTACGATACTGCCTCCCGGTTTGATGATGTTTATGCCCGAATCGTATGTTCCCAGCCACAGATTACCTTCTTTATCCCTGTAAATGGATGTTATCTTGTCATCGCTGAGCCCGCTGTTCCTGTTCACGACCGTGAACTTGTTCCCGTTCATTTTTATCATTCCCGCACCGTCGGTCCCGAGAAGTATGGTTCCGTCGGAATCCTGTTCGATCGCCCATACATTACGATTCTTGAGGATAACTTCCTCAGTGAATGTCCTGAACTTTCCATCTTTGAACACAGCCAGAGAGTTATCAAATCCGCCAAGATAGACCGTTCCTGAACTGTCCTCGAAGATGGATGTTATCGATTTCATGTCAAGACCGTCAGCAGGACCGAAGTGTCTGATCTTTCCGTTCTTTTCCATTATGTTAAGACCGGCGCCGTATGTGCCTATCCACAGGTTGCCTGATCTGTCACGGTGTATCGCGGCCGGAATGTCGCCCGAAAGGCCGTTGGATGAGTTTAGAACCATAACATTTCCGGCTTTGTCAATTATGTTCAGTCCGTTGCCGTATGTTCCTGCGATGATATTGCCTTCAGGGTCCTGAAGAAGTGCGAACACGACATTGCCGCTAAGCCCGTCACTTGTTGATATCGAACTGAAAAGCCCTCTTCTGAACTGGTTCACTCCGCCGCCGAAAGTTCCGGCCCACATATTGTTCTCTCTGTCCCGGAACAGAGTCCTTACAACATCGGAGGTGAGTCCGTCCTTTTTGGAAAATGAAAAGAACTTTCCGTTATCAAGGATGTTTATGCCGCCTCCGACAGTGCCTATCCAGATCCTTCCGAGAGAGTCCTCTTCTATTCCGAACACTCTTTCCGAAAGAAGCCCGTCCTCTTTTTTGAAGGTTTTGAAAATACCGTCTTTGAAAAACACCAGTCCTGAATCGCTTGTCCCGATCCACAGGTCATCTTTAGAGTCTATAAGCACCGATTTTATATTTGATTCAGGAAGTCCTTCATTTTCACCGTATCTGGTCACAGCACCGTCTTTTACTGCATACAGTCCTTTATCTGTAGCGGCATAAAGGGTTCCGTTCTTGGAAACGGCCATTTCGTGAATGAATGAATCGGGAAGAAGGCTGTTGTGCTCGAAAGGTCTGAACTGTCCTTTCTCATATATAGTTATTCCGCCTGCGAAAGTACCGATGTATATTCTGTCTCCGTTTTCAAGGATCGATGTGACGGTCATTGCAGTCAGGCCGTCATCTTTTGAAAATGAAGTGAAAATATTTCCGCATTTTTTTATAAGCCCGCCGTTACGCAGACCTATCCAGAGACATTTATCTTTTGTTTCAGTTACGGCGAGCACGACATTGCTTGTGAACTGAGGAACTGAGTACTTGTCATAAAGATCAAAATCAAAACCGTCAAACCGTACAAGTCCTTCGGCAGTACCGAACCACATGAAGCCTGAACTGTCCTGTGTTATGGCATAAATTGAGTTCTGGGGAAGACCCGAATTTGAATCCCATACCCGGTGGATGAGTTTCCTGAACGGGTCATCGCTTAAAGCCGAAGCTGATGCCAGCAGGCTCCACATCAAAAACAGTACAAAACATGTTTTTTTCATGACACATACATCACACAGTTATCAACGCCGGATAGTAACCTGACGGAAAAATTAAATCAAGATACCGGGCAAGTATTGATTCATTAAATAATTAAGGTATAATTCCCCATCTTTTTTATCTGGAGGGGGATGGAAATGAGTTCAAAGTGGGTGATAACGGCAGTTGTCTTTCTTTTTTTAATTTCGTGCGGTGATTCAGTTTCGACAAAAGGAAAACCGAGACCTGACACGGATAACATTGCTGTGACAGATGATGATTCTTCGCAGACAGATGATGTCAATGTTAACGATGACGAGATAGTAAATGACAATGAAGTGCCCAATGACAATGATTCTATAGTGAACGATGATATCACTTCTGACGAGGATATCAGCGAGACCTGCGGTAATTCAAATGTCGAATGGCCTGAAGTGTGTGACGGCGGAACAATGGACTGTGTCGAAATTGATGACACAAAATATTCTTCCGGCTTGGCAAAATGCAAAGATAACTGCAGCGGATGGGACACTGCAACCTGTGTTGAGATAGAACCTGAGAATTGTACGAACGGGGACAGAAGATGCTACGGGGCATATCAGTATCAGATATGTGCCGGCGGTGTCTGGGGTGAAGCTCAGACATGCAGCAAGAGCGGAACATGTTACGGAGAGGGGTTGTGCAGCAATGACTGTTATCCGTCTTCTCACTATTCATATTCATGTGAAAGCGGTCATGTCTACTGGTATGACAGCTGCGGGGATATTGAAGAGATCAAGGAAAACTGCGGCACAAGCGGATACACTGGAAGCAAGTACTGTATTGATAATGACGTATATCAGGATTATAAAACAGTCACTTGTGATTATCAAAGCTGCGGGTCAAACACTGAAGGGATTTATATTGAATATTGTGCAAACGGATGCGTTGCCGGTGTTTGCAATGGAGTAGGGGCGGAAGAATCATGGTACGATTCAACATCCGGCCTTACATGGCAGAATTCAAATTTTTCCGCCAATATTTCTGCAACGGAAGGGGCAACTTACTGCAGCAATCTCGTGTTTGACAGTTATTCCGACTGGAGACTGCCGACGATAAGTGAACTCCGTTCGCTTGTCCGTGGATGCAGCTCCACTGTCTACGGTGGTGCCTGCCAAGTTACTGATTCATGTACCAGTTATGATTCTTGTCGCACTTCATGCAGTTCATGCACTTCAGGATACGGTTCAGGATCTTCGGGAAAGTACTGGGATTCAAATTTAACTCACACAGGCACAACATTTGTAAGTTCGACCATTCTTTCCGATTACACAACATACAGCTGGAGCATTAATTTTTTAACAGCTGCTATGACTTATGACTACAGTTCAACTGCAAAAAGTATAATATGCGTAAGGGGAACAATGAGTTCTGAATCCCTTACTCCGCCAACCGGTGTGAGCGCTTCTGACGGCAGTTATGACGGTTATGTCTATATTTCATGGACTTCTGTCAGTGGTGCAACTAACTACTACGTCTACCGTTCGACTTCTTCATCAGGTACATACAGCTATATCGGAGAATCAGGAGGATCCGCATCTTATTATGATTATCCCCCCTATGCCAGCACTACATACTACTATAAAGTCTCTGCATATAATTCAACTTACGGCGAGAGTGAACTGAGCAGTTATAATTCGGGTTCATGTTATTAACTTTTTCCGGAGATATGCGGTCATGAAGTATTTTATAATTTTTCTTGCCGTTGTTTTTTTTATAACAGGCTGTGACAGTTCATCAATTAAAACAACAAAACCGAAGAGTGACAGCGACACGGAATCAGTAAGCGACAGCGATACTTCTGATGAAGATGCTGAGCTGAATGACAGTAACGATTCCGAAATTCCGGATGAATTTGTAGATGCTGTATGCGGTGACGGCAAGGTGGAAGGTGCAGAAGCCTGCGAAAAGGATGATGTCATAAACTGCGTCGAAATAAATGAAAAACTGTATAACGGCGGCAAAGCTAAATGCAAAAGTGACTGCACCGGATGGGATACTGAGACCTGCGATACCGTTCCGATGACCTGCGGGAACAGTGAAATTGAAGGAATTGAGGTCTGTGACAGCAATTCGATCGACTGCAACACACTTAACTCTGACAAATACGAATCGGGAACGGCTTTCTGCAACCTTACATGCGACGGCTGGGACGAATCACTGTGTGTGGAATATGTTGAAAGTACATGCGGAGACGATAAAGTCGAAGGTAAAGAGGTCTGTGAAAAGGATGAAGTGAAGAACTGTGTCGACATAGACAGCGGTAAATATGAATCGGGAAAAGCCAAGTGCCTTGAAGACTGTACCGGCTGGGACACCGAGACATGTGTCGAAATAGAGATGCCTGATGAAGATATCATCTGTACTGATGAATGTCTGAAAAAGGATACGGTCCAGTGCGAAGGTGATAAGGTCATGAAATGCTCTCTTGTATCCGGATGCCTGAAATGGGTGGAGAACAAGGATTGCAGTGATACCGGAAGGTTCTGTGCCGATGGTGACACGATAGGAAGTGATTCCGCGAGCAATCAGAGAGAGAAGGTCTATAAAGGGACTTTCATTCAGGCATCTTCAAATGCAACTGTATATGAATTTTCCATGGACCTTGATAACACGACGGGCCAGCCTCTCGTTTTCGCCATATATGTATCTGACACGAGCGACGGCGATTATACAGTTCTTGCGACAAGGGTTGTTGATGAGCCCGGAACGGGAAGAAAGATGTACAGTTCGGGTCCGATCAAGACAGGTGCCGGCGAAAATGTAACGATAACATCAGGGAAGTTCTATATTTTCGGTGTAGCATGGGACAGTTCCATGACATCATATTACAGCACTTATGACGGTATTTTCACCCAGTATAAATCTGAAACAGTATCTTTCGGAACAACTCTCGGCGGCACAGCACTTGAGAATTCGTATCCGCTTCTTACTTCGATCTCAGGAACCAACAAGGGTCTGAGCACATACAGAACGAAATTCAACACAGGCGCTACTTCTACCGAAATATGTCAGTGCAACAATACATGCTTTGCACAGAATGCAACTCAGTGCAATGCCAACTGGATAGAGGAATGCCGTGCCGATACATACGGATGTCTCGACTGGTATCAGGATACAGATTGCGACTGGAAGGACTGTGAATTCATTACAGACCACGCCGAGTGTGTCAACAACTGTGTAAGTGAATGTACGCTGAACAATAAACAGTGCAACGGCAATTCAGTTGAAAAATGTACGACCAATGCTGTCAACGGCTGTACGGAATGGACTTTTGAGACCGACTGTTCAATATCAATGATAACACCTTACTGCGGCAAAGACGGAGAAACGAGTGCAAAATGCTACGACACTCCTCAATCTTCTCTGGAATATATTGCATCCGAAGCTTCAACCTTCTATAACTCTAATACCTCGTCATATTTTAAAGGAATGTATGTTCTTGCATCACAAAATGCTGTTGTGACGGATTTTAAAATTCATCTCCAATCCCCGTCCGGAGCAATTGATGTTCCTTTTGCGGTTTATGAAGGTTCTGCAGAATCCGGAAGTTTTACAAGAGTTTATCGAAGTGTTATTTCGGTAGGAGCAAACGGCTATTATGGCCCGACGGGAATGAACTTGCAGATAACTTCAGGGAAATACTATCTTTTTGGTTTTTATATGCCGGCTGGCACCGGATTTTATTATACTAGCGGCAGCAGTACGGCAATTGAATATCCTTTAAAGTTCGGAAAAAGCATAGGCAACGAATCGTTCTCCACAGCAACAGAGCCGACAGCTTCATATACATTTGACGGACCTTACACATCAAGTTACAGAATGTATATCAACAGCTATCTCAATTGACCGGACATTGATGAATAACAGAAACATCACAAAGCATCTGGCGCTATTTGCATGTGCCGGAATTCTCGGAACGGTACTTCAGCTATTCCTTTTTTTAAGAAAAACACCATATAACATTGACTATGTTCTTGATATTTCGAACTACCTTTATCATGCGGTTTATTATTTCTGGTATGGAGCAGCGCTGGTCTCCTTTCCTTTTATTCTTGCAGTTTTTTTTGTGCGGAAGGAAAAACCGTGGATATATTTCTTTCACGCAGCGGCTCTTTTTTTCATTCTGACGGCAACACAGGTTGATAATGAGATCCTTAGATTCCTTAACATTCATCTGTCTTTTGATTTTATTTCAATTTATGCAAAAACGGACGGTATTCCTGAATCGATAGGCAATGTCCTGCGGGATGATGCAGGCGGAAGATACAGCTCACTACGGCTTCTTGCAATACCGTTCATCTTTGCCGGATCTGCATTCCTGATCGCTAAAAGGAATTTGAAGGTTCCTGAAAAATGGGCATATATCACAAGTATTGCATTCCTGATCGCTTTTCTTGCTGTCCCGATGGTTTTAAGATCGCCTCTCTTCGGAGGAAAGCAGCGGCAGGCCAAAGTTGCACCTGTCATCATTCTGCTCAGAGACAATATCTACGGTCTTTTTGAAGCCGGCAATGACTATACGGGAGTTGAGAAAAAGATAGAAGAATTCCGGAAAATGTGGAAAGATGCTGACAGAGACGGGAACTGGGTTTTCAGCTCATCAGACAAACCTTTCAGGAAACATTATACAGGTGAATGCAGGAAATATGGTGATAAGAAGTGGAATTTCGTAGTTATTTCCCTTGAAACTTTCAAAGCTTTGAATCTCCCGCTTTTCAATTCCGGAGAGAAAGTCACAGCCACACCGTTCCTTAACTCGCTGGCGGTTTCAGATAAAGGTTCGTACTACACAAGATTCTTTTCCAACGGACAGCCGACTATATTTTCGTTCATGTCCATACACACCGGTGTTTTTCCGCATTCAACGAAAACGGTCGCAAAAGCTTTTGTTAATAAAGATCTTGAAAGCTATGCTTCGATATTGAATGATTCAGGATATCACACGATGTTCTTCGGAGCGTCAGATCCTGACTGGGATAATCAGCGTTTCTGGCTCGACAGATGGTATAATGAGGTTTACTACGATCCGGAAGATAAGGAGCAGGATAGACTTGTGATGAGAAGAATGGCTGGAAAACTCAAAGATGCAGGAAGATCCGGGAAACCTTTTGCCGCTACGGCATTCCTTATCAGTAATCATGTTCCTTTTGATTCACCGGAAAAAGACCTCGATATTTATGACGGTACCGAGATCGAAAGAAAGATACTTAACACCATGCATTACGATGATTCGGTCCTTGAGGAGTTTTTTAACTCAATAAAAGAAGAACCGTGGTTCAGCAATACGGTTTTCATCATTACAGGAGATCACGGAATGGACCTCGGTGAGAGGGGTGTCAATCCGAGTCACACAAACATAAGACACGAGACGAACTGGGTTCCGCTGATAATTTATTCGGAGCACCCGCTGATGAAATACGGGAAAATAACAGAACAGGCAAGCCATGTCGATATCGCCCCGACAATACTTGAAATGGCCGGAATATGCGCAGATAACGATTTTTCAGGACATTCACTGTTCTCGTCAGCCGGAAGGACTGTGTTCAATGTGAAGTCCCGCAATTACGGACTTGAAAATTCGGAATATTCAATATATGTTCCGGAAAATGCTTCACCGATGCTGTATGCGGCCGATGATGTGCTTCAGAAAAACGATCTTGCTCAGAAATTTCCTGAAAAAACGGCTGAAATGGAAAAAGATGCCCGCAATATTTCTATCGTGACCGATTATTTCTATGAAATGCAGTAAGCGCTACAGGAAAGATCACTAAAGCGACGATTGTAACAGCGACGATACCTATTGATGACATCATGGCAATGGACCTTACTCCTGCATGTTTTGCCGTGATATTGCTGAGAAATCCTGTAAGTGTCGTAAGTGATGAGAACAGCACAGCGCCTCCTGTCATTTCGAGTACTGTCGGAAGCTTTTCCGGACCGTCCGTCTTGTATCGGTGATATATGTGTATGCTTGCATCGACACCTATCCCGACGACTGTCGGAATAACAATAAGATTATACAGATTAAACTTTATTCCTCCCAGATATGAGCATCCTATCATCAGTATTATTCCTGATACAAGCGACAGAAGTATGGCAAACGATGAAATGAATGACCTGAACATTATCAGGAGGGTTATAAAAACAGCGATCATCGAGAACAGTATGGCGGCAGGGACCTCTTTTTCTATCACTCGTTTTATATCTGCAAGAAGAAAATAGGTGCTTCTGTTCTTATAATCCTTGAGTTTTCCCTTGATGGTCCCGAAATCCTCTTTTAATCCCAGAACAGCGTTTATATCTTTCTTGTTTCCGCTGAATGTCATTTTTACGATCTTGCCGAAACTGCCGTCCTTTTCACGGGTCTTGTCTTTTATCCATTCAGGGAGTTTATCTATCTCTATCTCATTTTCGACCGACAGGACGGGAAATATCTCTTTTTCTATCCGTTGTTTTAACGGAGGTGAGAAAAGGTTCATTTTCCTTTCTATCATTCTGCGGGTGTTCCTTATTATCCGGAGTTTCTCATCCTGATCGTCAGGGACGAAACTGAATACCGAAAGCACCATTTTAGGATGTTCCCTTTTGTGTTTCTGCAGCATGAGCGATTCAACAGCCCTGTGAGCATCTTTTGCCTCTTCCAGACTGTCGGTAAGAATATAGTTGGGAATAGTTCTGTCCATTTCACCCCGTTTCTCTTTTTTCATTTCATCCCTGTAATTTGCATAAAGAGTGGAGTTTCTCTCCTTGATCGAATAGGAGAGGTTGCCCATGTCATATTCGAATTTAATAAGAAAAATACTTACAGCTGACAGTGCGATGACCGCTGCTGAGAGCGCAAGTGCCGTTTTCGGGTGTCTGATAAGCTTTCTATATATGTCAGAAAGCAGAGAAAGTCTCCTCGGGGCTTTTGCCACAGGATATATTTTTTCAACTACAACGACAAAAACAGGAAAGAAAAGTACGATTGCGACAAGAGATGTTATTATTCCTATTCCTGAAACTATGCCGAAGTCTGAAAATCCCCTGAACTCAACGAAGTATAGTGACAGAAATGCGACAGCTGTTGTGAGTGCTCCCGAAATTATTGAACCGAGAACTCTGTCATAGGATATCTTAAGTGCATCGGCCATTGACACGCCCTTTGATCTTTCTTCGGAATATCTTGAAAGCAGATGGATCGCAAAATCTATTCCAAGTCCGTAAAGCATTGCAAAACTGAATGCGGATATGAGAGAGAATTCCTTGACGATGAGTATCGATGTGAAAAGGGCTGAAACGATCCCGAAAGAAAGAGGTATCAGTACAATGAAAAGTGATGAAAGTGTCCTGAAGTAGAAGATTATTGTAAGAGAAAGGAGGACAATGCAGATCGCAACAGTTGACAGAATATCGTTCTGAAGGACATTTTTCTGTTTCAGTTTGCTTTTGTAATCTCCGCCGGTCTCAACGGTGACGCCGAATTTTGCAGGGTCTATCCTTTTAACGGTGTTTTCCACAATTCCGACGATCTTCCCGGCTTCTTTCATGTCAAGAGAGCTGGCGACTTCAGGATGGATCTTTATCTCCATCATTGTTCCGTCAGCCGTGGCGAAGTATTTCTGAATTCTATAACGCTGCCGCTCTTTTTTTATCCTTTCAGAAAGGCGGTTCAGCTCGGTTTCAAGAGTGTCTGACTGGTCCGACTTGTCTGACTTGTCCGACTGGTCCGACAGATCCGACAGACTGAGACTTTTTTTTACTTCATCGGCGATAAGACCTGTCACCTTTGACTGCATTTTCTGAAGATCTTCAAGAGGCAGGAAAAGAAGAGCTCTGTCCTCGAGATAAGTTATATCCTGCTCAAATTCTACAGACCTGATGATATCTTTCTGTTTAACCAGTTCCGGCACGAGAGCTTTGAAAAAGGCGGTATTTTTTTCAATTGAATCAGCTTTGCTTATGACCGAAAGTGTGTCAATGCTTCCGACCCTTGCAGAAAGTTCCTGCAAATCTATGACCGACTGGTTCTCTCCGTCAAAAAGAGCTTCAAGATCTGAATTGACCGAAAAGTGGTTTTTCAGATAAAACGCCTCTGCACAGAGCACGAGAATGAAAAAAAGGATAATTGTAAGACTGTGTCTGATCGAGATGTCGATGTATCTTTCAAATATCTTTTTCAAGCTATCACCTATTTACAGCTCATTATGTCAAGTATAACCCTGTCAGTCTCCTCCATTCCTTCTGAAGCTACCACTGCAAGGTTCTTTATGGTCTTTTCTATATCTTTTTCTATTATTCCGTCGAATTCGGATATTTCAATGTTCTCCGCTGCAAGGAATGCGCTCTGGAGTGCGGCGCTAATGGCTGTGGAAACCTTGAGAGCACATCCGGCCTTGGCTCCGTCGCATATCATCCCTGATATGTTGCCTATCATATTCTTGATCGTGTAATTTATCTGGGAAAGGTTCCCTCCGAGAAGATATGTTATTCCGCAGGCGGCTCCGGTCGCCGCTGTAACCACTCCGCAAAGAGCTGACAGACGGAACATATATTCCTTCAGATGTATCGCGATCAGATTGCCGAGATAGAGTGTGCGGATAAGTTTCTCTCTGGAACAGTGAAGTCGTTCAGATGCGGCGAGTATCGGGAGCATTACTGTTATTCCCTGATTGCCGCTCCCTGAATTGCTCATTACTGTCAGGGTGCTTCCTGCCATTCTGGCATCGCTTGCCGCGGCGGTAAGAGCCATCGCCCAGTTGGAGAAATCATCACAAAGAAGTCCTTTTACGATATTCTTTCTGAGAGTTTTTCCGACTTGAAGTCCGTAACTTCCGGTGAGACCTTCAAGTCCGATAGTACGGTTCATCTCGGCCCCTTTCATTACATATTCTATCTCTTCAAGAGGAACATTGTTTATGAAATCCCATATTCCTTCAACGGTCATGTGGTGCTCTTTGTTCTCGGTCTGAACATCACCGGAATTCACAGCAAATGCACTGCATGATTTCTTAGATATTACTGTACCGTTCAATTCTGAAAGGACTATGTTGGTGTGGCTTCCGCAGATGAGCGTCCTTGCGTGGTCTGTGCCGTTGAAGCAGTTCGCTTCGATATAAAGTTTATCCACTTTTTCCCTGATGGACACTTTCACGCGACCTTCCGTGACTATCGTTTTAGCTTTATCGATGTTTTCAGGTGTCACGCCGTTAAGCACCTCAAGCTCTTTTGAAGGGTCTCCTCCGGTTATTCCCAGAGCCGCAGCTATGTGAAGTCCGACCATGCCTGTCCCGGGAATTCCGACTCCGAGTCCGTTCTTCATGACATTGCCGCTTAGATATATTTCAGTCCTTTCGACAGGTTTTCCCAGATTTTTAGCTGATGTCGCCGCCGCAAGTGCAACTGCTATCGGTTCAGTACATCCGAGTGCAGGAACCACTTCGCTGTTGTATATTTCAATGTATTTTGAGTATTCCATTTCCGTCTCCTTCAAAACTCAAAGCATTGTATCGAATGGAATTAAAAATACAAATTAGATGTCAGTGATGATTTTTAAGAAAAAAAGGTCTTTATTCAGGACAGGTTACATATGTGGAACCTGTGTCTGTGATAAGCGCTTCGCCGTTCTCATTGAAAAGGTCGCAGGTCTGCCCGTTGGAGAACACTACATTGTTGAGTGTGATCTTGGCACCTGACTGTACCCAGAGCTGGCCGTAATCATCGCTTCCGCCGTACATGATATCAGCATAGTTGAACACATTTGCGTCACTGCCGGAGTCATATATCTCTATCTGTTTCCAGTCCCCCTCAGCAGGAGCATCTTTGTAGCTTGTTATAGTGACATGAGCGGTTTCAGTACCGTCAAGTGTGAGCGCTCCGCCGTTCTCGGTGTTTATCTGTCCGTTCTCTCTCATGAAAAGTGTGGTGCCGGCTTCTATGATTATAGGCTTGTGAAGGTAGAGATATTCGATCTCGTATCCGATGGAAAGGTTTTTCCATGTGCCTGCATCATCAATGTCCTCTGCCTTCACATAGATCCTGTCCGTGGTATCGTCTGTAACTATCGGTGACAGTGCAGGAACTGCGTTTGCACCTATTGTTACAGGATATGTCTCTATGTTGACAAATTCATTGTTTGTGAAACTTCCTATTTCGGCGCCGTTGTCGAAAATGAGGCCTGTACCCTGAATGTCACTGAATTTGCAGTTGTCTATTGATACTGCGGCTTCCGGATCGACCCATATCACACCGTAATCGTCTCCGCCGCCGAACTCAAAATTGACATATTCGAACTTCGTGTCGTTGGACGCTGTGTCGCGGACTGTTATCTGTTTCCAGTCGCCTGCGCCTGGTCCTTCCTTGGCTGAAGTGAAAACTATCGGTGCGATCTCTGTTCCAACCGCTATCATGGAACCGCCGTCAGCAAGATCGACATGCGCATTTTCTCTCATGAAAAGAGTGTTCCCCTGCTCGATAGTAACAGGTTTGTGAATGAAAAGATATTCCACTTCATAACCTATAGAGAGGTTCTTCCATGTTCCTGCATCTTCAACATCTTCAGCCTGGACAAAAATTCTGTCTGTTGCATCGTCTGTTTCAACTGGTGAAAGGGCTGGAACTGCATTTGCGCCGACAAGTACGGGATATGTCCCGATGGAGGCAAACTTGTTGCCTGTGAAGCTTTCTATTTTAGCACCATTTTCAAACATTACGCCATAATTGTCTATACTTATGAAAGCACAGTCGTCTATTGCAACTTCAGCTTCTCCGTCAACCCATATTGCGCCGTAACTGCTTTTTCCTGCATGTGAGAATGATGTGAATTTGAAGCTGTTTCCGCTTGAAGCAGTTTTCTTGATCTCGATCCCGTTCCAGTCTCCTGCGGCGGGAACTGCTTTTGCCGAAAGGAATGGAACTATGTTGTCTGCTGTTCCGTTAACTTTTATCGATCCGCCATCTGAAACAGATATTCTGGAATTCGGATCCATAAGAATTGTAGTGCATTTATCCATTGTGAGAGGAGCTTTCACCCACAGTGTTCCGATTATATGATGTATTCCTGACCAGTCTGTCGCTGCGGTTATCTCTTCACCGTCATGCTCGACAGGCACGGTTACGGGACAGTCACCTTCATCATCGGGTGTCTCTTCTGTGTCGGAGTCATTAACTTCTTCTTTTTTGTTGTCGTCACAGGCGATCATAAAAAATAATACGCTGATAAAAATAATAAGTACGGAAATTTGTTTTTTCATCGGATCCCTCCAGAAAATGAATTAAAGAATAACGGCAAAATATAACTTTAACCCGGGACTTGTCAAGTATTAAAATAAATGGCATAATCATTTCCGGTTTTCAATTAAGGTGTGTCATGGAATTCAGGCTCAGTTCACAGTTCAATCCGGCGGGTGATCAGCCTGCTGCCATAGAAAAGCTCATCGAGAGATTCAAAAACGGTTCAAAAAGCGAGCTCATACTCGGTGCGACGGGTACAGGCAAGACCTATGTGATGGCAAATGTGATAAAAGCGCTTAACCGTCCTGCGCTTGTGATCGCCCATAACAAGACTCTCGCAGGTCAGCTTTACGGTGAGTTCAAGAGTTTTTTTCCTGAAAATTCAGTCGGTTACTTTATTTCTTTCTATGACTACTATCAGCCTGAAGCATACATTCCCACGACGGATACCTACATTGAAAAGGATGCATCGAGAAATGATGATATTGACAGGATGAGGCATTTTGCCACTGCAAGTCTGCTTGAAAACGAGCAGTGCGTTATCGTGGCTTCGGTAAGTTCGATCTACGGTATCGGTTCGCCTGATGCCTACAGAGGACTTACTTTGAAACTGTTCGTCGGCAGCAACTTCCCTGTTAAAGACCTGTGTGCAGGTCTTGTCGAGATACAGTATGAACGCTCACAGTTCGATCTGACCCGGGGAAAGTTCAGGGTGAAGGGCGATGTCGTCGAGATATTCCCTCCGTATGAAGAGGAGATTGCGATAAGGATCGCTTATTTCGGTGATGAAATAGAGGAAATATCCCTAATAAAACCTTTCGAGGGAAAGAAGATCCGTAATCTTGACAGTGTAAGGGTCTATCCTTCAAGTCATTATGTCGCTGAGAAGGAGACGATGAAAAACGCCGCCGTGCTTATCAGAAAGGAACTTGTTGAAAGGATAAAGTATTTTGAGAAGAACAATAAGCTTATCGAGGCGCAGAGGATAAGCGAAAGGGTCAATCAGGACCTTGCTATGATAGAGACTGCCGGATACTGCTCAGGTATAGAGAACTATTCGAGGTACATTACAAACAGGGAGGAGGGTGAAGCGCCTCCGACTCTGCTTGACTATTTCGGCAGGGACTTCCTTGTGATAATTGATGAAAGTCATGCCACTATCCCGCAGATCAGAGGGATGTACCGTGGTGACAGGTCTAGAAAGGAGGTTCTTGTGAACTACGGTTTCAGGCTTCCGAGCGCTCTTGACAACAGGCCTCTTAATTTTGAGGAGTTTGAATCAAGGCTTGATAAGGTTCTTTATGTTTCGGCCACTCCAAGAGAATACGAAATAAGCCATGTGTCTGAAGTCATTGAACTCATCAACAGGCCTACAGGGCTTCTCGATCCGATGCCGCAGATACTTCCTTCAAAGAATGAGATCGCGGCTCTGTATGATGAGATCGTGAAAGAAACGGCTGTCGGGGGCAAGGTGCTTGTCACTTCGCTTACCAAGAAGATGGCTGAGGACCTTACCGATTTCCTGAAGGAGCGTGGTGTCAGGGCGAAATATCTTCACAGCGATATTGATGCGATGGAAAGGCTGAGGATCGTCATGGAGCTTAGGAAGAACCTTTTTGATGTGCTTGTCGGGGTGAATCTTCTGAGGGAAGGTCTTGATATTCCCGAAGTTTCGCTTGTAGCCATACTTGATGCGGATAAAGAGGGATTTCTCAGAAGCGAGTCGGCTCTCATCCAGACGATGGGAAGAGCGGCGAGGAACGAAAAGGGGAGGGCGATACTCTTTGCCGACCGCATTACGGATTCAATAAAGAATGCTGTCTATGAAACCCTCAGACGCAGAAAGATCCAGAAAGAGTTCAACGAACTGCACGGCATTACTCCTCAAAGCATTGTGAACAAGACAATACTCGACATCGAATCCCACATCCCCGGAAAATCAAAATCCGAAATAAAGAAAGCGCCAAAAGCGAAAATGATGAAGATCATCGCGGAGCTCGAATCAGAAATGAGAAAAGCCGCATCCGAATGGGACTTCGAGTACGCCGCCATCCTCAGAGATAAAATATACCAGTACAAAGCTTCGATAGAGAAGTAGGTGCCGAAATCAGGGTCGGGGAGTGAGGTATGAGATCAATGCGGAGCGGATCTTGTCTTTTTCGACGGGTTTTGTGAGGAAGCAGTCCATTCCGGCTTCCATGCACTTTTCCTGTTCTGTGTTGAGCGCTCCTGCTGTCAATGCTATTATCGGGACATGTCTGCCGGAGGCTTTTTCGATGCCTCTGATGGCTTTTGCCGCTTCAAGTCCGTCCATTTCAGGCATCTGAATGTCCATTATGATGATATCAGGGGAGTATTTTACATATTTCTCTACAGCTTCAATCCCTTTTGCCGCCTCGATAAGCGTGGCCTGCGGAAGCATCCTGCCGATCAGAGACTTGATCATCATCATGTTTATACTGTTGTCTTCAGCGACCAGAATGGAGACTCTCTGCCCCGGCAGTATCTCACGGATGACGCTTTCCTGACAATCCTGTATTTCCGGTCCCGAGGGTTCTTTGAAAGTGTCGGTTGTTATGTCAAAGAAAAAAGTCGTCCCTTTTCCCGGAGTGCTCTCAAGATCTATTCTGCTTCCCATCCTGTTCGCAAGCTTTTCAGATATGATAAGACCAAGCCCGGTGCCCCCGAACTTGCGGTTTATCGAACTGTCACCCTGAGAAAACGCCTTGAAAAGCTTATCCTTATGGTCTACGGAAATACCGATCCCTGTATCACGGACTGAAAATGAGAACTTTCCCTTACCGTTATCAAGCCGGCTGAACCTCACTTTTAGCTCAACTTCACCGGCTTCAGTGAATTTTACGGCATTGCTGAGAAGATTTGCAAGTATCTGCTTCAGCCTTACCGGGTCCACATTTGCAAATTCAGGCATGGAGCAGTCGATGTCAAGTAACACCATGAGACCTTTATTATCAGCCGGGAACCTGATTATATCCACGCTGTTCCTGAGCAGTTCATGCATATCTGTCTTTATTATGTCAAGCTCCATCATGCCTGCTTCGATCTTTGAGAAATCGAGGATGTCGTCAATGATCCCCAGAAGGGTGTGTCCTGAAATATTTGCATTGTTTACATACTGCTGTTGTAAAGCCGACAGAGGAGTATCTTTCAGAAGGTCCGTAAATCCTATCACGCCGTTGAGCGGAGTTCTTATCTCGTGGCTCATTCTGGCAAGGAATTCACTTTTCGCCCTGCTTACCGATTCAGCGATATCCTTCGCGATCTTCAGTTCTCTCTCTCTTTCTTCCTGTATCCTTTTCTCATTTTCCCTCATATCATTGAGATCGCTTCTGATAAGCTCAATTGATTTTGAGATATATGCAAGAGGGTTGTCCTGAGAGATATGGAGTTCAGGAACTTCTTCCGACCCTCCCCACTGAAGAGTCCCGAATGCATTACTTATCTCTTCAAGGTCAGCCGCCGTAACAACTATATTCCTTAAAGGATCTTCAGGTTTGAAAATGCCGGATGAACTGTTTATCTTTTCAAACACTTCTTCAAGAGTTTCAGTAATTACATATTTAGCGTTCAGGAAAGGTGCAAAAGCGATGATAAGCGCTCTGTTGAAGCTATCCGGTTTTATGATGAACCTTGTAGCTCCGTTATTATCAGTTTCAGCAACGCCTTTTTTAATTTCTTTTGCGAACAGCTGGCGCAGACGGATCGACTTGATCGCGGAAAGTTCTGAGAAATCGGTGATTATATAAGGGATCTCCTTCAGCCTGTTCTCAGCCATGACCTTTCTTACCAGAATGCTCGAATTGGTTATGTCATCAGGATTGCAGAGGTCCCCTTGCATTGATATGTAAAGAAGATATCCGGGAATGCACCCTGTTTTATAGCGGAAGCCGTTTGACGGGTTGAAATATTCCCATTCAGGTTTAAAGACCATATCTTTCGAACTGAGAGATTTCTTCCTTTTCAGAGTAGTTTTTTTATTAATGTTCGGCTTGTGTTTTTCAAGAATACTGAAAGCACAGGCCACAGCTTCAGCATATGTGTCAACTGAAACGGCTTTGAACGAAGGTTTGAAAAGCCGCAGACCGTGATCTATTATCGGCATAAGCCATCCGGGACCTTTGATCATCACGAGTCCCGGCATTATTTCCTCGTTCTCAAGGAACTGAGTTGACTGTTTTTTTATCTCTCTGAAAGAAAGTCTTCCTGTCAGAAATTCAAGAGTTCTTATCTGAATATAAGGTTTCTGAACATCTGCCGCAATGCAGAATCTGTCAACCAATCCGCTGAACTTGAGGTGATCGTGATATTTCATGTCACCTCTGCCGTCAATGAAAACGATCGAATCCCCGATCTTTCTGATAGATATCCAGTAATCTCCGTTAATGTTAATATCTGAAAATTCAGGAAGGGTCAGGACCGGAAGCCCGCTTGCGGGACATTTTTTCCCTGAACCGTCAGGAATGTTTCTGATAGTGTTAACGGTCACTGTTTTTTCTCTTGTTCAAGCAGTACTGAAACGGCTTTCTCTATCTGAGGATCTTCGCCTTTTATATATTGCTCAGGGCTTATTGGAACTATAAAATCAGGAGTAAGCTGGTCGTTTTCGAGATATTTGTCCTCTGTGTTGCGGATGCCGATCTGCGGGATACCGAAATACAGGGTCTCATCCAGCATGCTCGGCCACCAGACCGCAGTTGATGTTCCGGGAACAGGCATACCGACGATCTTACCTAGTTTTAGAGTTTTATAGGCATAGGGGAAAAGGTGTGCATCGCTGTAATTGCTTTCACTTACAAGAAGTACGCTCTTTTTCGTCCACTGATTGTTTGGATCGCCTCCGAAATTCTTTCTTCCCCTGTGGGTGTATCTAGTGTAGCTTTTTCCGCTGAAGAATATTGAAAGCTCGTTGTGAAGCCATCCGCCTCCGTTGAACCGTGTGTCAATGACGATACCTTCGCGGTCATGATATTTTCCCATGATGTCGTTGTACATGTCCATGAAACTTGTGAAATTCATGCCTCTGATGTGGACATATCCGAGTTTTCCTTTTGAAAGCTCATCTACACGGGTTCTGTTCTTTTCAACCCATCTTTCATAAAGAAGTTCAGATTCGGCTCTCAGGTTGACAGGCTTCACAGTTTCATTCCATCTTTCGTTCTTTACCGGGTCGAAAAGTGAAAGGCTCACATACTTTCCGGTCTTCCTGTTAAGAAGCACATCAGGTGAACTTCCGGCTACTGCATTTCCGTCTATTTTTTCGATAACTGTGCCGGCCTTGATCCTGCTTGAAGCCTTCTGTAAAGGGGACCCCTTTATGATCTCATCTATTTTCACGCCTTCTTTTACAGAGGTGAAGAATATGCCGAGCCTTGCCGTGTCGTCACCGTACGGATCATTATAGATGTATCCGCTCCCTGTATGTGACACATTCAGCTCGCCGAGCATTTCAGACATCATTTCAGCAAAATCATAGTTGTTGTTTATATGAGGAATGAAACGGGAATATTCATCATGGAACTTCTTCCAGTCAACATTATGCATGTCTTCAACATAGAATTTGTCATTAACTGTTTTCCAGACATGCTCAAAAAGATACTGCTTCTCTTTCGTTCCGTCGACGCTGAACTCAGCCTGAGGCATTGCAGGTTTCATTTTTCCGTCGGCGGTGCCTATTTTGTACGCCCTTTTTTCAGCGAGGACAAAAAGATTCGCGCCGCTTTTATCGATCATGAGCTCAAATCCCGGAGCATCCCAGAAGAACTGGTTTCTAGGATGGGGGATCGATGCAATGACACGGTCTTTCTTCTCTCTTAGAGTTATTGCTGACACCCTGTATTCGGCGGGCTCGTTTGTTATGAAGTAAAGAGTTTCACCGTCAGGAGAGAGCAGGTGGTCCTGAACATTTGCAGGATTGAGAGATATTTTGACGATCCTTCCGTCAATGTCGTCTTTTTCAAGTTCTACAGGTTTTGCAGGTTTCTGTTCTTTGCCCGGATTTCCGGGTTTTGCAGGAGCTTTTTTTGCGGCGGCATCATCTTTTATCTTTTTTGCTATGTCAAACTCCTCTTTTGTCAGATTGAATTCGTCAAAAGCGGCTCTATTGAGGAAAAATGCCTTTATTTCACCGTTATTGAACCATGAAAGTGCTGTTCCTGTGCCGTTCCATTCCGGATTGATGTCGTCAGTTCCGGTATTTGTTATGTTCACAACTTCTTCAGAACCGTCGGCAGGCACTATTCCGATCTCTCCGCCCCAGAGGTCTCTGTCATTGAAAACCACAGCGATCCTTGAGCTGTCAGGAGACCATTTGTAGAACTGGTCGCCATCAACATAGGAAATGTTCCTGTCACCGGGCAGGACGGTCTTGTGTTCGTCTTTACTTATCGTGTAAACGACAAGTTCCGTTCGTTCTTTCAGATATGCTATCTTTTTCCCGTCAGGTGAATACGACGGCTGGTAAGTGTTCGATTCATTTGCTATGACAGGTTTCTCAGTTACAACAGTTGAAGCGAAGAAATAAGGTTCATCCTTGTTTTCCACGGTCATTTCATAGATATTCCATGATCCGTCCCTGAAAGCCGAGTAAAGTATTTTTCTCCCTTCCGGATGGAAACTGACCCATCTTTCCTCTCTGGGAGTGTCTGTAAGTCTTTTGGTCGTTCCTGTCTCGGGATTGAAAGCGTAAAGTTCACCTCTGAGTACGGCGATGACCTCCATTCCGTCAGGGCTGACCGTGATCTCGCTGACAGCTCCGAGCATGGTTCTCATGCGGCTGCTGACTTTTTCCGAACTTGAGTGGATATCAAGTCTGACAGGTTCGCCGCCTTCCTTGAAAGTATAGATCTGTCCGTGGTATGAAAAACACATCGTGCCGTTACTGCTCATTGAAAGCCATCTGACGGGGTGAGTATCGAGTTTCGTCAGCTGTGTAAATTCGCTTCCTGCTTTTTTCCAGACATTGAACGATCCGCTTTTCTCGCTCAGAAAATAGACGGTATTATTGTCTGCGCCGAAAACAGGGCTCATGTCCTCGCCTTCGAAATCTGATATTTTAGTGAACTTCTTTTCATCTACGGAATATTCCCAGATATCCCTTGTCACACTTGAAGTATGGTGCTTTCTCCAGTAGCTTTCATATCCTTTCCTGTCGTGATAGACGAATCTTTTTCCGTCACTGCTTATTTTCATGTCGAAAACTGGGACTGGAAGCTCCAGAGCGGTCTCTCCGCCTGCAACAGGAACAGAATAAAGTTCCGGCATCACTTTTGAAGGGAACATGGAATTCTCTTTATTGTCCATCTGTGCGGAATTGAAGTATATTTTTGAGCCGTCATTTGAAAATGTCATCGGGGTTTCGTTCGCTGAATTGAAAGTGAGCCTTTTCGACTCTCCGCCGTTCACGGACATCACAAACACATCAAAATTGCCGTATCTGTTGCTAAGGAATGCGATCTTTGAGCCGTCACCCGACCACACAGGACTTGATTCAAAGTACTCTGAAGAGGTCAGCGCTCTTGCAAAGCCGCCTTTTGAAGGGACGATATAGATGTCCCCCATATAGCTGAATGCAATGTGTGAACCGTCCGGAGATATTGACGGATATCTGAGCCAGTCAAGCATAGTGCTTTCGTTTTTTTCCATGCCTGATGCCATGCCGGCAACTTCATTGTCAACGACCTCTGTAATTTGTCCTGTCTTTGTTTCGTCGCAGAAGAACCTGCTGAAAAAAGAGTTTTTGCATGAAACTGAAATAAAAGCCGCAATAATTGCAAGAAAGATGACCTTTTTCATAAAATGACCCCGAAATTGTGTTTTCAACAGGATTTTTACGGTTTTTGAGAAATAAATCAAATATATGGGAGAGTTATTTCCTGAAAAGTCTTTTGAAAATTTCAGTATATTCAGATACGAAATGGACTTTAATGCCTTCTTTGATCTCTTCAGGGATGCTTTCATAAAGTGCACGGTTCTTTTCAGGCATGAACACTTCTCTGACCTTGTTACGGCCCGCGGCAAGAAGTTTTTCCTTCAATCCGCCGATGGGAAGCACTTCTCCTGTCAGGCTTATTTCACCGGTCATCGCGATCAAGGGGTCGATCTCTTTTTTAAGGAAAAGGGAAAGAAGCGCTGTAGTTATGGTGATGCCTGCGCTCGGACCGTCTTTCGGTATGGCTCCGGCAGGGAAATGTATGTGGATGTCCTTGTTTTCGATTGTGAAATCAGATCCCAGCCCGAAAGTCTCAGCATTGCTCTGGATGAAAGAGAGTGCGATGCGGGCCGATTCCTTCATGATGTCGCCAAGCTGTCCTGTCAGTATCAGTCCGCCTTTTCCTTTCATCCAGTTGGCCTCGATCTTAAGCGTGCTTCCGCCGAATTGAGTCCATGCAAGACCTGTAACAACGCCGACACGGCTGTCGTAATCAAGCTCTGTGTCTGAGAACGGCGGCAGTTTGAGATATTTTTCGGCGACTTTAGGCGTTATCAGTTTGGGGAAAGGTTTCTTCTGCACTTTGAGAGTCGTCACTTTACGGCATATCGAACCGATGTTCCTTTCAAGGTTCCTGACACCTGATTCTCTGGTGTATCTTCTCGATATGAAAAGAAGCGCATCTTTTGAAAAAGTAATGTCCTTTTTGTCGAGTCCGCAGTTCTCAAGCTGTCTGGGAATGAGGTATTTTTTAGCGATCTCAAGCCTTTCCGGATCGGTATATCCTGAAAGTCTTATAACTTCCATCCTGTCCTTGAGCGGAGCGGGGATGGTCTCTTCCCAGTTCGCTGTGGCGATGAAGAACACTTTGCTCAGGTCAAAAGGTATCCCGATGTAGTTGTCGAGGAACGAGAAATTCTGCTCAGGATCAAGCACTTCAAGCAGGGCGGAAGAGGGGTCTCCTCTGAAATCTTTGCCGACCTTGTCTATTTCATCAAGCATGAAAACGGGATTCATCGCTCCCGTCGTTTTGATACCTTCTATTATTTTGCCGGGCATTGCACCGATGTATGTTCTTCTGTGACCTCTTATCTCAGCTTCATCGTGAAGTCCGCCGAGACTGAGTCTGTAGAACTTTCTGCCCAGAGCTCTTGCTATGGACTTGCCGAGCGATGTTTTGCCTACTCCGGGAGGCCCGATGAAACACAATATAGGCGATTTGGAACTTCCTCTGATCTGTCTCACTGCAAGGAATTCCAGGATCCTTTCCTTGACATCCTGAAGTCCGAAATGGTCGTCTTCAAGTATCTGTCCTGCTTTTGAGATATCCTTGTTATCAGGTGTTTCACTGTTCCACGGGAGTTCAAGTATCGTGTCGAGCCATGTTTTTACAACGACTGTCTCGGATGCGGCCGGGTTCATGGTCCTGAGCCTGTCGAGCTGTTTTGTCGCTTCGGTCTTTACATTTTCAGGCAGGTTCGCTTCTGAAAGCTTCTTTTCGTAAGCCTGTATCTCTGAAAGATGGGGATCGTCATTCCCGAGCTCTTTCTGGATCTGTTTCATCTGTTCTTTCAGATAATATTCTTTCTGCGCCTTGCCGAGTCTTTCTTTCGCCTTGTTCCTGATGTCTGACTGTATTTCAAGAAGGTTGATCTCTTTTTCAAGGTTCTCGTGGACTATCTGGAGCTTTTTCAGCTGTGAGTTCTCTTCAAGCACTCTTTGCGACAGGTCAAGCGACTTTGAAAGGTGGTTGAGTATTATTTCGGCGAGCCTTCCGGGATTTTTGACACTCTGGATAGCGCCCAGAGCTTCAGGCGGGAGGGCAATTTCCCCTTTTTCGGCTATTGTCTTGATCTGTGCCTGTATCTCGACCATAAGGGCCTGTGCGTGCATGTTCTGGGAATCGTCAATTTCTTCGATGGGCTGGACTTTTGCTTTGTAGTATCCGCCTTCATCATCAAAAACGACTCCGCCCAGAGATGCTTTTTTAAAACCCTGAATGAGCAGTTTCATGCTTCCGTCGTAGTTTTTCTGCATTCTGACTATTGTTGCCACGGTCCCTGTCAGATAAAGACTGCGGTCGCTTATTTCGTCAAGCGTAGCGTCCTTCTGAGCTGTTACCATGAGGAAACCTTCTCCGGTTATGGCCCTGTTCACGGCTGATGCCGAAAATCCCCGCAGTACATTGACTGTCATTATCATGTACGGGAAGAATACTGAATCTTTCAAGGGGAGGACCGGCAGTATTTCCGGTATCACATTTGTTCCGTTGTTCTCGTTAGCCATTATCTCCTCACTGCCTTATCTCTATTTTTCTGATGCCCCGTTTCTCCTCGACCAGCGGGAACCTCACTGTCAGCACTCCATCCTGAAGCTGTGCCGATGAAGCCGAAAGGTTCACCGCTCTGCCGAGGTGGATTATCTTGTTAAAAGCTCCGTTCTCCCTTTCAAGGCACACACAGTTCTGGTAGCGGTTGCTCCTCAGGGTGTCTTTCGTTCCGCTCACCTGTAGAAGCTGGTCCGCTGCATTGAGCGATATCGTCTCGATAGTAAGCCCCGGAACCTCGATCTCGATCACAAGCTCGTTTGCCGGATTATCAATAAACACATCATACGGGAAGTCAATCTCGTCACCGGCCGTTCTTTCCGGGTTTATGACCTCGGCAAACGCCTTTTCGATCTCATTGATAAGCTCCCGATACTGCTTCAGGAGCCACAGATTGTCGTTTTCCTTCCTTCCTGTCATATTCCACCTTAATTAAATACGGACAGCTGAGTTTACCGTATTGAAAAAAATATGGCAAGAAAGGAAATATCCCAGTTTAATTCTTATAAAAAAATGAAACAAAATGATGAAAAATAAAATTTGACAGATTTTCTATTTTAGATTAATAGAAAAATGTTTGTGTGATAAAATAATAAATAATGAAGTGAAAGTATACATAAGTGTATGTCTGATATTTGCTCATGTCTTTTATATGTTTATTTGTTTGCAGGGTTAAATAAGTTGTTTTCATTTACTAATAAATTGTATGGACACCCTCCTTGACATGAAACGGGATAAACTTGTTTTTTGAAATTTAAGGGTTTTAATTTAAATTAATTTTTGGAGTTGAAGATGAAAAAGATATTGAT
>JAKLDO010000047.1 GCA_022703485.1 bacterium
TGTCGCCCAGATCCCGGCCGATTCACTTCTGCCGATACCTGTCGAAAAAGCGCCCATGACACCGTAAGTCGTTGTGTGCGAGTCACTTCCCACAATGAATTTTCCCGGAAGTGCGAAACCTTCCTCTATAACCACCTGATGGCATATTCCGTGACCGCCGTCATAAAAGTTCTTCACACCCTGGTCTTTGACAAACTGCCGCACAGTCTTGTGGTTCGCCGCCGCTTTTTCATCGCTTGCAGGGACAATGTGGTCGAGAATAATGAGTATCTGGCCGGGATCGTTGACCTTTTTACCGCCCATTTTCTTGAAAGTCGAAAATATCGCACTTGAATTGTCGTGGGTCAGCACATGGTCCGGTCTGATCGTGAGGATCGTTCCCGGAACAACCGGTCTGCCCGCCATCTTTGAAAAAATCTTTTCCGCAAAAGTCTGTCCCATCCTGCAACCTCGCTGAATTTGATGTTTGAAATAACAACCTGCAGACCGATTCTTACCTGTTTGGATAAATAAGACAAATTTTTTATCTTGAAATCCAGTAAATGCTTCAGATTGACATCATGGATATGTTTGATTTCAAAAAAGTCGATTCTAAAACAAATTAATTCTTGCATTTTTAACCGGCATTTGATATTTTTTGCTGTGAAAACAAATCCCGGGGTTTTAAAGAGGTTTAATATGACAAAAGATACGGCAATAAAACTTTTTGAACAGAAAAGAGTGCGTTCAGTGTGGAATGATGAGGAAGAGAAATGGTACTTTTCAGTTGTGGATGTTGTGGGTGTGTTAACAGAAAGTCCTAATCCAAATAATTATTGGAAAGTCCTGAAACATCGTTTAATTAAGGAAGGGAATGAGTCGGTTACAAAGTGTAACCAACTGAAAATGATTTCTACAGATGGCAAATATTACAAAACTGACATTGCAGACGCTGAACAACTGTTTAGGCTAATACAATCAATACCTTCACCAAAAGCCGAACCGTTTAAAATGTGGCTTGCGAAAGTAGGTCGTGAGCGGATGGATGAACTTGAAGATCCTGAAATAGGAATTGACCGGTTGATGGAAATCTATTTGCGGAAAGGTTATTCAAAAGAATGGATTAATCAGCGGCTGAAAAGCATTGAAATTCGCAAAGAACTAACCGACGAGTGGGAAAACAGAGGTGTAAAAAAAGGTGATGAATTTGCTATTCTAACTGATGAAACTTCAAAAGCCTGGAGCGGATTTACAACCAAAGAATACAAAAACTACAAGGATTTGAAAAAAGAAAATCTTCGTGATCACATGACAAATCTTGAACTTGTGCTCAATATGCTGGCGGAAGCAACTACAACCGAAATATCAAAAGAAAAATTTTGAAGAAAATAAAAAAATAGCGAAGCAGGGCGGAACAATTGCCGGAAACACTCGAAAGGAAATTGAAGAAAAAACAGGCAAAAAAGTAGTTTCAAAAAAGAATGCAAAACAACTTGAATCTTCAACTGAAGACGGCGTTTTAAATCCACCGGATAAAGAAAAGTAGGTTTCGGGGAAAACTGATTTTTAATGACTGCTCTTGTAGCTGAAATATCCGAAACGCATGCCGAACCCTGCCGAAGGTCCGCTGATGTCCCACCCTGAATAGTGATCATGATTGTTGTCAAGCATTGCGGGTATCCTGTAGGACATGTTCAGGCTGATTGCAAAGAATTTGGCAATGACAAAAAGGAAAGATATTTCAGGTTCCATTATAAAAAAATCCTGATCATATGTTTCTCCGCCGTCAAAAAGATCGTAGTCTCCTCCGTTGAGGTTGCCGAAACCGAAAAAGTCCAGAAGTTCGATCTTGAAAAATTTGGATGGCTGAAAGGTGTATCCTAAAAAGATCCCGGCATAGAAAATATCAAGTTCCGGATTCCTGAAATCGTTACATGCTTCAGTTCCGTCAGGACCCCAGCCGTCACCGTCGTCCTCAGGATAATCTCCATAAGCGACACCTGCTCTGCTGCAGTCGTAAGGTACTTTGTTTACTAGAACATTGGCGGCAAATCCGATGTTGAAATTGTTCACTATGAACCCTCCTCGCAGTACAAGGAAAAGAGCAAAATCAGAGTCTTTTGAAAAAGGGTTGCTGTCTCCGACGGATGAAAATTTTAATTCAGGCGCTCCCCACCCGCCCAAAGCGTTTTTTTTCTTCATACCGTCGGCATGAGCACTTGTCGTTAAAACAAAAAGGATAAGGATTAGCCACATCAGTCGTTTTTTCATGAACATCTCCTGAGTCAGATTTCAAGTCTTTAGGTTAAAGTAACATGTTTTTTTATTTATTGAAAATTAAAAAATCGTGCCGGAACAGCTGTTTAGCAAAAACGGATAGAAAAAAGATTTATGCAGTATGAAATAATTTCTTCAGCAGAATCAATGGCTTACCCCTGATTTTGGAAAAAACATTGACAATAAAGTTGCTAACTGCTATAAAAACCAGCACTTTTTCCTTTTCTGGGGGCTCGTAGCTCAGCGGGAGAGCACTGCTTTGACGTAGCAGGGGTCAGTGGTTCAATCCCACTCGGGCCTACCATTTGGAAAAGTAGGGTTTTTATTGAGGTGTGTATGTTTGAGATCATCCTTCCCGACGGCAGGAAGGTATTTTCCGAAAGAAATGAAAGCTGGCTCGAATTCATAAAAAGAGAGATCGGCGAAGGTCTTGCGAAAGCCGCAATAGCCGTTTCTATTAACGGAAAAGCTGTCGATGTAACTTCAAATGTAATGAGCGGCAATATGACCGTTCTTACTGCAAAGAACCCTGAAGGTGTTGAAATAATAAGACATTCCACTTCCCATGTCATGGCTGATGCCGTGCAGAAGCTTTTCCCGGGGACCAAAGTCACCATCGGTCCTGCCATAGATAACGGTTTCTACTACGATTTTGATTCTCCGCACCGTTTTTCTCAGGAGGATTTCGATGCCATTGAAAAGAAAATGGCCGAGATCGTTAAAGCAAAACATCCGTTTACAAGAAAAGTCGTTTCAAAGGAAGAGGCGGTAGAGCTTTTCAAAAAAATGGGTGAAACCTACAAAGTTGAAATAATTGAAGATCTCGGTGAACCTGAGGTTTCCATATATACTTCCGGTGATTTTGTGGACCTGTGCCGCGGACCTCATGTCCCAGATACGGGCTTCATAAAAGCGTACAAACTCATGTCAGTTGCCGGTGCATACTGGAGAGGTGACGAGAAAAACGCAATGCTTCAAAGGCTTTATGCAACTGCTTTTGCAACAAAGGAAGCTCTTGAAGCTCATATAAAAATGCTTGAAGAGGCAAAAGAACGCGACCACAGGAAACTCGGTGCGGACCTCGATCTGTTCGAGTTCTCTGAAAGTGTCGGCGGCGGACTTGTTCTGTGGACCCCTAACGGCGGGATAGTAAGGACAGTTGTTGAGAACTTCTGGAGAAAACAGCATGTCCGTAACGGGTATGAACTGGTTTTCACGCCTCATATCGGAAGAAGTTTTCTGTGGGAGACGAGCGGACATCTCGGTTTTTATAAAGACGGCATGTACAATCCGATGGACATTGACGGCGAGAACTACTTTGTCAAGCCGATGAACTGTCCTTTCCATGTCATGCTCTATAAAAGAAAGAAATGGAGCTATCGCGAATTTCCGTTCAGGTGGGCTGAGCTCGGAACGGTTTACAGATATGAAAAATCAGGAACACTGAACGGACTGAAGAGAGTTCGCGGATTCACACAGGATGATGCGCATCTGTTCTGCAGGCTCGATCAGCTTGAATCAGAAATAAAAAGAGTTCTCGATTTCTCACTTTTCATGCTCAAAAGCTTTGAATTCAACGAGTTCAAACTTTTCCTCAGCACCCGTCCTCAGAAATATGTCGGTCAGATCGAAGTATGGGACAAAGCTGAGGATGCGCTTAGAAAAACACTTATCAGTTCAGGACTTCCGTGGGAGACAAACGAAGGTGACGGTGCGTTCTACGGACCTAAAATTGACATAAACATCACCGATTCGATAGGCAGGCTGTGGCAGCTTTCCACAGTTCAGGTCGATTTCAATCTTCCTGAAAGATTTGACATAACCTATGCCGGAGATGACGGTGCCGAACACAGGCCGATAATGATCCACAGGGCTCTTCTCGGTTCGATAGAAAGATTTTTCGGCGTTCTCATTGAGCACTTCAAGGGGGCTTTCCCGCTTTGGCTTTCACCGGTTCAGGTTGTTGTAATGCCTGTTTCGGACAAACATGCCGAGACTGCTGAAAAGTTCCGTCAGATGCTCGTTCAGAACGGATTGAGAGTGAAATTTGACGAAAGGAATGAAAAGATAGGATATAAAATACGCGAATGGTCGGTTCAGAAAGCTCCCTACATTGTCGTGATCGGTGATAATGAAGCTGATCTTCAGACAGTCAATGTCAGAAAGAGAGGCGGCGAACAGGAGACACTGCGGGTTGCTGATTTTATTGAGATGCTGAACAAACAGAACTATAACGGAGTTTATTATTGATTAAAAACACCAAAACCGAAACTGCTGCCAGTCCTCAGGGTGTCGGACTTGTGAATGAAACGATTAAGTCCCCTACAATGAGGGTCATAAATCCGGCCGGTGAGGTGCTGGGAGTGCTTACAAAAAGGGATGCCCTTGAAAAGGCAAGAGAGTTCGGGCTTGACCTCGTCTGTGTTTCCCCGAACACAGACCCCGTTGTTTGTAAGATAATGGACTACGGCAAACACCTCTACAAAATGAAGAAAAAGGCTAAAAAAGCCAAGGCGAACCAAGTTGTTGTTGAGATCAAGGAGTTGAAGATCAGGCCCAACACCGATACTCACGACCTCATGACCAAAGTCCGTCAGGCCAAGAAATTCCTCGATGACGGAAACAAGGTCAAGTTCACCGTGTTCTTCAGAGGCAGAGAAATAATGTTTGCTGAAAAAGCGCTGGAAAATCTCAATCTTATAGTCAAGGAGCTTGGCGGAGAGGATGCTCTCCAGATTGAGTTGGACAGTGTTGTAAAAAATAAAAGAATGACTATGATGGTTTCACAGAAAAACTGAAGGAGAGTTCACTATGCCCAAAATGAAAACCAATAAAGCCGCAGCAAAAAGAGTAAAATCAACAGGCAGCGGCGGACTTAAAAGATGGCATGCTTTCAAGAGCCACATCCTTACAAAGAAGACCCGTAAGAGAAAAAGAGATCTCAGAAAAGGTCTCATCATTACAGGATGTGATGTTCCCGCATTTAAGAAACTTCTTCCCTATTCGTAAATTAAAAGGAGTTCACTATGAGAGTTAAAAGAGGATTCAAGGCAAAAAGAAGAAGAGCCACAATAATGAATGCGGCAAAGGGCAATTATCAGTCCAGGTCAAGGACCTACAGAGTTGCAAAAGAAACGGTGGAAAGAGGCTGGGCGTATGCTTTCGCTCACAGAAAACTCAAGAAAAGAGATTTCAGGAAGCTCTGGATAACCAGGATCAATGCGGCAGTCAGAGAAAGAGGTCTTACATATTCAACATTCATCGATATGCTTAACAAGGCCAAGATCGATATCGACAGAAAAGTTCTTGCTTTTCTTGCGGCGGAAGATCCAAAGGCGTTTGACAGAGTTATCGAGGAAGCTAGAAGCGTAAACGGATAATCGGGGGAAAAAATGAGCGTAACAAAAGTTGAACTTGCTGAACTTGTTTATGAACAGATGAAAGTTAACAAGAGAAGGGCGGCTGAACTCGTGGACATGTTCTTTGAAGAGCTCAAGAACGGTCTTGCAAAGGACGGTGAGATCCAGATCAGCGGTTTCGGAAAATTTGTTGTTAAAAAGAAAAAAGAAAGAAAAGGCCGCAATCTTCAGACAAATAAGCCTTTGACAATAAGCGAGCGCAAAGTGGCTAATTTCCATCACAGCCAGGTGCTCAAAGACAGACTTAACAACAAGAAGTAATAAATTCATAAATCTCTCTTTTTGAGAGATTGTGAAAGGTCGGGATGTAGCGCAGCCTGGGTAGCGTACTTGAATGGGGTTCAAGTGGTCGCTGGTTCGAATCCAGTCATCCCGACCATTTTATAATATTGTGAAAAACAGAATATTCCTAACAAACGATGACGGTATTTATGCCGCAGGACTTAATGCTGTTGAAGCATTGCTGAAAGAGAGGAATATCCCGTTTTTTACAACAGCGCCTCTTCATGAAAACAGCGGTGCCGGTCATTCAATTACACTTGAAAAACCTCTCCGTGCAAAAAAGATAGAAGAGAACCGTTTTGCAGTTACAGGGACTCCGACCGATTCAGTTTTTCTCGGAATTCACTCACTGATAGGTTCAAAACCGCTTTTTGCGATATCAGGTATCAACAGAGGCGGAAATCTGGCAAATGATATAACATACTCCGGAACTGTCGCCGCGGCGATAGAGACATTTTATAACGGAATAACATCTTTTGCTGTGTCGCTTTACATAAAAAACTATTCGATGTTTTCAGAAAATGCCTATAGAAAAGCGGCAGAAGCCCTTTTTGACAGGGTGATCCCGGAAATAGAAAATAAAATAGGGCGCGATGACCTGTATTCAACTCCGCACCTTTTCAATATTAATATACCTGACTCGATAGCTGACACTCCTGATCCGGGAATAGTCTGGACAAGCCTCGGGAAGAGGCACTACGGCGGTGAGGTTATCAAAAGGCTCGATCCGAGAGGGCATGAATATTACTGGATAGGCGGGAACCAGAATCTTTTCAGCGATATTCCGGGAAGTGACTGCAATGCGGTCAACGAAGGAATGATATCCGTCACACCGCTGATGATAAAAATGACAGATGAGACATCATTACAGAAAATAAGGAAGGGAAAATGACAGAAACGATCCAGAAAAAGAACATTGTGCGCAGACTTTATGACTGGGTCCTTCACTGGGCCGACACCAGATATGGTACGCCGGCACTGGCGACCCTCTCTTTTGCAGAATCGAGCTTTTTCCCTGTTCCGCCGGATGTACTGCTTATCGCCCTCGACATGGGAAAGCCAAAAAGATCATTTTATTATGCGCTGATATGTTCTATCGCATCAGTTCTCGGCGGAATCCTTGGATATTACATAGGGCTGGGACTTTGGGAACTTCTTTCCGGTTTTTTCTTTTCCTACATACCGGGGTTCACTCCTGAAATTTTTGCCAAAGTTCAGGAAATGTACAACGAATACGGCTTTGCGGCTGTGCTGATAGCCGGGTTCACACCTATTCCTTATAAAGTGTTTACGATAGCAAGCGGTGTTTTCGGGATGAATTTCCCTCTTTTTGTGCTTGCTTCAGTGATATCAAGATCTGCGAGGTTCTTTATTGTAAGCACCATGATCTACTTTTTCGGCGAACCTATCAAGAAATTCATTGATAAGTACTTTAACCTTCTTTCAGCTGCTTTCGTGGTTCTCATAATTCTCGGATTTGCCGGTATAAAATACCTTTTCTGAAAACTATTTAATAAAAGTCCACAGTATGAATGCCAGAATGTTTGAAATTACATGGAAAGAAATACTGTAAAATATTCTTCCGTTGCTTTTTTCAGTGAAAAGTCCGAAAAGAAGTGACGGAAAAAATGTCGAAGCTCTGGTAATATCAAGGAATGCTAATGCGTGTACTGCTCCGAAAAGAAGTGATGTCAGAAGATTTTTCAATGTGATGATCTTTGCAAATCTTTTGTTGAAAGCTGAAAAGGCATGTTCCTGCAGATATCCTCTGAAAAAGAACTCTTCAGGTATTGCGGCCACAGCTACAGCGGCAAGTCCTTTTCCTGCGGCTTTAAGTATTTCAGTGTTTTCAGGAATGATGAACTGGCTGTTCTTCAAGTTTATCCAGTAAAAAAAGAAAAGGAAAGGGTACACGGCTAAGACGGCAATAGATACAAAAAGGAAAAGTTTCAGACCGTTCATTGACGGCTTAAAAAGATCGACCGGCTTGAATGTTCTGTCACAAAGCAGAGGAAGAAATATCAGAACCGCCGGAAAAAGATAATACCGGAAAGGCGACCTGTAATAGTTGAGTAAAAAAGCGGTCACAGTGATGATAACAGTCAGAATGATCGGAATATATATCTTTTTTTTCATGTAACGCTCCGTAAAACTTCTCCGATTCTACATAAAAACATCTATTTTACAAAATTGACTTCGTAAATGTTCTTTACATTTTATAACAGCGGTTAAAACATGTTTACGAAAAACAGATATTTTTTTGACATTATTTGCTGTAATTACTAATGTATCCCGACGGCATGGATTTTGCTTTTCCGGCCCCGTTTTTTCGGTGTTTTACTTTTTGTGTTTTTAAAGGAGTTTATAATGAATCGTTCGATCAGACCGGCAGACGGAAAACTTATGATGTTCATTCCCGGAATGGGAGCTATTACAACAACTATCCTTGCAGGTATTTTCAATATAAGAAAAGGTCTTGCAAAACCTATCGGCTCTGTCACCCAGATGGGACATATCAGGCTCGGCAAAAGGACCGATAAAAGATCTCCGCTCATTAAAGATTTCGTTCCGTTGACCTCTATGGACAATCTTGAATTCGCAGGATGGGATGTTTTTGAAGATGATATGTATGAGGCGGCAGTAAAGGCGGATGTCGTTCTTCCGAAGCATCTTGAACCGATAAAAGAAGAGATGAAAGCCATAAAGCCGATGAAAGCCGTTTTCTATCACGACTGGGTTAAGAACCTTGACGGTAAACATGTCAAGAAAGGCAAAAACCACATGGACCTTGCAAATCAGCTCATGGATGATATGAAAAAATGCATGGCCGAGAAAGGCTGTACAAGAGCCGTGGTTGTATGGAACGCTTCAACAGAAGCCTACCACAAACCGTGTGAGATACATGAATCTCTTGAAGCTTTTGAAAAAGCGATGAACGAAAATCATCCTGAAGTGGCTCCGAGCCAGATATATGCTTACGCCGCTCTGAAAATGGGATTTCCTTTCATCAACGGATCTCCGAACTATGCTGTTGACAATAAGGCAATACAGGAACTCGCAAACAAGAACAAGGTTCCGATAGCAGGAAAAGACTGGAAAACAGGTCAGACCCTCATGAAAACCATACTTGGACCAGGCCTCAAAACAAGAATGCTCGGTCTTGCAGGCTGGTTCTCGACAAACATTCTCGGAAACCGTGACGGCGAAGTGCTTGACAATCCTGAGAACTTTAAGAGCAAGGAGGTTTCAAAACTTTCTGTTCTTGATACAATTCTTGAGCCTGAGAACTACCCCGATCTTTATGGAAAATATTATCACAAGGTGAGGATCAACTATTATCCGCCGAGGGGCGATGCGAAAGAGGCGTGGGACAATATCGATATTTTCGGATGGCTTGACATGCCGATGCAGATAAAGATAAACTTCCTGTGCAGAGACTCCATTCTTGCCGCTCCGGTATGTCTTGACACGGTGCTTTTCATTGATCTTGCCGCCCGTGCAGGATTTTACGGAATTCAGGAATGGATGAGCTTCTATTTCAAATCTCCGATGGTTGCAGAAGGTCTCTATCCTGAGCACGACATATTCATTCAGCAGACAAAACTTAAAAATACTTTGCGCCACATGATGGGTGAAGAACTTATAACCCATCTTGGCAACGAATATTACGATTACATGAAAGAGCAGTAAAATCAAATGGTTGCAAATCGCAGTTAAATAATTCTTGATTTTTTAATGTCCATGTATACCATTCCACAGGTTTTTGCTCTGTATTATTAGGGAGATGTGAGATGAGGGATAAAATACATCCTAAACTTGAGATGATCACTGTAAAATGTTCATGCGGTAGCGAGATCGTTACCCGTTCAACGAAGAAAGAAGGATACAATGTTGAAATATGTTCGGCATGTCATCCTTTCTACACAGGAAAGACAAAGATCGTTGATACAGCCGGAAGAATTGAAAAATTCAACGCAAAATACAAAAGGGATTCCTACGCCGGCAAGAAATAGCGTTCTTTTTTTATTCCCCTGTCATACTGCTAAAAATAGTCTGACAGGGGATTTTTTTTATTCTTACTGTGGAGAGTTAAATGCTTGATATCAGGGAAAAATTAGGTGAAGTTCATAAGAATTGTCTGAGGATGGAAAAAGAACTTTCCAAGCCTGAGACAGTTTCAGATATGAAAAAATACACTAAATTAATGAAAGAATACAAGCATTTGAAAAAAGTTTCAGATAAATATCTTGAGTGGAACGCTCTTGACAAGGAGATATCTGACCAGAAGGAGATGCTTTCTGTTGAAAAAGATCCCGATCTTGTAGAGATGATCCGGGGTGAACTGCCTGAACTTGAGAAGAAATACGGGCTGCTTAACGAAGAGATAAACATTCTTCTTCTTCCGAGAGATCCGATGGATGAAAAGAATGCCATACTTGAGATCAGGGCGGGCACTGGCGGAGACGAGGCGGCTCTTTTTGCCGAAGAGGTCTACAGGATGTACTGCAGATATGCCGAAATGAAGAAATGGAAAGTTGAAGTAATGTCCGTAAGCGGATCTGAGGGCGGCGGCATAAAAGAGGTCATTGCAACTGTGTCAGGCGATGATGTTTATGGAAGACTGAAATATGAAGGCGGCGTTCACAGGGTCCAGAGAGTTCCGGTCACGGAAGCTCAGGGAAGAGTTCATACATCTGCGATCACAGTAGCCGTGCTTCCTGAGGCTGATGATATCGATGAAGTGAAGATCGAGGAAAAAGACCTTAAAATAGATGTCTACAGGGCAAGCGGTGCCGGCGGTCAGCATGTAAACAAGACCGACAGTGCTGTGAGAATAACACACCTCCCGACAGGTATCGTGGTTGCAATGCAGGATGAAAGAAGCCAGATCCAGAACAGGATCAGAGCTATGAAAGTTCTTGAATCCAAGATTCTTCAGCTTGAAAGGGAAAAGGCGGAAAAAGAGCTCAGTTCAAAAAGAAAAAGTCTTGTCGGAAGCGGAGACAGGTCTGAAAAAATAAGGACTTATAATTTTCCTCAGGGCAGGGTGACAGATCACAGGATCAAACTCACCCTGTACAGAATAGGCGACATAATGGAAGGTTCGCTCGATATGGTGATCGATCCGCTCATCAATTATCAGAACGCTCTGTTGATGGGTCAGAACATCGAAGGTCTCTCAGATGACTTTGAAGATTGAGGAGATTCTTTCTCAAGCCGCAGTTAAAATCGGAAATATATCTGAAACGCCCCTTCTTGATGCCGAAATGATCCTTGCCAATGTGCTTAAAATATCAAGATTCGATCTGATCTTAAAAAGAAAAGAGAGTATAAGTGTTCAAGATAATACAAAATTTCAAAATGATCTTAATAGAAGAACGAACTTCGAGCCGGTTGCATACATTACCGGTGAAAAAGCTTTTTTTGAAGATGTTTTCTATGTTGACCGCAGAGTTCTTATCCCGAGACCTGAGACGGAATTTCTTGTTTTAAAAGCCATAGAGCATTTAAAAAAGACGGAAAAAAAGTGTGATGTTCTTGATATCTGCTGCGGTAGCGGATGCGTGGGGCTCAGCATTCTCCGGGTCATGGATTGCAACCTCACCCTGTCAGATATTTTGGAAGACGCCCTTGACGTCTCAAGGATCAATGCGGAAAAACTGTTTCCGGAAGGGAAAGATATCAGATTCATAAAAAGCGATCTTTTCAGCAGTATTTCAGAAAAATTCGATGTAATTACAGCAAATCCGCCTTATTTATCAAAGAGCGATATGGAAAAGTATGTCACTGGAGCCATGGCCTTTGAACCTGCAGCTGCTTTTTACGGCGGAGAGAGTGGAATAGAAAAAACCATTGAAATAATAGATGCCTCCTTTGATTTTCTAAAACCGCAAGGCATTCTCATCCTTGAGCTAGGACACGAGGGCGCCGGATATATAAAAGATCTCAGGAACATTAAAGGTCTTGAAATAATTAATGATTATAGCGGAATAGAAAGGGTGGCGGTTATCAGTCCTCGCAGATCGGAGAATTGAGATTCGATCCGAGAATGCTCGGGTCCACAGTGTTCCCGGTCGCTGAAACTATCATAGTGGCGTCTCCGACCTTGTAATCCATATAATCTTCCGCCCCGACAGATCTGATACATTTTAATGTGAGGCTCTGCCCTGATAACTGCAGATCTCCGAAAACAGACCAGCTTTTTGTTCCTCCGTCAGGATATTCTCCGCTTTCAACGGCTGAAGGAATGTAAAATGCGAAGAATTTGATGGTGCTCACAAATCCTGAGATCGGCTCTATCCAGAGAATGGAGTAATTTCCGTTACTTTCAAGTGTTGCAACAGGGGATTTGATGTACTGAAGGTCCATTGTCTCATATTTATAGTCAACACCGACATGGGAAAAGTCAACAGTTCCCTCTCCGCCATCTTTCTGCTGAGTTGATGCGGCATTGATAGGCCCGTCAAAATTAAAAGAGAATGTGCCGAGAATTTCGGAGGCATCGTCTTTTACGCAAGTTTCTGAATTCATGTGGTAATTTGTATTGCACAGGCAGACGGCTTCGCCTTCAATAACTTCACAGTGAGCGTTCTCTATGCAATCCACCAGAGCGCATGGATCTCCTGTATTTCCGGTGTCAGCAGTGTCTCCGGTATTTCCGGTATCTGCAGTATCACCTGTGTCAGCTGTGTCTCCGGTGTTCCCTGTATTTCCTGTGTCAGCAGTGTCTCCGGTGTCTCCGGTGTTTCCGGTGTTTCCGGTATCTGCAGTATCGCCGGTATCGGCTGTATCTCCGGTGTTTCCTGTATCACCTGTGTTTCCCGTATTGCCGGTGTTGCCTGTGTCACTTGAATCGTCATCATTTGCAGTGTTTCCGGTATTTCCTGTATCATCAGTGATAATGCGGGGTTTTGTAACGGAATTATCACACGATGCGATCAGAAGGACCAGAAAAAGCATAACAGCTAAAATACTTTTCATATAAAACTCCTTTAAATAAAAGTGCTGTGATGATTTTATTCTGAGCGGAATTTATGTCAACAGGTTAATTTAACCGAGTTTTGCACGTTCTTTTTCAATTGATTCATCATCGATCATTGTGAAAAGTATTTCAACCGGTCCGAGCGTGATGCCGGACTGTATCTGGGGAGTGAAAAGTTTAGAGAAATCGAATTCTTCGGGCTGATTGAGCATTTTCTTGACCTTTCTGCTTGAACCCGGGGTGACAGGTTCCATGACTGTCGCGAGAGTATCTATCAGATTGAGGCAGTTGATGAAAACGCCGTTGCATCTTGCAGGATCGTTCTTTCTGAGCGCCCACGGAGCCATTGAATCAAAATATTTGTTTGCGATCCTTCCTATCTCCATCAGATGGAATACCGCATCTCTAACCCTGAATGTCTCGTAGCAGTCAAGCACTTCACGGAGCTCTTTTCTGACATCGTTCCAGAGTTTGTCATCTTCTTCAGTATATTTCACTTCGCCGTCTATCTTTCCATTGAAGAACTTGTTGATGAAAGCGAGGTTCCTGTTCACGAAATTGCCGTAAATGCTTGCAAGCATTCCGTTGTTCGCATCCTGGAAACCTTTGAAAGAGAAGTCGGCATCTTTCGATTCAGGTGCATTGGATGCAAGATAGAACCTTACAGAGTCGGGATTGAATATTTCAAGGAATTCGTGGACCCATATCGCCCAGTTCCTGCTGGTTGAGATTTTCTGTCCTTCAAGATTGAGAAATTCGTTAGCAGGGATCTCGTCAGGGAGTTTCCACTCCTGTGTTTCGTTCTGTCCCATTAACATTGCGGGCCAGATTATCGAGTGGAACACAATATTGTCTTTGCCGATGAAATGAACAAGTTTTACATCATTTCCCCCTTTCCACCATTTTTCCCATTCCAATGGACCTGCATTCCGTTTTTCAAAAAGCTCTTTTGTGAAAGATGCATAGCCTATCGGAGCGTCAAACCACACATAAAGCACTTTTCCTTCCGCACCCTCGACCGGAACAGGGATTCCCCACGAAATATCACGGGTTATGCCTCGCGGTTCGAGACCTCTTTCAAACCACTGCTTGCAGAATGCTTTCACATTGCTTTTCCAGTTGGTTTTACTTTCAAGCCAGCTGTCGAGACATTTTTCGAATTTATCAAGGTCAAGGAACCAGTGTTTAGATGTTTTAATAACAGGTGTCTTTCCGCACAGCTTGCATCTGGGTTCAATGAGATCAAGTGTATTGAGAGCGTTACCGCATTTGTCGCACTGGTCTCCTCTTGCTCCCGTATCTTTGCAGATCGGGCAGGTCCCTTCCACATATCTGTCGGGGAGGAACATTTTGTCGTGTTCGCAGTAAAGCTGTTCAACATCTTTCACCGAAATATACCCGTTTTTATCAAGATTGATGAAAAATTCCTGTGAAAGCGCCGCATGTGTATCGTTGTGTGTGCCGGAGAAGATGTCAAAGGACATGCCGGCCATTTTAAATCCTTTTTCTATGAGATCGTGGTTCTCTTTTACTACAGTTTCCGGCGTGACGCCTTTGGATTCCGCGTTTATGGTTATGGGAACACCGTGTTCATCTGTTCCGCAGATGTAGATGACATCCCTTTTCATGTTCCGCAGATATCTGACATAGATATCGGCAGGAAGATACGCCCCTGCAAGATGTCCCAGATGTATAGGGCCGTTGGCGTAAGGCAGAGCTGATGTTACCAGATACTTCATGTAATTCTCCAATTATCGTAAATGAACGAAACGGATAGAATATACTTATGACTGTGATTTTAGCCAAAAAAAATTCAACTCACCCGGCTTTCGATAAACTCAAGCCACCCTATCTTAAAAAAAAGAGGGTAAAAAAGCCCCTTCTTTCAAGAGAGAGAAGGGGTTGGGGTTGAGTTTGCAAAAAAAAATCATGCTGATAGACTTTTACGGACCTTGCAGGAGGATAGCTTGAGATATATTTTTCTTTTTCTGACTTTTTTCCTTTTCATTTCGTGCAGTGATCCTGACAGAAAATATGTAAGGATAGATCATGATGAAAGCGGAATTTCTGATGCTGATGCGGACAGTGCGGAAGCTGATGATGAAATCTCTGATGCCGATGCAGACAGTTCCACACAGATCGTGAGCGTTGCAAGGCGGCGGATAGATAATGAATTCTCTGCAAGCGGAGTGAATTCGTTAGTTCAGGAGGCAGAGCTCAAAATTGATTCTCTTAAAGTTGCAAGGACGATGAACGGTTTTGACACATCTTTTACGATGCACAAGGATGATGCGGCAAAGGTGGCGGAAATTCTTGGAACTGTGATCTCTGACGAATGCAAACCTTGTGAAGATGGGAGTGAAATATATTTAGAAATTGTAACAAAAGATGAACAGATATGCTGTGTTACAGATAGTTTGAAAATTGATGAAGCAGATCATTATCTGATGGTCCCGGTCCATTCCATGCCATGGCCTTTTTCTCCGCAGGACAAGCCTCATCCTGTGGGTCATACTCCGGCCAACATCCAGCATTATACAGAAAACTACAGTGAAGCTTATTTTCATCAGGGCGTTGACATTGTAAAAGATGAGCCGGTCGATATTTTCAACCCGTATGATGGAAGAGTTACGGAGATAGGATATTACAGAGTTGAAGAAATGGGCGGCGAAAGTCCTTATTATTTTCAGGTGGTTATAAAAACGGTCAACGGGTTGGAGTTCCAGCTCCACCACACGGATGACAGCAGTGTTCCGCAAGAGGTTTACGATATCAATGGAACAGATACAGTCCTTAAGGCGGGGGAAAAGACGGGAAAGATCGTATTCTGGCCCACACCTGACAGTTTCAGCAAAAAACCGTTTCATCACATTCATTTCAATGTTCTGACAGAAGCTGGAATAAAGCTCAACCCTCTTCAGCTGATGGTCCCTCAGAATGATTCGACAGCTCCTGAGATCGAGGAAATTCTCCTGATCGATGCGGATAGAACTGAAACTTTAGGAAATGATGGAATATCTGAAAAATTTCAAGTTGTTGTAAAGGTTAAGGATTTTGCTGAAAATGAGCCGTGGCCGAATCCTCCGAGATATACGAACATTGAGATATCAGACACGGAAGGGACCTCTGTCTATATGCATTACGGATATGATATTTTCAGAATGCTCAGCGAAAGTGAATTTGATTTTGCGTGTGACTACTATCTTTGTGAAATGTCCGGAACAGGATACTCCAAAGGTGATTACGGTGTGCGTGAGTTCTATATTGTCGCGACCTCTTTTGATGAGTCCGGAAATATGACAGACGGGATATCAAACGAACTTTTTGAGCCGGGAAATTACATAATAAAAGCAATTAGTTGTGATGAGTCTGGCAACTGCGGTGAAAAGACCATGGATATAAGTTTTTAGGAGGACTGAATGAAAAGAACTCTGTTGTTTGCTATGGCGGTAATTATGATGTCAACCCTTTCAGGAGGCGAACAGATGAATGATACGATGAAAACGATCTTTTCAAGGAAAAGTGTGAGGAACTACAAGGAAAGCGTTATCCCGAAAGAGACGCTCGAGCTTCTTGTGAAAGCCGGAATGGCGGCGCCGAGCGCGATGGATAAAAGGCCGTGGGAATTCATAATCATTGACGATAAGGATGTTCTGAAAAAACTTTCCGATGTTCTTCCCTATGCAAAAATGGCGGTTCCTGCAGGACACGGGATAATTGTCGCCGGTGACATGGAAAAGCAGAATGGCGGATATGATTCGGTCTACTGGATAATGGATTGCAGTGCGGCGGTCCAGAACATCCTTCTTGCGGCTGAATCAATGGGCCTCGGAGCTGTCTGGACAGCAGTTTATCCCAATAAAGACCGATTCGAACCTGTGGCGAAAGTCCTAGGACTCCCGAAAAATATAGTTCCCCTTGCATTCATTCCCGTCGGAACCCCCTCAGGAAAAGATAAACCCAAAGATAAATACAACAAGAGCCAGATCCACTGGAACAAATGGTGATCTGAACCCTCAAGAATTTACACAAAAATAATTTTGTCAGAATGCTTGACAAAAAATAATTTGTCAGCGATTTGTTATTTATGAGTTATCACCTCAGAACATCGACAGATCCTGAGTTTTCAACTGTTCTGTTTTCCCATTCAATACGGGATATTATGCCTGATTTCTTGAGATTTATGAGAAGTTCGTTTATGGCTTCGGGGATCACAGGTTTTTCCTGAGAATGCTTACCTTTTCCGGTGATTATCCGGAGCTTGAGAATTCCGCGGGCTTTCATGTCGCGGACTGTGATATCAACGAGTCTCAGAGCATCCTCTTTCAGCATTCCGTGAAGATCGATAGTCGAGTCTGGTCTGATCTGAGGCGGACGGAACAGATCTTTCTGGTCCTCGACCGTTGAATTCTTTTCCCTTTTGTGAACTTCGAAATCGATATCCGAATATTCTTCAAGCAGTTTCCCGAAATCGCTCTTTTTATCTTTTATGTTCATTAAATCCTCCATACACTTCAACATGTATTTCATATATTCCACCCGGTAAAGTCAAGACATTCAGTTTTTTCTTGACTTTCCAGTTCCGAATATCTAATCTGAATTAGAATTTGTGAAGCCACGGTGTTTGGGGTTTAAAATGAAGAGTTTGCGGCTTGTTCACAACAACTTCTTCCTGAAAGTGTTTAAAGATATTGGCAATTCGGCTGATTTTCTAAGAGGTGTGCTGCCTCCTGATGTTGCTGATCTGCTGGATCTTGATTCAATTCAGACGGAAGATTCCGGATATGTCGATGAATCTCTGAGGAATCATCTTTCAGATCTTGTGATCAAACTTAACACCAGAACCGGAAATAAGGCGGATGTTTATGTGCTTTTCGAACATAAATCTTATCCGGATGAAAACATTCTCTGGCAGCTTCTGAAATACCAGTACCTGATGCTCGAAGAGGATTTCAGGGCAAAAAGAAAGTTCAGGATCATTGTTCCTATAGTTTTTTATCATGGAAAAAGCAGATGGAAAGTTGAAAAAAGCCTGTTCAGGTCGATGAAAATTCCTGAATCGCTGAAGAAATACGCACTTAATTTTGAATACATGCTTTTTGATACTAAGGATTTTGATCTGTCGCAGAATGAAAAGTTCGGGAGGAATGCCTATCTGATGAGTGCGATGTCCCTGATGAAGGAGATGAAAGAGATGAACCCTGAGAAAACGACGGTGTTCTTTCAGTATCTTGCAAAGAGCGGACTTGTGAAAGACCGGGATTTCATTCTTATCCTGTTTGAATATCTTGCAAGGACGAATGATATTGAAGAAAAAGATATCATGGATATAATAACTTCGGAACTTGGAAGTGAGACGGAGGATGTTATGCCGACACTTGCACAGAAATGGCTTGAACAGGGTAAGATCGAAGGCAGAGAAGAAGGCAGAGAAGAAGGCAGAGAAGAAGGCAGAGAAGAAGGCAGAGAAGAAGGCAGAGAAGAAGGCGCTTTCCGTAAAGCTGTGGATACTTGCAGAAATGCTCTTCGTTCAAAAATTTCTCCTGAAACTGTAGCGATTATCACAGGACTTCCACTTGAAAAAGTTCTCGAAATTCAGAAAGAACTCAAATAGTTTATAGCTTCGATCAAAATCCTAACTATTTTACATATCTTGCAATAATCATCTGTTTGAAGTTAAATATCTGAGCAATTTATGTGGTTTTGCATGTTGAGAATTTTCAGATACTTCTGTTTAATAGCTGTCATTTTCAGTGTTCCGGAGCTGTATTCTCTTGAGCGGGTGAAGTTCAGAAAGTATGAAACAGATCACCAGATAATTTATTTTTCATCGAATCTGAGCGACGGAGCGGTTGCAAGGCTGATAAAACAGGCGAAACGGTCCGAGGATTTCATAAAAGCGCTTTATGGCTGGGTCCCTCAGAAAAAGATAGTTACAGTTTATGACAGAGAGACCGACACGGCTAACGGATGGTCGAGAAGTTATCTTAAAAACACAATATTTCTCTATACTTTTCCGGCTGAAAGATATTCCGAGCTGAACAGCTACAAAAGCTGGGAGCAGGGGCTCCATGTCCACGAATACACCCATTCGACCCAGATCGGGATGACAAAAGGTTTTCCGTGGTTCATAAATACTGTTTTCGGCAACATTTATTTCCCGGGAGGCATGACGCCGAGATGGCTGCTTGAAGGTGCGGCCATATACAGCGAGTCGCTCATTGACGGAAAAGGAAGACTTAACAGCCCGTTCTACAAAGCGCAGTTCGATTCTTTTTTTCTTAAAGGTAACGAACTGACTCTCGGTGAACTGTCAGGAATATCAGATCACTGGATGGGCGGCGGCATACAGTATCTTTTCGGAGCTTATTTCTATTCATATCTTGTTGAAAGTGCAGGAACAGAAAAACTTTCAGCTTTTTTCAATGAACTTTCAGACGATGTGATCCCTTTTCTTGCGACGAGGGCGGCAAAAAAGACCCTTGGATCGTGGATCGCGCCGCTTTACAGAGATTTCATCGAAAAGAACAGATCAAGAGTGAACGCCGCAACGGGAAAGAACAGCGGAATATACAGAGGAAAAGAGCGGTTCCATTCGATAACGGCTGATGTCAGCGGGCCTTCGTTCGTGTTTTCCGGTTCCGGTTTCATGAAAAGGAAGATATACAGTTTCAGCAAAGGAGAGACAAAAAAAATAGTTTCCGTTGCTTCCGGCGATCCGTTCTCATATTCCGGCGGATCGGTGCTGATGCCCATGAGCATCAAGACCGGAGACAGATTGGTGAGGAACGAAATATTTTTTATTGATCTGAAAAAACGATCCGTAAAAAAGCTGACAAATGGTGAAAGTGCGGTCGAAACGGCTTTCGGCGTGAACGGTGACTTCTTTTATTCATCGTACCGTGACGGAATAAACAGAATAACACATTCGAAGCTTGACGGTACTAAAATAAAAGAGTGGGAATTCAGAAACCTTGATTCCATCTACAGCATTTCAGTTTCAAAGGATGGAAACAGGCTGCTGTTCTCGGGGAATCTGTATGACTGCGAAAAGAATATTTTTATTTTTGACATTAATAGCGGCGAGTTGAAAGAGATCAGAGTTCCGGGCGATCAGTATTCGGTTTATTTTCAAAGCGATACGGAAATAGTTTTCTCTTCAGAACTGAACGGAAAGATAGTCCCGCTCAAGCTCGATCTGGCAAGCGGTGAGCTTACTCAGCTTTACAGGCCTGAGCTTGCCGCACTTTTCCCTAAGCTCATTGACGGGAACATCCATTTCATTTCATTTGACAATGACGGGTACTATCCTGCATGGTTCCCTGCCGAAAGCATTTCAATGGGAAAAATCGGGCAGAGTTCTTTTGTAAATGTTGAAAAAGATGCTCCTGATGAGATTCTGCCTGAACTTAAAAAGGCGAAATTCTATGAAGGAATGTTCCCGGCGCTCATAATTCCTGATTACAAAGGTTCATCGGATTCACATACTCTGGGATTTACGATATCCGGCGAATCGAACGACACGGAAAGGTCATACGATCTGAGCTATTCAAAGACATGGGGCGGCAGCGACAGGCATTATGCGGTAGTTAATTATTATGACAATGCAATATGGCCCGGTTTCAGGTGGTATTTCTCATACGGCAGAGAAGAGGGCAAGGTCGGCAGCAGTCATGTGACAAGTGCCGCATATAACTATTTTAATTCAGGATTTTCACTTTCTTCTTCAATTAATCATCCGGTTTTTGTATTTCCGAAAAAGATTGTTTCCATGAACCACTCCATGGGTTTTTCAGTCGGGATCAGCGGAATGTATGCTGAAGTTAAACAGCTGAACGATCCGCTTGAGATAACTCCTGAAGTTGATGACAGGCTGAGTCTTTCCGCTTCGATCCATTACGGATTTTCGTTTTCGTTAAACCCCGGATCTTACTATCTTTTCAGTGATATGGACAGGTTTTCGGTATCGCTTCCGCTTGCTTTCTATAAATCGTTTTTTGATGATAGCAGATCAATTTCTTTCTCTCCGTCGGGGAGGCTGAGTTTCCTGCTTCTTCCAAACGGCAAGCTCGGGTTTCTGACAGCGCACCGCCTTTATCTGAGATTTCTGACCGACTCCTATTATGTCATCGGCGGTAACGAGCTTGATACTGACATTCTCAATCTTGATACTTTCATTTACGGCGGAGCGTCAAGCGTTACGGTAAGGGGTTATAATTACAGCGCAATGGGCGGAAAGCATGTCTATTTCACAAATAACGAGTTCAGGTTCCACCTCATTTCGATCGAGCGGGGGCTTGGAACTTTCCCTCTGATGTTCAAGAATATCCAGGGTGCGCTGTTCTTTGACTTCGGATCGGCATCTCCCGACATCAATATGTTCAACGACCAGTTCATAGCGGGCCTCGGCGGCGAAGTGAAACTCTACACCGTCTGGTGGTACAGAGTTCCCATCATGTTCACCTTCGGAATCGCATACGGACTCACCGCAAAAGGACAGCTCAACTTCTATTTCTCTTTAGGGAATTCGTTCTGAGAAATTTGATTTATTCAGTTAAAACAATAATGTAATTCATGTGCTTAATTGCGGAGATTTAAATGTATGCGGATGTAAAACCGGAACTTATTCTATGGGCTTGTGAGCGTTCCGGATACAGTATGGATATTCTTGAACATAAATTTTCTAAACTTTCTGCATGGATTGAAGGATCAGCAAAGCCGACTTTGAAACAGCTTGAAAATTTTGCTAATTCAACTCATGCGCCGATCGGATTCTTTTTTTTGTCTGAACCTCCGGTTGAAATATTGCCTCTGCCTGATTTCAGAACGATCGCCAACGGGTATTTGCGAAAGCCGAGTCCAAACCTTCTTGATACCATTTATATCTGTCAGCAGAGACAGGAATGGTATCGGGAATATGCAAAAATGAACGGAATGAACCCGCTTGATTTCGTAGGATCTTTTAAAGAATTCGAGAACATACAAATTGTTGCTGAAAAAATCCGCAATAAACTTGAGTTTGATGTTGAAAAAAGAAAAAAACTGACTTCGTGGGAATCAGCATTAAGTCATTTTATAGAAAAAGTGGAAAATTCCGGCATTCTCGTGATGCGAAGCGGGGTTTATCTTAACAATAATTACCGCCATCTTGATGTCGAGGAGTTCAGAGGTTTTTCAATTTCTGACAAACTGGCACCGCTTATTTTTATAAATGGTGCTGATACAAAAGCTGCTCAAATGTTCACTCTCGCTCATGAAGTTGCTCATATATGGCTCGGTGTTTCAGGAGTGACAGATACTCAACCTTCTTCTTTTTCCGGAAGCAGTGTTGAAAAATGGTGCAATGCTGTCGCAGCGGAAATTCTTGTGCCGGTTTCTTCAATTGAGAAGGAATTCAATTCCGATGAAAATTTAAAAAAGGAAATGTCCCGGCTGGCAAAATTTTATAAAGTCAGCACTCTCGTAATTCTTCGTAGGATTTATGATATTGGTGCTATTTCTCAAGACAAATTCCGGATTGAATATAAAAATGAACTTGAACGGCTTAAATCGTTTGCTGATAGTAAAGGAAGTGGCGGCGGTGATTTTTACGCCAATCAGAAATATAAAATCAGCAGCAGTTTTGCAAAAGCGCTTCTTATAAGCACTCTTGAAGGAAACACTCTTCACCGTGATGCATTCAAGCTCCTTGGCTTTTCTAAGTTTTCCACATTTAAAGAACTTGGTGCAAGACTCGGAGTGATGATATGAAGTATCTTCTTGATTCAAATGTTTTTATTGAAGCAAAGAATCGTCATTACGGACTTGATTTCTGTCCTGCATTCTGGGACTGGCTTGTTCATGAAAATAGAAACGGAAAAGTTTTCAGCATTGAAAAAGTTAAAGATGAAATCGAAGCCGGAGCCGATGAGTTATCGCATTGGGTATCAAACCTTGGAAGTGAATTCTTTCTTAAACCAGATGAAACCATTTTTCCGGCACTGGGAACTGTTTCCAGCTGGGTTAAAGCAAAAAACTATGAACCGACAGCGCTTAATACATTTTTTCAGGTAGCGGATTACTATCTTGTTTCTCATGCACTGCCGAATAAATTTACAGTCGTTACACATGAATTATTCTCAGACTCACCCAAAAGAATCAAAATCCCTAATGTCTGTCTTGGTTTAGACATCAAATTTGTTACACCATATCAGATGCTTCGTTATGAAAAAGCAAGATTTGTGCTGGAGGGAAAATGACAAGCAAGGACATGTTTGATGTTGCAATTGCAGAATCATTTGGAGATTTTTTTCAAGACAATCTGGAAATAATCCTTGATAGAATAATTAAGGACGACACCATTAAAGAAATTCCAGTAATAGGTAATATCGTTTCAGTATTTAAGATCGGAAAAAGCATAAGCGATAGAGTTTTCTTGAGAAATCTGATGAACTTTCTTTTTGAAATAAAAGATATTCCAGCTGAAGAAAGAATTAAAAAGGTTGCCGAAATAGATGAAGATGAAAAACTAAAAATTAAAACAGGAAACTTTTTGATTTCAATACTTTCAAGGCTTGAATCAGAGGAAAAAGCGAAGTTTTTAGGACATCTTTTTAAAAAATATGTTCAGGAAGAAACTAACAGAAAGGAGTTCCTCAAACTTACATATATTGTGGACAAAATTCTCTGGAGCGAATTGATAGAGTTTTCTCAGATAGAAAAATTAGAAAGATCTGTTGATTCAATTCTTGTTGATTCATTAATCAGCCACGGATTGATGACGATACAGGAAGTCGGTTCGGTGTTTGGGTATCAAGGTGGTCCAATAAATGCGGAATTGAATGAGTTGGGAGTCCTTTTACAAAAACAGATGCATGAGTATTCACAAAAAAGATGAAAAATTGCTTGAGAATCAACAGATTTGTTAGAGATAATTAATATGAGAGAGAAAGATATTCAGAAATATTTGTGGGATAAAAGAAAAAATTTTGAAGATTTAATAGAAAAGATTGATATCCCTGAAAAAATTAAACATGAAAAGCCTTGGGAATACACTCCATCCGAAATAATTTACAATATATTGATTGAAAAATATCGGGAAATGTATGAAGGGATTTTTAACCTTTCAATTTTTGCCTATGAAGTGCCATTAAATAAAGAGTCAGATGCTGCAATTAGAGCAGACTTTTTAGGAGTATTAAATGGAAGAAACGGCTTGGCAGTAGTTGAGTTGAAAAAAAGCAAACAAACTGAAAGGCAAGCTTTTACAGAACTTCTAGCTTATGGAAGCCATGTGCGAGGAGTTTTCGCACCAATGAGTAAAATGGATATTGCTTACATACTTATTGCACCAATGCAAGAAAGAATTGTAAGAGAAGCAACAATTCAAAATTTTATTTACGATAGAAATGAAATATTTGCACTGATTCCTATTTGGCAAAATGATGATTTAGCGACATTAAAACTAAAGCCATGGATTCCGTCTTTTGAAGAGGTGAACGCATTAACTGTCGATTGTTTTTCAGAATCAAATTTTGATATTTTTAAAGTAACATGGGATGCGTTGCCGGGAGAATGGGGTAATGGTCAAGTTTTTCTGGACAGAAAATTCAAAACAATTGGTGTAATCTGTTAAATTCTGTTGTCCGTTCATGGTTGTCATGCCGTTTCCAGTTCTTCTTTAACTTTCATGTTTCTACTGTAAATTTTCCAGGGTGTCTTGTAATCATGGGCGGAATGGTCTCTTTCATAGTTGTAAAACCTGAAATATTTCTCAAGTTCTTTCCTGAGATCTTTGACCGAGTTATAGCTTTTCAGGAATATTTCTTCATACTTAACCGTTCTCCACAATCTTTCGATATAGATGTTGTCAAGTGCTCTGCCTCTGCCGTCCATGCTGATTTTTATCTCTCTGCTTTCAAGAATATCCGTGAACTTTTTATCTGTGAACTGAACTCCCTGATCCGAATTGAATATCTCAGGAACTCCGTATTTTTCTATGGCTTCAAGCAGTGCTTCACGGCAGAAACGACCTTCCAGCGTAGTCGAAACCTTCCATGAAAGGACAAATCTGCTGTGCCAGTCGATAACTGCTGTCAGATAAACAAATCCGTGAGGCATTCTGATGTAAGTAATATCAGTGCTCCAAACCTGATT
>JAKLDO010000048.1 GCA_022703485.1 bacterium
TTAAAAGAGCAGATTTTATGAACTTCATGACATCCTCCATAGTTTCCCGATCTTAAATTTCAAACAGAGCATTATATTTCAATATCTCTGCTTTTCAAATAATATAGTTGTATGATAGTGCTGATTTTATTTGCAGGCATTAAAGATAATTCTGTCCGTCAGGGTGGAAAAGGGATGATTTTTTCACTTTTTCAAGAATATACAGTGCGGATGTTGTCACTGCGGTTTCTATGCTTTCACCTTTTGCCAGATGGGATGCAATGGCTGATGAGAATGCACAGCCTGTACCGTGGTATCTGACCTCAGGTCTGTGGATGGTCAGCGGTATGTCTGTGGATGAACATGATGTTGTAATATTTACAACAGGTTGAGAGCCTTCAAATGTAGTAATGACCGTACAGAGAAGTTCTTTTGCTATTCTCGATGCCATTTCAAGCTGTGATCCTGAGTTTCCGTAAATGGACTTGTGAAGTATTTCAAGTTCTCGAAGGTTAGGTGTGAGAACTTTGTTTCTGCCTGTTATCAACTTCTTGTAATTATTGACAAATGAATTGAACGCCGAGTTGTCGGCAGTAGCTTTCAATACAGGGTCTATAACAATGGGCATGCTGTATCTTTCAATGAACGATGCCAAGACACCGGTCCATTCTTCATCAAATGGGAGAAGTCCTATTTTGACCGAAGAGAATGACAGCTCTTTTTCAAGTGAGCCGAGAGCATCAAGTATATATCCGGTATCTACCGGATATGACCTTTCGAACGATATCGAGTTCTGTACAGTCAGAACCGAAGGTATTGAAACAGGATGGCATCCGCATTCCTTCACTGTGATTATGTCCCGCCCGATCCCTGCACCGTTAGCAGGATCCAACCCTGATATTATCAGAACGACCGGTCTGTCAGACATGTTTTTTCACGAATCTGTAGAAAGCCGCACCTGCAATGAAATAGCAGAAAGCGGCCATAGTGAAAACGAATGTGAAACCGTAAGCCATGGCAAGGATTATCGAGAATATCGAAGCCACGACCGAAGCCACGCTGTTGACGGCATAGGCAAATGGTATGAAACTGCTGTTCTTTTCCCCGACGATAGTAAGTGCAGTAGGGAAGAACTGCCCCAGCAGAAGTCCGAGCGGAGCGAGTATGAGTGTCGATGAAACTATTCTCATCGGATATGTCAGATGGATCAGCTCATGCGTGACATAGGGTACAAGCACAGCATATCCCATGACAATAAGAGGAAAGAATATCATCAGGTTCCTGAATATCAGTTTTTCACCGAACTTTATGAGAAGTTTTTTGCTGAAAAGAGCTCCTATGCCGGTAAAGAAAAGAAGGATCATTATAGTTACGGCTATCGCATCGGCCGGATTTCCCAGAAAAAGCACGAACTGCTGGATGATCGACATTTCAATGAACATGAACCCTGTACCTATCATGAAGAAATATGTCACCTGGCTACCGGGACTCACCGCCTTTTCACTGCTTCCCATGAAAAAGAGAGGTGTTATTATGAAAAGGATCGAGAAGAAAAGCGCCTGAATGAAGCTGAGCGTAAGTATCAGCAGACCTATCGGGAACGAATCCACGAGAGATCCGGTTGCATTATCGGCCTGGAACAGATGTTTCAGTTTATAGTAATGAAAAAAGAACGGTTTGTCGTCTGAAACAGGTTCAACATCGTATTCGTAATTCCTGATGAATTCCTTTTCCGTCCCGTTCTCCACAGCTTTGAAAAACGACCAGAAACCTATATCAAGGTAGTGAAGGCCGGTCTCTCTTGATAAACGCTGTCTTTCAAATATCGGATCGTAGTATTCCTCTTCGGTTCTAAGTCCGGGAGCATAGATGATCCTGTTCTTGAAAGTCCTGTGGGTCGAATCGTCTATCTGATCGAGTTCACTCCATGTGAAAGCTCTTTTCTTTACAAGTATCGAAGCCAGCGCTCCATCACCGATTATAACGATATTGTTCTCAGGGTTCTTTATTCCCATCTCGCGAAGGACGCTGACCGTTTCCGTACAGAGCCTGAGCATTTCCCTCGGAGGCCAGAAGAGCCATCTGATTATGCTGAGCGTGCCGTCATCTTTCAGGTGTTCAATGTACTCCCTTATCGCATCTGTCGTGTAGATATAGCTTTCGCTCATGACATAAGCCCCTGTGGAAAGGGCGGTCCATGTATCGACTCCTGACATCTGAATTATGTCGAACTTGTCATCGCTTCTTCTGATATAGCTTCTTCCTTCACTGTGAACTATGTTGACCCTCGGGTCCTGGTAGGGATTCCCTGCAAACGAAGCGAAAACATCCTGCGTTACTTCTATCATAGCTTTGTTGATCTCAACGCCTGTCACGGAATTTGCATTATGGTAGAGTGCATTAATGATGTCTGTTCCTCCGCCAAGCCCCACAACAAGGACATCGGGTTCTTCATGGGTGAAATATGCAGTAGAATAAAGGGAATCAGAGAGTGCAGGGTAGTTCCTGTCCTTTAGAACCGCCGGAGGGAATTTATAGAGAAGTGTATAGGCGTCGCCGTCAATAGTTATGACCTTGTTATTAAGTTCAGGAAAATAATTGAAGAACTCCTGAGATATCCTGTTCTCAAAAACATCTATTCTCGCCACACGATCCCATTTTGTGTAAAGCACCTTCTGGTCAGGATCGAGAGTGAACCCAGCTCCGAGCGTCTTTGAGACAGGCGATCTCACTGGAAGCACTTTTTCCTTCACAGGGTAGATAACGGTGAAAATGATAAGGCAAAGTACAGTTATTATGAAAGGGTGTTTATCCTTTTTATCTGCAATGAAGAAGAACGATGCCAGAATTCCCGATGAAGCGGTCACTATTACAGCACCTTCAGCTCCTATCTTCTCCATGACAGGAAGTATCGCAAGGCCTCCTATCGCCGAACCGAGAAGATTTGACAGATAGTAGACATTTATCCGTTCCCTGATCAGTGAGAACATGAACGAAATGACGACACCTGCAAAGAAGTATGGAAAGACGAGAATAAGATAGTAGAGAAATATGTACCCGAGTTGAAGTATTTTGTCAGCCATATAAGTATCAAGCGGAATTCTGAGCGCCAAGGCGAGCGAAGCAAGTGTCGATATGGAAAATCCAAGTGATGCGTAAGCGAGGAATCTGTAAGGTTTCTGAGGCTTTTTTTTCCTGACGGCAAGCCATGTGCCGCTTGCACCCATACCCAGAAGAGCTACCGTAATGACCATATATGCAAGATGGTGCCAGAGAGTGAACGAGAATATCCTTGTCTGAAGTATCTGCAGAGCAAGAATACCGGAAGAGATAAGAAAAACAGCTATAAAGCTCATGCCGCCTCCGGAAGGTCAGTTTCTGTTTTTGTCTGAAACAATGTAGTGTTCCCTGTGGAAGGAGTTGTTGGACTGGACCTCGATGTTTATTCTCAGTTCGCGGACCAGCTCCTTCAATTCGTCTGAATGTTTATGCTCAAGCGAAAATACCGCATCAGGATGAGCTTCAATGCTGACAACCCTGCTGCCGTAGAGCTTTACCTGTCTCTGGATGTCCCTGAATATCTGGAATGCTACTGTATCCCTTGAACGGATTATTCCGTTGCCGCTGCAGTAAGGGCACGGCTCCGTCATGGATGATATGTTGCTTTCCGTAGTCCTTTTCCTTGTTATCTGTATGAGTCCCAGCCTTGTAAAATAGAAAACGGAACATTTGGCAGGGTCTTTTTCCAGAAGTTTTTCCAGTTCAGTTATAACTTTTTTCTTGTTGTTCTGGTTGCGCATGTCAATGAAATCGACAACGATGATCCCTGCGATGTTCCTCAGCCTGAGATGGTATGCGATCTCATCCACAGCTTCCAGATTGGTCTTAAGCACAGTGCTTTCGAGATTTCCTTTTCCTATGAACTTTCCTGTGTTTACATCGATAACTGTTAGCGCCTCTGTCTGTTCAATGATCAGAAATCCGCCGCTTTTAAGCCATATTTTCTTTTTCAGTACATTCGCTATCTCTGATTCGATACTGTAATAATCAAAAACCGGATAAGGCAGATCATAGAATTTTACTATGTCATCGGGGTTTTCATTATAGAAACTCAGGTAGTCCCGCACATTTTTTTCATCTTCACGGTTGTCAGCTATGATCTCCTTGATATCTTTTATGTCAGTGTTCTGAACTATCTCTATCACAGGGTCGGGAGCGCTGTAAAGGACCGCCGCCCCTTTTTCTTTTTTGAAATCGTTCTGGATCGAAGTCCATCTTTTTATCAGTGAAACAGCCTCTTTCTCTATGACTTTCGATTCGCTTTCGGCCGCCAGGGTCCTCATTATCATCCCGTAACCCTTGTTCTGGACTTTTCTCCCGAGATCTTTAAGTTCGTCCCTTTTATCTCTGTCCGTTATCTTTCTGCTTATTCCTATGTGTGAAATTGTGGGCATCAGAACGCAGAACCTTCCCGGAAGACTTATGTGCGTGGTAAGCCTGGCTCCCTTCTGTCCAATAGGTTCCTTGATCACCTGGACAAGTACTTTCTGTCCTTCTTTGATGAACTGGGTTATATCAGCCTTTCTTGTCTCTTTTGCAGGTTCAGGCGAGCTGTTCTCTTCAGGGTCTTCATCATCATCAAAAGACTTCTGGAACTCTTCATATGTGATATCGGCTTTAAGGTCGTTCACATAAATGAAACCGGTCCTTGAACCTCCGAACTCCACAAATGCAGACTGCATTCCGGGTAGCACTCTTTTTACAATGCCGGAATATATGTTTCCCAGGCATGTCCCGGTGTCGGCTCTCATTATGTGAAGTTCGACCAGTTTACGGTCCTCGATTATCGCAACCCGTTTCTCTCCGGGTATTTTATTAACTATGACAACTCTGTTCATCGGATCTTCCTGCAGTTAAATTGAAATCGGTTTTTTCTGTTTCATCGCTGTTATTGTCATTCTGCTTTTTATTTTGAGCAGATCTGACATTATCTCATTTTCAAGATTAGGTTTAAGGTGAAAAGTGTGTATGTCGCATTTCTTTTTAACTTTATTCAGTTCTATCTCGAGAAGCTCGGGCGTGAGATGCTTTGATGCAACAGCGATCTTCTCCAGCCTGTTCGGGAATGAAGCTTCCCAGCAGACCGTTTTAACCGTTCTATCCGAGTTTATCGCATCCACGAACCTTTCACATGAGTATGTGTCTCCCGAGTAGGCAGCGGAAGACTTCCCTTTTCTGATTATAAACCCCATCGATTCGACGAGATGGTTCATTTCAAGAGGCACGAACTCGGTCTGATCTATGATGAAAGGTCTGTCGAAATATACAGGAATAAAGTTTATCGTAGGTTTTTTCTTTGTCGGCAGTTTTGTGAAATCGGGCCAGATAAGGTCATTGAGAACATGGTCGAGGATCTGTTTCATGATGTTCTCTGTAGTGTAAAGATTGAAGGAATGACCTCCGAGAGAAAGCATGAAATCGGAAAATATCGGAAGGTTCTTAATATGGTCAAAATGGCAATGCGTAATAATAACATTACGGATATCAACCAGTTGCGGAGTATCAAGCGATGACAGCAGGGCTCCTGTGTCTATGACTGTGGAAGGTGTTACCTGCATCGTTATGCATTTTTTGTTCTCGAGGTCGCTTCCGTAGCACCCCAGAGGAAGTATTGAAAGCATGTTTTTCCTCCTAAAATGAACTGTGAATGCTATATTCTAAAACGGGGCATGTCAAGAAAAGAGACGCTCTTGTAAACACCTGATTCTGCGGGATGTTTTTTTTTGCAAAAATTTGATATTTTGAGTTTTTCTGCTAAAGTCGGATGAATGTTTTGGTTACTTATAATAATCTGTTTAATGTAATGAGGTAACTATGAAGTCCAGAAATTTGATGTTTTTTATGGTGATTGCGGCATTGTTGTTCTCAGTATCATGTAATCCTGAGGACGAGTACCTTCAGAAACTCTATCCGAAAGAGTCAAGGACCTATGCTCTGCAGTCACTTAAAAAAATGAAGAACGAGATCGTCAACAAGGAAAAAACATGTGAAAAGATCCTAACTCTTGACAAAACACCTGAAGCCGGTGCCGCTGTTCTCACGGCTGGAGAGCTCGGATGCGATATGTCTGTTCCGAGAATCGGAGAGATAGTTGATGAATGTTTCGCTTCGATCAATGTAAGGAACCTCAAGACCCTTGAAAGCGCCGCAATGGCTCTCGGTCTTCTTCAGAAACCGGAGGGTGTTCCGATACTTGCAAAATATTTCACACTCAATACCCCTGCCGAACTTGCCGCAGGTACCCGTGAAAAAGCTGAATCTGTCGCAAAGAGAGCCGCAATAGAAGCTCTTTCCAAAATGCCGGCGGACAGCAAGCACCTTGTTCCCGAAGTGTTGAAAGTATTTGATTCACCTGTAGAGGATTTCGGAACGAAATACACAACTGCCGGCGTACTCGGTGAATGGCAGGATCCTTCTACAGTGAAACCGCTTGTCGCCGCCCTTTTCTATGAAGAACAGGGTTTCAGTCTTTTCCCGGAAGCGAGGAAATCGCTTATAAGGCTTGGTAAACTTGCTGAAGAAGAGCTTATCAAGGCATACGGCGGTCAGAACCCTGCTGTTAATAAAATGCAGGATGAGAACAAGGAAAGGGCTACGAAACAGTTCTGTCCTGAGTATTTGAATAATGAAGAAGCCAAAAAGAAAGGCGAGTGCCCGAAAGATGATGAATATATGGCAACGATCGCTTCCATTGAAACAACGACAAAGCTCAAGACATCGATAGTGCTTGCAGATATCCGTTCAAAACAGGCTGTTGACATGGTCATTGCAGAACTTGAAGCTCAGCTTGCAACTGAAAAGAAACAGCCGTTCCTTGCAGAGCACCTTGCTGTTCAGCTTGCAAAATTCGGTGATTTCAAATCCACAGACACTCTTCTTAAAATGGTAAGCAAGAAATTCACAAAAAATGTTGCAAAAAAGAAAGCAGGAAGCCTTTCAAAAGAAGAGATTGCTCAGGCTAAGCTTGCTGACAGAGGTCAGGAAATATCCATTGTCATGAAGGGTGCTGAAGCTCTTGCCATCCTCGGTGACCCGAAAGCTCTTCCTTATCTTGCGGAAGTTGCAAAGCAGAAACCGATGTCCGAATATAATGAAATGAATGAAAAGATCTATTTCTATGAATCGATAGTATGGGCCGCTGATGCATACACAAGAATGATCACAGATCCGACTGCCTCACAGGAATTTATAAAGCTGGCCGGTGAAATGGTTTCAGAAGGTGAAAAATATGTCGCCAATGTTGAAAAGAAGGCGAAAGAGTCCATTATGAAAGAGACCAAAGGGTCTTCAATGAAGGAAGAGGACATCCAGAAGAAAGTTCTTGCACAGGCAAGACTTGATGTAAATTACGATTCAACCAATAAGACAGTCGAAATGTTCAAGAGATTCATTGTAAGGTCTAAACTTGCACAGGAATGCGGAAGCGAAACAGCCTGCTATGTCAAAAAGCTTACTGACAAAGACCCGGCTGTTGTTGAGAAATCAGTCTACATGATAGGCTACTCGGGTGATATCAAACATTATAAAGAACAGCTTAAGCCTGTTTTCAGGCATTCTGAGCCTTATGTCAGAGAAGCTCTTTCTGTAGCTCTTCTCAAAACAGAGGATAAAGGTTTCATTCCTATAATTGAGGAAGTTCTGAAGGATGAAGGTGATAAGGTGGAATATGCTCTTGCAATGAGAGAGTTTAAAGCCATATCCAGCTATTTGAGCTCCATTCAGTAATATTTCAAGTCCGGCTCCGGGTGCCGGGGCCGGTCATTCTTCCGTTCATTAATCATAGAGGGCGCTTATGAAGGTAGCTGTTGTAAATGTTAACAGATCAAGGATTAACAGAAATCAGGAATACCATCTATTTACAATAAAAGCTTTCATGGATGAGCGTTCCGGCGGACAGATCGATACTGAAATAGTCAATCTGTATATGACCGATGATATGGCGACATCGTCAAACAGTCTAAAGAACAAGGATTGCGACATTGTTCTTTTCAGGATGCTTTTCTGGAACGAAGCATACATAATGAAATTCATTGAGAGCTATAAGTCGCCTAAAACTCTGAAAGGTATCTGGGGACATGACAGTTTCAGCCATCCCGAAGAATATCTGAAAAAAGATTTTGATTTCATAATACAGGATGAACCTGAACTTTCACTGTATGAGATCTCTGTGCTGAAAAAGGAGAGTGGCGATCTGTCTCATGCCGCCGGTGTCATATTCAAGGACAGGGAGAAAAAGACCTTCCTTTTCGGTGAGACCAGGGTGGTGCCTGATCTGGATATGATACCTTCGCCTTATCTGAACGGAATGATAGATGTCAATGAGAACACATCTGTCTACTGGGAGGTTGCAAGGGGCTGTCTTTTCAGATGTGATTTCTGTGTGGATTTTTCGCATGAGAACAATCTCCGCTACCACAGCTTCGGATATCTTGAGAAGGAACTTAAACTTTTTGCGTCCAGACAGATATCAGAGATCGTAATAGGATGTCCTGTTTTCAATTCCAGCCATCAGCATTTCAGGAAACTGCTTACAATGATAAAAGCCTATCTTCCCTATACACTTGTTGAGATGCAGGTGAGACCGGACCTTTTATCAAGGGAGGACATAGAGGAACTTTCCGATATGAATGTTTTCCTGAATTTCGGTCTTCAGACTGTGAACCAGAAAGTTCATGAGAACATGATGACATCTTTCAATGTCGAGAATGCATTGAACAATATGAGACACATGGCAAATTTTCCGTCACTTTTTTTCGGCATTGATATCATAGGCGGACTTCCTAAAATGACTTTTGATGATTTCCTGAACGATCTGGAGTCAGCATTCAACCTATGGCCTGTAAGCATAAATGTTTTCCGGCTTTCCATGTATCCCGGCACCAGAATGTACAACAGGATGAGAGAGTTCAATTACAACATAGAACACGGCTATCCCTACAGAGCTGTAGAGAACTCGCAGTTCAATAAAAGGGACTTCGAGAAGATAAGCGAAATGGCTGAAGGTGTAGATGTGCTTTACAATAAAGGCAGAATGGTCTCGATTATCACAATGCTCGCCAAAGGGCTTGAAATGCCTAACTGGGAGATAATACAGAGATGGAATAAATGGATAAAGAAACAGCCTGTGGACATGAATTCCATGGACCCTGATGATATAGACTATAACATGCTTTTTGAGTACATAATGGAATTCTTCAATTATCTTTTTGACAGATTCCAGAAGAAAAAACTCTGGGCAATAGCATCAGATCTGATAAAACACAATCATTTTTACACCACATCACTGATGACAATGGATGAGGATATAATAACATATCCCTATCAGATAGAATCAATGACCGGAAAGACCAGCATAGGAATTAACAGCTCAGTTTTCTTTGATAAGTTCTTTTACAATGTCGAGGATATCCTTGAAACTGGGTATATAGATCTGAAGAAATATTCCTTTGATGTGGAAAAGGAGACAATGTACGGTATGACATACAGGCTGGATGGCAGTGTTTTTACAAAAGTGATAACTGACGAAGAGGGTGCAATGTTCGCCATGATAAGAAAAAAAGGGAGCATCACTCTTGATGAACTCAAAAAGAAGTTCAAAGGTCTTGATATTGAATATATTGTGTCTGCATGGTGTGATGAGGGTGTTCTGTATATAGTCCAGTAACGGGTTTCAAAGTATCTCTTCAGGAAGCACTTCAGTATTTAAGGCATCAGGTCTTGTCTCAGGAAAATCAATGTTGAAGTGAAGTCCTCTGCTTTCATTCCTTTTCATTGCGCTTCTTATGATAAGTTCTGCAACCAGAGTTATGTTCCTTAGCTCCAGAAGATCTCTTGTCACTTTGAAGTTCCAGTAATACTCGTGTATCTCAAATTTTATCAGCTCGAGTCTTTTCAGTGCTCTTTCGAGTCTTTTATTGCTTCTTACAATACCGACATAGTTCCACATGAACCTCCTGATCTCGTCCCAGTTCTGCTTCACTACGATATTTTCGTCTTTATCTGAAGCCGATCCTTCGTTCCATTCTGGCGGTTCTATATTCTGATGCATGAGCGTGTTCATGTACTCAAGCATTTCCTTTGCCGCATATTTCGCCATTACTGCGGCTTCAAGAAGAGAGTTCGATGCAAGTCTGTTTGCACCGTGAAGACCTGTGTGAGCAACTTCACCGCTTACAAAAAGTCCCGGCACGACCGTTCTGCCGTCGGGGGCGCTTTTTAGTCCTCCGCACATATAATGAGCCGCCGGAACCACAGGTATGGGCTCTTTCCGCATGTCTATGCCGGCTTCAAAACATATCCTGAAAATGTTGGGGAACCTTTTTCTGAGGAAGTTTCCGTCAAGATGTGTCATATCAAGGAAAACACTGTCATCTCCGGTCTTTTTCATTTCGTGGTCTATCGCCCTTGCAACAATATCACGCGGTGCCAGAGAGCCCATTTCGTGATATTTTTCCATAAAACGCCGTCCTGCCTTGTCAACAAGTATTCCGCCTTCACCTCTCAGAGCTTCTGATATAAGCATTGACGTCACTTTTTCGTGATAGAGTATAGTGGGATGGAACTGTATCATCTCCATATTGACACAGGGAACTCCGGCTCTGAAACCTATTGCAACCCCGTCACCGGTGGTTACATCAGGATTTGATGTGTAGAGATATACTTTGCCGCATCCGCCTGTTGCGATAAGGACGCTTTTTGAGCATACGGTTATGACTTGTCCGCTTAAATTGTCAAGAACATAGGCTCCTATGGCCATGTTCGAATTTGAAAGCATGAATTTTGATGTTGTTATTATATCGATAGCTGTATGATTCTCGAGAAGAGTTATTTCAGAGTGGTTGAGCACGGCTTTTTTTATGGTATTTATCAGTTCCATACCGGTTATGTCTCCGGCATGAACAACTCTTCTTTCCGTATGTCCGCCTTCTTTTCCCAGGTCGAGGGTTCCCTGATCGTTCTCTGTGAAACGGCATCCCAGGTCCTTGAAATATTTTATCGCATCAGGTCCGTTCTCGACAAAGAACCTTACTGCTTCAGGATCGTTAAGCCCGGCTCCGGCAGAGATGGTGTCTGTAACATGTTTTTCGAACGAGTCCCTGTTGAAATCGATAACACTTGCTATTCCGCCCTGTGCATTTGCACTGTTAGATGTGTCAAGGCTCTCTTTGGTTATCAGAATAACACGGATCCCTTTGTCGGCAAGGCTCAGAGCTGTTGATAGTCCTGAAAGACCGCTTCCGATAATCAGAGCATCGGTTGAAATGCGGCTCATATCACTCCATTATATACCAGTATTCACTTATGAGGTCGTTAACGGCTTTGCTCACTACCTGTCTGTCGCGTTCGCTCATGTCTGTGAACTTGACGCTCAGACCCATGAACTGTCCGTCAGGAGTGCTTCTTAAAACCAGAGCATGGCAGTTCACAATGTGATCTGTTCCGGGGACCTGGAATTCAAGCTGAATTGTCGTGTTGTCGGGATATGGATTAGGAGAGAGTATATACATTCCGCTTACGCTCAGATTGCCGGTCTGCTGAAAATAGTTCGCATTTCCGTCAATGTTGCGAATCCACATTTTTACCGGGATTCTCTCCTTGGTCCTTCTTTCACGACCCCTTCTGTCAGAATCTTTTCTTGAATCTTTCGGAAGTTTGAACTGGACATCGTCCCTGCGGTCTTCTTTCTTCCTTCTGTCGTCCATATTATCCCTCCTTTCGAGTTACATTCAAATATTATACATTGACGAAATAAAGTCCAATTTAAGCCTCACTGCTGCACAGGAGGTTCCCATACTATATTTATCGAGAATGTCATATACTCCTTGTCATACATGAAATTGCCGTAAATACCTCCGCCTGAAGGTTTATAGAATGCAACACTCATGGTTTTCATCGTGCTGTCCCATGTAAAATCCTTATTGAATGATACATTGTTCAAACCTATGCCAGCCCTGAACCAGCTTATTCTGAATTCGAATCCGGTGTAGAAATCGAAATTCTTGAGATCGCTTCTTTTGTCAGGAAATTTTTCCAGATCCGGTTCAAGATGATACTGCCAGCCGTTATTTACAAAGAACATATCATTGAAATTGAGTTCGAACTGCCAGTTGATCTTTCTCGGTATAGCCTTTCCGTAAAATGTCCATACATCTGTCGCCGCAAATCCGACATAGAGAAATTTTGTTATCGTTGCTGAGATACCGAGATCGAACGAGTGTGAATTGATGTTCTTTTTCTGAGCAGGAACGAATCTGCCAATGTAATCATTTACATTTATTCCGCCGAAAATGAATTTATAGAACGGGAAAGAAAGGTTCGTTTTTATCTGATTAAGTCCGCTGTTCCTGTTATATATTATTCCGCCGGCTACCACAGATGTCTTGGAGTCACTGACAGAAAAAGAGAAAGAATCAAGATAGTTGTATACCATTGACATTGTGAACTGCTTCTGTGTCATCGCAAGGGCGGGGTTCATTATGAACTGGGAATTATGGCTCAAGATCGCTCCGCAGCCTTTCCCGCAGTTCTGAGAGTCCATCGAATGGGAAAGTTCTTTGCTTCTGTACCCGAAAGATGTATCGGTCACCTGTTCAAGCGGGTCTTCTGTGTATTGTGCATACACATTTCCGAATATCAGAAGAAAAGCGACAGTGAAAAGGAATTTTCTTTTACTGAAATATTCCAATCGAACCCTCCTTTAACAGAAGCCAATGAAACAATATATAACCCCAATCCCGCTCCGGTTCCAGTATTTTTTTTTCTGAATGGACATCTTAGCTTGGCTTTTGTCCTCACAGGGTCTACAGTTCCTTCAAAAAAGTTCGAAAATATGAGAGAACGGTCTTTAATTTCAAGTTCACAGTTTTCCGTACCGTGTTCAGCCCAGTTCGATATTATCTCCTCCAGCACATAATTGAATATCTGATCGTCAGGAAGATCTCCGCACCAGTCATCCACAGAGCCGTTTATGCAAAAAGAGATGCTTTTTTTCCTGCACAGAGACTGTACTGTCTGGATCACATTGTTTATTTCAGCCGGATCTTTCTTTACTGAAACGGTCCTTTGCAGAAGGTGTCCGATGATATTTATCTGTTTTCCGAACCTTATTCCCTGTGCAGTTCTGTTTTTAATGACATCCTCTTCAAGATATTCAAAATGTTCGAAGGGGAAAAAAAGATTTGTAATATCATGTCCTATTCTGCTCAGAAAGAAATTTCCGTGACTTTCAAGCAGATATGAAGGCTGATCGTCAACTGGTATTTCTCTATCGCAGATAACTGTAAAATGCATTCCTCTGAACTTTGAAAAGAATCCAGCCGGGTCGTTTGTAAAAAGTATGTCTATATCCCTTATCCTTTCCGGTGTCAGGGAGTCAAGTTCAACTGTCATGTCGGCAAGATGTTCAAATCCACTCCCTTTCACTGCGGCAGAGTTAAACCATTTATTTTTCATATTCAAACCCCATGACAACTATTTCAATCGTGCGCATGAATTTAAGTACAGTCAGTGAGACATCCTCTCTTGACCGGCTCGATCCGCTTCCAAAAATGAGAACAACTCTTGATGAATCAGCTTTTTCCATTCCGAATGTTGCATCTACAGGTATCCAGTCTGTTCCGTTAAAAGCAACATTCCAATTGTGGAAGAAAAACCGTCCCTGATCATCAAGAACAATACCGTAAGCCATTTTTACCGGTATGTTCAGAGACTTTAGAAGGGCTGCAAGCAGAGTGGAGTGTTCGGTGCAGTCTCCGGCTTTTTTTGCAAGGACTTCGCTTGCTGAAAGGTTTCCGAATTTATAGTTCTTATCCTTTATATGCTTGAAAACGAACCTGACCATCCTTTTTATTATCTCATTGCTGTCCGGTGCACCTTCAGACACTTTTCTGGCTGCCTCAGTGATATTCCTGTTATTGCTGTCTTCATACAGGTTGGGAAGGGTATCCTGTTTCTCCGGTTTATCACCTCTGCACAGTTCTGATGTCACTGTCACTGTAGCTGAACCTTTTTCAGTGATGACTTTCTGAAAACAGGACTTCGGGATATCAGGTATTTCCATGCCGTTCTTTCCGCTGAATGAAAATACGGCTTTAACTGTGTTCCTCGGTTTTTTTACAGTTATTCCGCTGTTCTCTATGGCGGTCGATTCAATAATATCTGTTCCTTTTGAAGGGGCTGAAGCACTTTTTTCAGAAGCGGTGTCATACCCTTCAAGAACATAAGAAATAAGCCCGTTCTGCAGTTCTGATTTAATAACTACTCCGTTCAAGATCTCAAAAACTATAGGAACTCCGCTGTAATTAACAGTTACACGAGTGGTGCCTGAAGGTGTCAGGATCCCCGAATAACTTATTTCTTTTACAGAAAGACTGTCCTCTGATATGACTTTTGCAGCTCCCCCTTTTATGAGCTGTTGAACAGGTATTTTTTTTAATATCAGGCTGAAAAAAGTCACATCATCCTTTAAAGGATATGAGAAAGTCTCAATGTTACCGTTTTTTTCTATTTCGGCTTTGAAGGTTCCGTTAATGTTCTTACCTGTTGCTTTCAAAGTACTTGATATTTCACTGCTTTCAGATCTGATGTCAACAGGTGTAAATGTTTTGCAGGCAGTTCTTACAATGGAGCTCGACTTTAGTTTAATAGAGAACTCACCTCTGTTTATTTCCATTTCAGATGATGAATCCAGAGTTAAAATGCAGTTCCCTGAAGGATCGTTCTTTTCAGACCATTTGTCTGTACTGCTCCCTATTTTTGTTCCCATCATATAAATTGAGTAGATATTCTGCTCGGCATAGCAATTGAAGTAAAAAAAGATAAATACAGCGGACAGGAGAATTTTTCTCATACCGATCCTTTATTAAATACCGGAAAGAATATTAAAGGTATAAGGAAATAAAAGCAAAAAAAACCGGGCGAAGACCGCCCGGTTTAAATATTACTTAGTGTAACATTCTCCTATCGTGGGAGAATTTTCATCATTAGGATCTCTTTTTGAATTGACATATGCATAATACGCTGTCGGATCCCATACCGGAACGAGAACGGCATCTGTGTAGCTGTAGTTGCATATCTGGTATGCACTCGCATCTGTTGCTATATCTTCATCTGCCATTGCAACATCAGATACAATTCCGTCTCCGGGATATTTCGGGTTTGTCTCAGGCGAAGGAAGATTTGGATCCCATTTAACGACGGCAACGACTTTCCATTCACCCCATTTTATCTTGAAATTCTTTGTTTCAGCGGAATAGTTGTCTGCGGGCCTGACTGTTGATCCGCTCTTTACTCTTGCGGCTCTCGGAGCATCTACACCGTCGACAAGTATTTCAACTCTTGCATTGACTTCATTTGCGGAATCTTCACCCTGATATTCCTTGTCGCATCTGTTCACGCCATCTTCGTACTTTGATGTGCAGTTGACATATCCGACAACTACAAGATACTGGTCAGCAGGTATAGGATCATCAGGAATACCGTCTCCTCCACTGGAATTATTTGAATTATCAACTTTGTCCTCGATCGGACCTAGACCAATAGTTTCAGGAGTTTCAAAATTGTTGCCGCCCCATGTGTTATCGATATCGAGAGATGCGTTCCATGCAATAGTTTCGCTGATGTCGGCACTCTTTATACCTTTATCTGAGAATGAGCAGTCATCATGCCGGAAATATCTGTAATCGTCAGGGTTCGTCGGATCATGATAAGGAACTTCGCTTTCAGGAAGTTCGTTAGTTCCGAGAACGCCTTCAAGAGGAGTGTATCCATAAATAGGCGCTTCAAGACTTATCTTCTTTATCATGTGAATATCAACGTCTATTTTTACGCCATCCTTTCCTGAATCTGCTTCGGTGGAGGTTTTATACCCTTTGTCCCATGTGAGCTGAGCAACTACTCGCGCCTGAGGAATTATCTTCGGAAGAACTGTTACTTCAGCGGTATCGCTTACAAGGTCGGTCTGTTTGTCTACTGTTTCAGCCTGAATGTTGACTTTATAATATTTTGTTTTGAACTTTTCACAGTATTTCTGGCGACAGATAAGATAGTTGGAGAGATCAAGGAAATAGAACTCACCTGTCGTGTTTGTGGGTTCTGTAGTTCCGCATATATCTGTGCAGGAATCTTCGTTGTAATCAGGATTCTCTTCTGCATATCTTCTCGGCGTTATCATGAGTCCTGTGAACTCGGCCCTTTTCGGGTCATCGCCCTCGGAATCCGGAAGCCACTGTCCTGCAAAACCTGTACTGCTGGGAAGTTTGATCTGTGATTTTTCAATGAGAGGTGTCGGAGATTCCATCATTTCCCATTTGTATTTGATATAATATCTGCTCTGCCAGTCAGTAAGACATGTTTTTGAAGATTCAGGTTTGTCAGGATCTGAAACGCAGGTGTCCTTAAGATTCATGGAAACTTTATCCTTAATGTTCCTGTATGACATCTCTCCACCTGTTGTGTACTCAAAAAGAACCTTTATTATCGGTTTTGGAGGTTTGTTAGGCTGGCGTGTTATCTGAATCTTATAACTTGTTGCATCATTGCCGCATGTCAGACTCTTTTCTTTTGAAGGGTCGTTCGTGCAGATCTCTATTGAGAAATCGCCTGAAATTTTATAGTCAGCAGGAGGGTTCTTTGTAAGTTCTTCTGCAGCGGTCTTGTTATAGCTGAGAAGTATCTTGAACTTTGCATTATACTCAAGTTCAGAGAAACTTTTTTTACATTTTTTAACATCGCCGGCGACATTGATGTCAAGAGGACAAAGGGCCGCTATATTCGTTCCTTCCGTTGCAGCGAGGTTGTCAAATGTAAGGATCTTATCGTTCCATCCTTCCTGCACAACACCGCTCGCAGTCTTCTGGACTTGAAATTTGAAGAGGTCCTTGTAAACTGCACTGTCCATGGCGTCAATGAGGTTCCCGTCCGGATCGAGCATGTTTATTTTGAATATCTTGAGCTCTCCTGTAACACCTCTGTTATATACTTCAAATTCCTGCGTGAGATTTTCAGGAAGGTCGGCTTTGAGCGCTACTACAGCCGCATCATCATCTGCCGCTACTTCATCCGTTACGGTTTCATCATTTACAGTTTCATCGGCAGTTTCATCACTTACTTCGGTATCAGCAGCTTCATCAGTTGCTTCATCTGTTACCTCTTCATCCGGAGTTGTACTGTCATCCGGATTTTGAGCGGTACTACTGTCCCAGGGATAATAGGCAAAAACCTTTTTTGCCGGATTCGAAGCAACCTCAGGCTTTCCTTCAACATCGTAACTGTTACAGGAAATGAAAGCTGAAGCGAGCAGCAACAGTAGTGTAACCATAAGTAATCTCTTCATTTCTCAAGCCTCCAATAATTATTTAAAGCATGCACAACATCAAACTTCTAGCGGATTATAAAATGAGAGTCACAAAAGTCAAAAAAAACTTCTTGAATTTGCTATTGTCAGCGAGTAGACTTCCGCTGAAATGTTGCCGGGGAAAAAATGACAGGCTTTGAAAATGGCTGGATAATATGCTTTAACCCTGAAGAAAAAGGACTTCTTCAAGGTACAAAGGTTCATTCGACAGAATGCATTTCGTGTCCGGTGCATGACTGTACCGCAAAAGGACTTCTTTTCCAGCAGTGGTTCCCGGCGTGGGCAGACCTCGACCAGAGCCCTCTAAACGGAAAGATCATGGAACTTAACAAAGCTCTCATGGGCAGAAGGAAAAGTTCCGAATCACAGCTTTACTGCCCAAAAAAGAAACAGGCCACTACGGCATGCACTGCCAGAAGTGTTTTCTGCAGATATAACCTTATCTGCGGCCGTCATGAGAACAGAACAGGGACCAATTTTATAAGATCCATAAGATGGAGGAAGGTGATGATCTATGTAGTCATGTATCTTGACGGTACCTCTGAAGTGGTCAGCAGGAATGATTTCCCGAAGATCGACATCAACAGAGTTCAGAGGGTTTATCCCGGAAGCTACGAAGTCAGGGTCGTTTCAGAGCTTGTGCCTCTGGGCGAGGAAAAAGAGAAACTTTCTGAAACAGTTGCCGCATTCAAACAGAAGTACAAGGGGGGGGTTGTCACATCCGACGGACTTGTTAACTTCGAAGAGTGGTTCATGAAGGCTTCCAGCGGTGACAGTGCTGTCATTCCTGAAAAGGTTCTCGTGCCGCAGAAGACATATAAGATCATGAAAATAAAGGACGATGCGCAGATATCTGAAGGAAAAGGCGCTGCCAGAGTGGATGAGGATGTGCCGGCTCCGGTAAAGAAACCTTCAGCAGTTCCGCAGGCTAAGAAAAAGAACCAGAAGATAGAGGACAAACAGCCGTCGATTTTCGATGCGGCTGTCGAAAATACTGCCTCGGAAACGAAATCACAGAAAAATGTAAAGCCGAAGAAAAAAAGATAGAAGGGGAATGATATGATATATTCGATAAACGGCGATGTCTGCATAAGTTGCGGCGCATGTGCGGCGGAGTGTCCGGTAGAAGCTGTAATGCAGGGCGACTCATTCTATTTCATTGAAGAGAATCTTTGCACCGGATGCGGTAAATGCTCCGAAGTGTGTCCTGTGGAATGTATTTCGCCTAAAAAATAAATGATTATCGACAGATCTGCACTGAACTCCGTTAAAAGCGGTATTGAATCTCTCGGGTTTGAACATTTCGGAACATCTGTAAGATCTTTCATGGAATCCTTGGAGAATGATGGCAGATATGTTCTTTTCTGCAGCATGAACGATGGTGTTCTGACGGGATACTTAATAATATCAGTGGTTTGTGATGAAGCTGAAGTGATACAGATCGCTGTCGGCAGAGATCTGCTAAGAAAAGGTGTGGCAACGGGTTTGATAAAAGAATGTTTCGAATATCTGCAAAAAAGAAGCGTTATCTCGCTTTTCCTTGAAGTGAGGGTGTCCAATGTCACCGCAATATCTTTTTATGAAAAGACAGGTTTCGTTGTTACAGGGATGAGAAAAAATTATTACAGCGACCCGGTTGAAGACGCTATCATAATGAGTATGAGACTCTGCTGTCATTGTTCCGGATAGTTCTTATTTTCTCTTGACAGAATACAGCCGTTTTTTAAAATACGCTCGATTACGGTGTTTTAGGGGCAAAATCTTTTATTGGAGAGTAAAATGAGAAGTTTTCTGTTCGTCCTCATGTTTATCCTTGCGCTGATCTCTGTTTCATGTTCTGACGGAGATTCCAACTCGGGGAATGACAGTGACAGCATTAGCGGTGGACCCGAGTGCGGGAACGGTACTATCGAGGAAGGCGAATTCTGTGACGGCAATGTTCCGTGCTGGCAGGCAGGTCATTTCTACCCTGAACTTGAAGCGGAATGCAACGCAGACTGCAGTGCATACGATCTGAGCAAATGTGTCCCGAGAGAGGATGACGACAACTGCGGTAACGGTCAGAAAGATGAGAAAGAGACTTGTGAAATGGGCGATACAAAGCCGTGTACAGAACTTCCGGGAAATTATACCACAGGAGATGCTGACTGTAACAGATACTGCACCGGATGGGATCCCACTAAATGCTCTACAGGCGGGACCAAGACATGTTCACAGATATTCCAGTGTGTAACTGCCTGCACCGATGATGCGTGCAAGACGGCTTGTGTAGAGGCCGGCACGGAAGAGGGAAAACAGCTTTATGACGCTCTGAATGAATGCAATGTTGCAAATTGTTCCGGCGGAGTTGATACAGCATGCCTTGAGGAGAAATGCTACGATGAGTATTATTCCTGCTATCCGAGTCAGAAATGCGGGAACGGAAAGATAGATGAAGGCGAAATATGTGAAGATAAAGAAACAAAACCCTGTCAGGAGCTCGGTGAGGACTGGCAGCCTATCAACGAAGCTGTATGTAATTCCACATGTACTGACTGGGATACATACGCCTGCGTTGATAAAGATGCCCTGACATGTTATCAGGTATATGAATGCGTCGGTGAATGTGCTGATTCAACATGCGAAGAGGAATGTATCGCCAAAACATGGCCCGCAGCAAAGGCAAAATACGACACGATGATGGAATGTCTTGATACCAACTGCAAGGATGCTCCTGTAATGGAAGACTGCATGAAAGAGAACTGCAAGTTCCAGTCCGATGCATGCAAGACACATCTTACCTGCGGAAACGACAATGTCGACGAACCCTATGAGATATGTGAAAAGGGTGAGACCGTAGATTGCGGTGAAATAAAGGACGATCAGGGTGAGTCGATATATGAAGCCGGCACGGCAAATGCGTTCTGCAATACGAACTGCACCGAATACTCGGGGCTCATGTGCTACAAGTTCTGCAGCTGTACCGCAGTAAAGGCATGCGTAGAAGAGGAGTGCGGCGGGTACAAGACAGGGACCGATGAATGTGTTACGACATGTGAGGACCTTGGAAGCTACGAGGGCAAGAATCAGGCAAGTTCATGGAGAAAGTTTGTTGAAAGCTGCTGTGAGACGGACCAGTCAGGTAACCCGACAGCATGCGGTTTTGAAAGTGAAAATTGTATAAAAGAAGCAGACAAGAATTACGACTGCGGCAGCACTGCCAATGCTAAATGTCCGTATTAATTCCATAATTTCTTTAACATTCAATTAGAGCCCTGAATGAACATCAGTCCCGGTAGAAAGAAACTGCTATACCGGATAACTGCTGTCACCGTAATAATTTTCTTTTTCTTAAAGATCGTTGATGTCGCCGGAATGAAGATAATTCAAAAAGGGGCTGAAAAATTTTCTGAGAAGATCTCTGCAAAGACAGGCATGGATATTTCAATAACAGGTCCGGGGTATAAACTGTTCCCTTTGAAACTTACAGCACAGACGGTCAGTATCTTCAAGAACGGTAAAGACATTGCAATGCTCAGCGGATGTTCTGTAGACAGACCTGTTGCCGTTGTCACAGGAAGGACAGGCGATGTAAAAGTTGAATGCGGCACACTTTCCTTCAATGAAAAAAAAGCTCTGGAGTATTTAAAGGCCGCTGTGACGGGTAAGACAGAAAAAAAGAACGGCGAAAGATCTGAAACGGTCACCTCCGTTGAAAGATCTCTGGATATCACTATCGGCAATGCTTCAGTGAGGGTCATGGGGTCTCAGGAATCTTTCTGGGTCAATCTCAGGATGAAAGGCCGTGAAGGTGTTGTAAGGATAAAAGGTATTGAGAGCGTGAATGTGGCCGGTTTCGTGGAAGTGGTATTTTCCCTTTCTGAAAAAAAGGCCGACATAAGATTTGATAATGTCTCCCTTAAAATGTTCGATAAACTGCTGATAAAAGAGATCCGTCCGGAAGAATATTCAGGTGCCGTTGACGGTGATGTGGGGATATGGAAAAAAGATGGAACGGCCGGTGTAACGGCGGACCTGACTGTTACGGACATCATGGTGGAACACCCTCTTATAGATAATGTTCCGTATAAACTCCCTTTTCTCAGGATGAAGAGTGAGGCGGAAGTGGATCTTGCATCCAAAGAGGTCTCTGTCAGAAACTCGAAATTCTCAATAGGGGGAATAGAGGGTTCTTTCGAAGGTACTTACGGTCCTGCCGGAAAATCTCTAAAGGCTGAAATAGACGAGGCTTCCCTCAATAAACTTGAAACGCTTGTACACGGTGATGTTTTCAAGGATTTCAATCTTGCCGGACACATCGATCTTTCTCTGAACTATGCGCAGCTTAACGATGAAGAACCTGTTTTTGAGGTCAAAGGTGAGATCGTGGATGCAAAACAGCTCTCGGACAGGTTCGATTATCTTGTAAGTTCTTTTCCGTATTCGTTCACGGATAATGACGGTGATGTGAAAGTCATGACAATAGGTCCTGCAAGTGACAGCTTTGTACCGATAGAATATCTTCCTGAGCATGTCTACTGGGCGGTGGTAATTTCTGAAGATGCAGGTTTTTTCATGCATCCCGGGATTGATTTCGCAGAGCTCGGGGCCGCAGTGATAGATAATATAAAGAACAACAAGCTCAGAGGCGGTTCAACGATAACGCAGCAGCTTGCCAAAAACCTTTTTCTGAACAGGCAGAAAACGCTCATAAGAAAATTTCAGGAGATGCTTCTTGCTGTTGAACTTGATTCAACATTTTCAAAGAACAGACTTCTGGAGATGTATCTGAACATGATCGAATGGGCGCCCGGCATTTTCGGAATATCGCAGGCGGCGCATTATTATTTTGATAAGAGTCCTTATGAACTTACACCTCTTGAGTCGGCATACCTCGCATCGGTGATACCCGGACCGTATAAATATCATTATCAGTTCCTCACTGACACCGTGAACGACAAATGGATGTCGAATCTTCACAGAATACTGAATATCATGCAGGAGAACGGGCACATAACTTTCGAACAGTATGTAGACGCTCTCGGAAATGTCATTGTTTTCAGAGAGAAGAAATAAGTTCCAAATTCATTCAAATGTGTTTCTACTTGCCTTGAAAAGGGGGGAGTAGTATAATATCAGGGTTTGTCGATTCTTAAGGGGGTGACCTATGAAAATACTTATGCTGACAGTTTTTTTTGCGTTGTTTTCCTTATTCTGCGGGTGTACTGAGAAAAAGGAGGATGAGTCGATCTACGGCCCCCGTTCTGACAAGGATAATGTGAAAGATGATGATGATACTTATGTGAAATATGATTCTGACATTAAAAAAGACAGTGATACACCCCTGCAGGATTCAGATTCGTCAGTCGATCCTGATGATGACTCTTTAGTGACTGATAACACAATCGAGGATGATAAGGACACTTTACAAAGCGATGAAGTGATATATCAGGATATCGATTTTGTTGACGATACGGACCACGCACCTGATCCTGATTCAAACATTGATCCTGATGATGACAATATTTTTATTCCCGATATTGATACAAATACACCGCCTGAATGCGGAAACGGATGGGTCGAGACGGGCGAAACATGTGAAAAGGACCAGCTTAGAGCCTGCACTCTTGTAGATCCCGGCACTTATTCAAGCGGATGGGCGACATGCAAGGTCGATTGCAGCGGATGGGTGACAACAGACTGTGTAGGTAAACCTTGCTCAGAGAAACCTGATCTGCCCGACCCTCTTTTTCAGGATACCAATTGTGACGGCATAGACGGAGTGATAGGTGATTCTGTCTTTGTTGATTCGTTTAACGGATCAGACCTTAATGACGGTTCGAAGAACAGTCCTGTTGCTACAGTAATGAAAGGTGTGGCAAAGGCGCTTGCTCTGTCAAAAAAACAGATTCTTGTAGCAGGCGGAAGCTATAACGAACTGGTAATGCTTACCACCGGTATTTCTATACACGGAGCTTACGGCGGTTCGCCTGAATGGGTAAGGAATGTTCTTTTTGAGACGGTCATACAAGGCGGTACGCAAACCGTGACATGCAGTTTTAGCGGAGAGATGACGCTCTCTTTTGTAACGGTAAGGTCATCGGATGCAACTGTTCCAGGTTCAAGTTCTTTCGGAATGGTGATGAAGAACTGTGAGGATATAACTCTTGATAATGTTAAAATAATCGCAGGAAAAGGAGCCAACGGAACCGATGGTGTCGACGGTGTGGAAGGGCAGGATGCAACTGCAGGACAGCAGGGATATCCGGGCTGTGAAAGCAGTGGAGGACTTTTCTGTGATGAATGCTCCCAGCCGCTTGGAGGCCCTTCAGGCACTTCTCCATGCGGAATGAATGGCGGAAAAGGCGGAACTCCCGGAAGGGCTAAAGCGAACGGAAATCCGGGTGAGAACGGTGCCGGTTCGACTACAAACGGCGGAGATGGAGGAATAGGCAATAATTTTGATGATATGTGCCTTTATTATGAGGGACTTCAGGTTCATGGTGAGAATGGTCTTGCCGGAGAGTTCGGAGTGGACGGTCCCGGCGGTGCCAATCTCGGCA
>JAKLDO010000049.1:0-13091 GCA_022703485.1 bacterium
ATGATGTGCGAAATTTTCTAAGTATCTTTACAAAAGAACTGGAGCTCAAAGAATTTAAATTCAGCAAAAAAATGACTGAAGACAGAAAGACGGAAACTTTGATAAATATGGATCTTTTTTTCAGAACTGAGCACAATATCACAGAAAAATATCACCTTTTCCTGAACGAATCGAAACTTACGGCTCTTGCCATTTCAGTATATTTTGCAGTTATAAAAAAGATGTCTGCTCTTGTTGATGATAATGCTCTTAAAATACTTGTTCTTGATGACCTGCTTATCGGCCTTGATATGGATAATAGACTGAAACTGCTCGATCTTCTGAAAAAGCACTTTGAAGAATTTCAGATTTTCTTTTTTACACATGACAAAGAGCTTTTTGAGATTTATAAAGGAAAAATGGATTGGGAAAAGTTTGAACTGTTTCTTGATGATTCAGGAGACTTTCCATCTGCAATCGTTAAAAAAGGCGGTTCCAATATTGAGAAAGCGAAGAAATTTTATTCAGACAAAAACTATGAATGTTGCGGTTTATTTTTGAGAAAAGAGTTTGAAAAAACACTCAAAAGCTTTATTCCGCCGGAAGAGCAGTTCGATAAAAAATGCAAAGAGCTTGATCTTTCTGGAATGATTGATAAGGCAATTCAGAAAGCAGAAGGCGATGCAAAAACAATCCTCCAGAAACTTCATAACGATAGAAAACACTTATTAAATCCATTGTCTCATTCAGATCTGAGAAATATTTACAGCGGAGAACTGCTTTCGGCAATGGGTGACATGGAAAAGCTTTCTTTAATGATAAAAGGGTCATATAAAGGAAATGAAAATTTCTACCAATGGCCTGATTTTTCTGACGAAAGAATAAAGAATGAGCTTGAGAGTTTCACGAATTTCAGCGAATCAGTAATTAAAGAAAAAATGCCGGAATACAAAGGCGGATTCTTTACTTTCACAGCATTCCCTGACAAGTTAAGCAAAATATATTCAAGCAGTTATGAAATTAGAGATTTGATGAAACCTGTGAAAAACGGTTTTGATGTTCCAGTATTTCCGCTCACAGCAACTGTGACTCGAACTGATGATCTGCCAGTAGAAAAAATATGGAAAGGAACGATTAGAAGCTGGAGATCATTTTATTCAGACAAAGATGGAGCTTACTTAATTGAAGTGTTTGAAAACGGCGTGATTTTGTTTAAAAATACTTATGATTTGATTGATGAGTCAGGGAAATGGGTTTCAGACAGTACGATAAGAAGAGGATGCAAATATTTTATTCAGTTTATCGAGAAACTTTACGGCGAAAGATTAAAAGATAACGACTTTGTTAACATAAAGATTGAAATGAGTGATACTTTTGAAAGAAAAATTCATAAAGGAAGTGATCGTAATCGAAGAAATTCTTTTAATCCAGAATGTGAAATCGAAGAGATCGAAGCAAAAAATATTTATAAATTCAAAGAGTTAAAAGACCCTGAAAAATCATCTTACATTCTAAGAAAAAAAATCTTTGAGTTCTTCCAGTGGCCTCAAGGTGCGGATTGGGACACAAGAGACGATTACTAAAGGAAAACTGTCATGAACCAAGATAATTACGAAAAGAAATCTAAAAAGATCAGAGATGAAAACAAGAAACTGCTTGAAGAGTTTGTGATTTATCTTAAATCGCTTGGAATGAAGAAAGCAGATGCTGAAAAGCACAAATTCAATGCGGAGTTTTTTATCAACGAATTTCTCCTTTATTACGATGCTGTCGAAGCAAAAAACGGAGCTGAAAAAATTCATGAATTCCTTGGTGAGTGGTTCCCAAGAAAAGCGATGTGGGCTGATAAAAAATCCATAAAAGAAAACGCTGAAAGTATAAGGAAATTTTATAGGTTTCTCTGTTATGAGAAAAAGCTTCCGCAAACTAGATTGTTACTTCTTGAAAACACAATTGATGACAATATGGATGAGTGGCTTGGAATAAATTTTCTTGACGATTCTTACGATGAAGAAGATGGGGAAAACAATGGACACTGGATGAGTGATGAAGAAATAGACAGACATGTTGATGAAATGATTAAAAAACATTCTTTACCAAAACCGATAAATCTGGATGCTTTCAGAAAAAAGAAGAAATCTAAAGCTTAAGTCTTTTAAATTGCCATAGCAATTCCCTGAAATATAATGGTTATGCTTTATGGAGGTGCGTTTGCTGGAAGACAGGATCTTGACATTCAACAGGTACATGAAGGAGAGGTTCGGGGGAAGGGTTGCACGGGTCTCTTTTGATACGGGCTTCGACTGTCCGTGGGGAAAGTGCGTGTTCTGCCGTAATGATTCGTTCTCTCCTGAGGTCTCTGTTAACATGGCAAAGGATAACTGGCCGGAAACGCTGGACAAAAGCATGACATTTCTGAAGAACAGATACCAGAATAAGTATTTTGCGGCTTATTTCCAGAGCGGTACTTCGACTTACGGCGAAAAAGAAAAATTGAAAAAGTTTTACATGACTGCGGCTTCTACAGAAGGAGTTGTTGCATTTATTCTTTCGACGAGGCCTGACTATCTCGGGCAGGATGAGATCAGGCTTATACTTGATTCAATGCCTGAGAACATTGAAGAGATATGGATAGAGCTCGGAATGCAGTCCATTCACGATAATTCTCTCAAATGGATGAACAGGGGGCACAATGCCGAGGCCTATTTTAAAGCTCTTGAAAGAATTGAAAAATATGCCGGTTCGAGGATAAAGGTCGCTCCGCACATAATACTCGGAATTCCCGGGGAAGATACAGATGATATGGTTGAAACTGTTCTGAAAAGCATGGAGAATAAGGTAGTTAAAGGCATTAAACTCCATCATCTGCAGATACATAGAGGTACAGAGCTCGAAAAGATATACAGAGAAAGGCCTTTTCCTCTGCTTAATGCGGAGGAATACATCGCAATAATATCGAGAATTATAAGTGAATTGCCAAAAGACATAGTGATGTTCAGGCTTTTTACCACGACACCCGCTGAATATCTTATCGCACCGGTCTGGAACCTGAGAACGCAGGATGCGCTCCAAAAACTTGAAGACTATATGATTATCAATAAAATTACGCAGGGAAACAGGAGAATCGAATGGCAAAACTGACAGGAAAACAGAGAGGTTATCTGAGAGGACTGGCGCACGGACTTAACCCGGTCGTGCAGATCGGAAAGAACGGGCTTACAGACCAAGTTCTTAAACAGATAGACGAAGCGCTTGAAAAACATGAGCTGATAAAAATAAAATTCATTGATTTCAAAGATGAAAAGAAAGAGATCGCCTCAAAGATAGAATCTGAGCTGGGATGTGAAATGTGCGGAGCCATCGGCCATGTATTCGTGTTTTTCAGGCAGAATAAAGATCCTCAGAAAAGAACAGTGCAAATTTAGATCAGGAGATTCTGATGCTGGTATCAGTTTTCATTCCGTTCTGTAATGAAGAGAACAATCTTTCCGAACTCATAGAAAGGGTGCAGAAAGGCGGTATTGACGCAGGTGTCGACCTTGAACTGATCCTTGTTGATGACGGATCAAGGGACAACAGTTACAAAGTTGCAGAGGAGTATGCAAGGACCGGCAACTGGATAAAAATATTCAGACATCAGAGAAACAAGGGACTTACAGAAGCTATGATCACAGGTTTCAAGGAATGTACCGGCGAGATAATCATTTTCCTGCCGGCCGATCTCGAATCATATCCCGATGAGGACATTCCTGCGCTTTTAAAAGGTTTCACCCCCGATGTGGACATAGTTTGCGGCAACAGGCTCAGAAGAAGGGAATTTAAGGTCTTTCTGTCAAAAATATATAACGAGATAAGTAACTTCCTTTTCGGCATAGATCTTCACGATATGAACTGGATAAAGGCTTTCCGCCGTGAGTGTCTTAAAGATCTTGAACTGAGGAGCGACTGGCACAGATTTTTTGTCCAGATACTCCACCAGAAAGGGTATAAAGCTGTAGAGGTACCGGTCAAATGGTATAAAAGGAAAAGCGGCAAAAGTCATTTCGGATTGAAAAGGATACCCATATCTTTCTTTGATTCGATAGCTGTTAAATTCGTACTTACATTCACAAAAGCCCCGATGAGGATTTTCGGTGCAATGGGTTTCATTCAGATATTTATTGCATTGATAATCGTCTCGTGGATGCTTTACAGTCAGTTTGTCCTCGGACAGTCCGCTTTCCGTGTGAGACCTTTATTATATTTCAGTGTTGCCTTATTTCTTTCGGGGCTTATATTTGTATTCATGGGTTTTATCGCTGAACTAGTTGTAAGTTTAAAAGACGAGATAAGAAAGATGAGGGAGCAGAAATGAAAAAAATCTCAACTGTAATTGCTATTTTGCTGATCGTTCTGCTTATCTGGCCGTTCATTCATGTCAGGAAGCACCTTATCAAACATGATAAACCGCTTATAGAAACAATTCAGGCATACCCTGAGCCTGATTTCGCCAAAGTGATGTTTCTCGGACTCAATGCTTTCGCAGCAGATCTCCTTTTTACAAAAGCCCAGTATTATTATGGAAGTCATTATGTTACTGATAACACATATCCTCTCCTTGAGCAGATGACAAAAGTAATATTGGCTTTAAACCCCGATCTGAAATTCATAATATTGTTTGCAGAAGCTGCAATATCTTCAATGAGAACTCCAGAAGCAATAGAGTCAGCCAATTCACTTTTAAAGCTGGGGCATGAAATTTATCCTGATGACTATATGTTCATATTTAATCAGGGATATAATTATTTCATTTATCTTGGTGACATGGAAAAAGCCTATCCTTTAATGTACAAGGGTGCCAGGATGAAAGATGCTCCTGAAAATCTGTTCTGGATGGTGAGTAGAGTTACTTTAGCAGGTGGAGGGTACAGGCTGGGATATGAGTATACCAAAGAGAAGTTGAAAGATGCAAAAGACCCGAATATGATAAAACAGTTTAATAATGAGCTTGCTCAATATGCTAATTTAATACTGTTATCTGATTCAATCGAAAAATACTATTCTTTGTATGGAAAAAGCCCTGATAGAGAGATGAAAGATCTTGTGTCATCAAAAATATTGAGATCCATTCCAGATGATATTTTCGGTGGTGAATACTATTTCGATGATAAAGATAGAAAAGTGAAATCAACATCTGAAGGGAAGCGCTATTATAAAAAAGAGAAAGAGAAAGAGAAAGAGAAAGAATTAAAAGAAAATACATCTGAACAGGATACATTTAAAAAAGACGAAAAATAATAACAACCATTAATTCGGACACCGTTGACTTTTTTATATAACTGTGATAGTTTTCACCGATGGCAGATTTAATGAGAGGTCAAAATAAAGGTTTGATTTTATCAATTCAACAGAAGGAGATGTAAATGTCGATTAAAGGAACCAGAACTGAACAGAATTTATTGAAATCTTTTGCCGGTGAATCACAGGCGAGAATGCGCTACACCTACTGGGCAAAGCAGGCGAAGAAGGACGGTTATGAGAAAGTAAGAGTGATTTTTGAAGAGACAGCTGCACAGGAAGAGGAGCATGCAAAGAGAATGTTCAAGTTCCTCGAAGGCGGAATGGTTGAGATAACGGCGTCCTATCCTGCCGGAAAAATAGGAACAACAGTTGAAAATCTTAAAGCGGCCGCTGACGGTGAGCATGAGGAGTGGACAGATATTTATCAGGAATTCGCAAAGATAGCAGAGGAAGAGGGTTTCAAAGATGTGGCTGTAATGTACAAAATGATCTCAAACGCTGAAAAGCATCATGAAAAAAGGTACAGAGCTCTTCTTGAAGAGATCGAGAAAGGTCAGGCTTTCTGCAGGGACGAAAAGGTCGAATGGCGCTGTCTTAACTGCGGATACACTCATGAAGGTAAGGCCGCTCCTGATAAATGTCCGGCATGCGAGCATCCGAAAGCCCATTTTGAAGTCAACAACACAAACTGGTAGGAGGCAGGCATGACAAAGACAATAATGCTTATAATGGTCGGCAGCAGAAGAGATACAGCTGTGGAGGGTCAGAAACTGCTGACCCATTACGGATGTTCAATAAAGACAAGGCTCGGGCTTCATTCAGCTGCAGGAGACCAGTGTACGGAGGACGGGCTCATAATTCTTGAACTCGCAGGCAGCTCAAAGGACCATGATGAGCTTTACAGTAAGCTTTCGGCACTTAAATGCCTGAATGTGAAAATGGAAAAGATGTCAATAAACAATTGTGAATAGGAGGAGATAATGAAAAGAAGAGATATTTTTAAGTGTGAACTCTGCGGAAATATCGTCGGTGTGGCTCATGTGGGAGGAGGAACTCTTGTATGCTGCGGTCAGCCGATGAAACTGATGGAAGAGAAAAATGCGGACAGCGCTACAGAAAAGCATGTTCCGGTAATTGAAAAGACCGAACACGGCATAAAAGTGACTGTAGGTTCGACACTTCATCCGATGACAGATGCACATTTTATCGAGTGGATCGAAGTGATAAACGGGGAATATAACCAGAGAAAGTACCTGAAACCCGGTGAGCAGCCTGTCGCTGAATTCTATGTGCCTTACAGCGAAAAGCTGGTTGCAAGGGAATACTGCAATATTCACGGACACTGGACAACAAAAAAGTAGGAGAGCACGATGATAAACAAAAAAATGGAAAAGATGATCAATGATCAGATGAGCTTTGAGATCTATTCAGGCTACATCTATCTTGCAATGGGTGCATATATGGACAGTCTGGACCTTCCCGGTTTTGCAAACTGGATGAAGGTGCAGTGGCAGGAAGAGTTCTTCCATGCTCAGAAAATGTATGCATATCTTGTCGAAAGAGGCGGAAGACCGACTTTCGGTGCCATTCCTGAACCGCCTAAGACGTGGAAGAGCGTAAAGGCCGCGTTCGAGCATGCTCTTGAACATGAAAGGATCGTTACAGGCCGTATCAATGACATAATGACCGCCGCGATCAAAGAGAACGACCATGCAACGAGGTCCTTTATCAACTGGTATGTGGATGAGCAGGTCGAGGAGGAGTCAAACGTCGAGACGATTATCAAGAGACTCAACATGATAAAGGAATCGGGTGAAGGCATGTTCATGATGGACAAGGAACTTGCGGCAAGAGTGTTCGTTCCGCCGGTTGCACAGGGAGCATAGACATGTCAGGCAAGTTCAAGGCGGTAAAAATATCGGAATCCGTTTACTGGGTGGGTGCGATAGACTGGGCTGTGAGATATTTTCACGGATACTCCACAAAGAACGGCACTACTTACAATGCTTATCTGATAATGGCCGATAAAGTGACTCTCATCGACGGTGTCAAACACGGTTTCGAAAATGAACTGCTTGAAAGAGTGGCTTCCGTTATCGATCCTGAAAAGATAGATTATGTCGTTTCCAACCATTCAGAGCCGGATCACAGCGGCGGACTTCCGGAGATAATCAAGGCGGTCAGGCCTGAAAAGGTCTTTGCATCAAAGAACGGTGTAAAGGCGCTTTCAGCTCATTTCGGTGATATGGGTGTTACTGCAGTTGATGACGGAGGAGAGCTTTCTCTGGGCAACCGTACGCTAAAATTCATGGAAACAAGGATGCTTCACTGGCCTGACAGCATGTTCAGTTATCTTGTCGAGGAGCAGGTGCTTTTCAGTCAGGATGCTTTCGGAATGCACTATGCCTCTTCAGAAAGGTTCGATACTGAGATCCCGTGGCAGACGCTGTTTGAAAATTCGCTTGAGTACTACGCAAATATAATCACTCTTTACAGCAGTTTTGTTCAGGGGCTTTTTAAAAAAGTTAAGACCTCAGGGCTTACTTTCAAGGTCGTTGCTCCTGATCATGGCCCTGTATGGAGCGATATGGACAATTTTGCCAAGGTGCTTGGACTTTATGAAAGGTGGTCTTCAAGAAAGACTTCAAGAAAGGCGGTCATCGTGTATGATACGATGTGGCATGCTACTGAGGCCATGGCAAGGCATATAGAGGACGGTCTGAACAGTACGGGTGTGAGCGTTAAAGTGCTTCCTCTCCAGTCTGCAAGCCGCAGTGATGTTGCGACAGAGATGCTTGAGGCAACTGCTGTGATAGTCGGGACGCCCACACTTAACAACAACCTTTTTCCGTCTGTAGCTGATGCTCTGACATATATCAAAGGGCTGAAATTCCAGACACCTTTTGCGGGGGCTTTCGGTTCTTTCGGCTGGAGCGGCGAGGGTGTGCCTCAGATCAGGGCCTATCTTGCCGATATGGGTTGTGAAATAGTCGGTGAAGTGAGTGCGAAATATGCTCCGGATGAAGTTGTGAAAGTGAAATGCTTCGAGCTCGGAGTTGAAATAGGCAGAAAAATTATAAACACTATCAATTAATGAGAGGTTATCATGACGAAGTTCGTATGTGATGTTTGCGGTTATGTTTATGATCCGGCAGTTGGCGATGCAGACGGCGGAATAGCTCCCGGCGTGGCTTTCGAAGACCTTCCTGAAGACTGGGTGTGCCCTGTCTGCGGTGTCGGCAAAGACAACTTCTCCGCTCAGTAGTAATTTCTAAAAACTCTTTTGTACAATTCATAAAAGCAGCATGATCTGGTAAAAAATCTTGCCAGTTTGCCTGAAATCTGGTAATAATTATTTCCAGTTCTGATGAAATGGTGAGGGTATATATGCTTGATATTTTAAAAGAAATGATTGTTGATGCACAGGAAAGAGAGTTTTATACGGGTGTTGAAAGAGATTTGAATGTTTCATTCTTGAAAGGAAAAGCTACTGTTTGCATAGGAGTGCGAAGAAGCGGAAAATCGACATTCGGTTTTCAATTAATTCAAAAACTTATAAATTCAGGTGTTTCAAGGAAGAATATTCTTCACATAAATTTCTTTGATAATAGGATCCACAATTTGAGAAAAGAGAATCTTGATGCTGTAACTCAAGCTTATTATTCACTTTTTCCTGAAAAGAAAAACACTGAAACGGTTTATTGTTTTTTTGATGAAATTCAAGTTGTAGAAGGATGGGAACAGTTTGTTGAAACAATTCTCAGGACTGAAAAATGCGAAGTGTTTATAACAGGTTCATCAGCGAAAATGCTTTCAAAGGAAATTGCTACTCAAATGAGAGGTCGTGCTCTTTCATGGGAGCTTTTCCCTTTTTCTTTTAAGGAATATCTTTGTTTTAAAGGAATCGAAGTTAAAAAAGAACAGTCTTCAAAAAACAGATTGACAGTGCAAAAAGCATTCGAAGAATATCTGGATTGCGGGGGATTTCCTGAAGTTGCCGGATTGGACAGGCAATTGCGGATAAAAATTCATCAGGAGTATTTTAATGCAATCCTTTTCAGGGATCTTGTGGAAAGGCATGACATCTCTCATCCGAAAGCTGTTGCCGATCTTGCTCAATGGCTTATTGATAATATTTCATCCCTTTATTCGATTAATAATTTGACGGGATATTTAAAGAGCCTTAATCACAACGCACCAAAATCGGCTGTTTCGGAATATATTGACTGGTTTGAGGACGCTTACTTTCTTTTCACGGTAAAAATATTTGATCCGTCTCTAGCAAGAAAAAATACAAATCCTAAAAAAATATATTGTATTGATCACTCGATGGTAAAATCAGTTTCATCAGGAATCATGAATAATTCAGGTCATCTTCTTGAAAATCTGGTTTTTCTTTCAATTAGAAGAAAAACTTCTGATGTTTATTATTATAAGACTGTAAGTGGCAAGGAAGTCGATTTTATTGCTAAAACGACAGATAAAAAGTTTGTTTTGATTCAGTCCTGTGAATCATTGGCAGATCCTGTAACCAGAAAAAGAGAAACCGCAGCACTAATTGAAGCCATGTCAGAAATGAAATTGGATAAATCAGTTATTGTAACAAAGAATGAAGATGGCATAATGGAAACAGAATCTGGACAAGTACAAATAATTCCAGCTTGGAAATTTCTCCTGATGGATGATCTGTGATGAATTTAATAAGGTAAAATAAATGAGAGATATTGATAGGATCATGATTGAAGGTTTTATTGAAAATCTGAACAAGGGAGACCTCGTTGATCTTAACAGACTGATTGTTGATAGGATAAGAATCCTTGACCAGATAAAAACAAGTGAAAATATGTCTGGATTTTATCGTGGAGCGTGGGTAATTTTCCGAAAAACAGATGGATCAAAAGTTTTTGGAAGGATCGAAAAACTTAATAAAAAAACGATTTCAATGTTAACTAATGAAGGGCATCGCTATAATGTTCCGCCCGAATTGTTAAGGAATCTTGAGTGATGATGATAATATGAACAAAAAAGTTTGTATTTGTGGCATTTTTTTAATGATTATGATTATTTCATGCAGTAGTGTTCAAAAGAGTTCGAGTGATTGGAAGCACATTGATAAAGAGACTTTGGCGAAAGATAATTGGAGAACTAAAGATTCTGCCTATTTTGCTGACATTGACGGTGATTTCGATGGAAATGGCAAAACCGACAAAGCTTATATCGCAATATCTGATAATAACAGACAAATAGTTTTGATTGTTCTGCTGAACGAAACAGAAGTTTTTATTTTAGATAAGCTGACAGAAAGCGATCTATCCATCATGGGAATAAAAAAAACATTACCCGGTAAATATACAACAGCCTGTGGAAAAGGCTATTTCAAATGTAGTAACGGTGAATCGCCGGAAATCGAAATCTCAAGAGATTCAATAGAATTCTTCAAAAATGAAGGTGCGAGTTCGCTTTTTTATTGGAGTAACGAAAGCAGGTCTTTCAATAGAATATGGATAAGTGACTAATGGGATTGAACGCTGTTCTGGCTTGGAAATACTATGAAGGGAAAGGTCTGAGGAAGAACTTTAAAAAAGCATTTATATACATGGAAGCTTCTGCTGAAGAAGGCGATGTCGATTCAAAGGTTACGCTGGCATATTTTTATAAAAAAGGAATTGGCACAAAAAGAAACATTAAGAAGGCGATATCTCTTTGGGAAGAGGCAGCTGAAAAGAACAGCCCCGAAGCATTGTATAATCTGGGAGTGCATTATTTGCAAGGATCAAAAAAGAGCCTTGATATTAAAAAAGCGATATATTTTCTTTCAAAAGCTGGTTTTCAAGGAGATGCGGATTCGCTTGAAATATTAGGCGAAATATATTTGTTTGGCCGTGATATCGCCGTAAATGAATCTTTAGCATTAAAATATTTCAAAAAAGCGGCAAAAAAGGGTAATGCTTTGGCACAAAGAAATCTTGGCAGTATGTATTATCATGGAGAAGGAATAAGGACAAACTACAAACAGGCATTCAAATGGTGGATGGAGGCATATAAAAACGGAGATGTAAGTTCTGCGTATGATCTCGGATTGTGTTATCTGGACGGTGAAGGCGTTGAGAAAAATATTTCCAAAGCTAAAGAAATGTTCGCAATAGCTTCTAAAAAGGGTGATAAAAGAGCCAAAGAAGAGCTTTCCAATATGTTTATTTGGGAAAACCTAAAAAACAGATCGCCCGGAAAATGAGCTGCAGTTTTTTATGACAGCACAAATCCGGACAGCTTAATCCGATTATTTTCATAAATATGATATAAAACCCTTTACATCTGATCCTGTAAGAGTTAAATTAGTTTGTTTTAATTCTTTTATATGGAGTCTGAAATGGATACCGGTTTTATTGACCATGGCAAGATCTATGAATATCTGAAAAACACAAAAGCTCCTGAAACTTCTGAACTGAAAGAGATCCTTCAGCATGCACGCGGACTTAAAGGAATATCGTTCGAAGAGGCCGAGAGGCTTCTGATGGTCGAGGACAGGGACCAGCTCGAGATGATATTTGAGACGGCTAATTTCATAAAAGAGGAGATCTACGGAAAAAGGCTCGTACTTTTCGCTCCGCTATATGTTTCAAATATGTGTAAGAATGAATGTCTGTACTGCGCTTTCAAAAGATCGAACACAATGATACCGAGGAGGACTCTCACTCAGGCTGAAATAAAAAGGGAAGTCGAAGCGCTTGTGAGCCAGGGACATAAAAGAGTGCTTCTTGTCAGCGGCGAAGGGCTCGGCAAGTCGGCGCTTGATTACACGATCGAATCAATAAAGACCATTTATTCTGTCAAAGTGGGCAAAGGTGAGATCAGAAGGATAAATGTCAACATCGCCGCTCTTGAGGTCGAGGATTATAAAAAGCTTAAAGAGGCGAGAATAGGAACATATCAGCTTTTCCAGGAGACATATAATTACGAAACTTATAAAAAGATGCACAAAGCGGGCCCGAAATCGGATTATCTGTATCATCTCACCGCAATGGACAGAGCTATGGAAGCAGGCATTGAAGATGTCGGGGTCGGCATACTTTTCGGACTGGAGGACTACCGTTTTGAGATAATGGCCCTTCTTCAGCACATAAAACACCTTGAAGAAAGGTTCGGTTTCGGAGTGCACACGATCTCTGTTCCGAGAATTGAGCCTGCGACAGGTTCTGACCTTTCGCTTCATCCGCCGTATGAGGTCGATGACATGTCTTTCAAAAAAATACTTGCAATACTCAGAATAACAGTTCCCTACACAGGAATGATCCTTTCTACAAGAGAGAATTCCCAGATGAGAAAAGAGGCTCTTTCGATGGGAATTTCACAGATAAGTGCCGGTTCAAGAACAAATCCTGGCGGTTACAGCGAAGATAAGTCTCTTGAACAGTTCAGTCTGGGAGATCACAGAAGTCTTGACGAGGTCATCCGCGATATTTCATCAATGGGCTATGTACCGAGCTTCTGCACCGGCTGTTACAGGCTCGGCAGGACCGGAGCCGATTTCATGGACCTTGCAAAACCGGGGCTGATAAAGCATTACTGCCTTCCCAACGCTCTCACCACATTTGCTGAATATCTTGTAAATTACGGTTCAGCAGAGACCCAGATAGAAGGCTGGAAGCTGATAGATAAAATGGTCAATGACATTCCCGGAGCCGATATCAGAAAGAAGACAATTGAGAATCTTGAACTTGCGAAGAAAGGAGTGACTGACCTGTATGTCTAAGCCTAAAATGAGAAAGAGCCTGAAAACTGCATATCTTCTTGTGTTTTCCGCTATACTTTTAAGTTATATCTACTGGGTT
>JAKLDO010000049.1:13098-23842 GCA_022703485.1 bacterium
AACCTAAAATGAGAAAGAGCCTGAAAACTGCATATCTTCTTGTGTTTTCCGCTATACTTTTAAGTTATATCTACTGGGTTGTCGATTCATGGTATGTATATAAAGTCAACCAACTTTGCGCTACGGATGCCTTTTTTGAGAACATTCCGCCGCACTCATATTTTTCAAGGGTTGTGGTTACGCTGATCTCTCTGATGAGCGCATTCCTGATATCCTACTTCTACAATGACAATGAAAAGATGAAATATTCCCTGTTGAAAACCGTAGAACTATATCAGACGACGCTGAGCACCGTGAGTGACGGACTTTTTGACATTGATATCGAGCATGGCAGGATATATTTCAGTGATACTTTCTACAGGATCCTCGGTTACAGACCGGGCGAATTCGCTCAGAACAGAAAGGAATGGGAGAAAAGGATACATTTCGAGGACAGAGACAGGGTTGTCGGGCAGATGGACGGTTTCATAAAGAGCGGAGAATCGTTCATGCTTGAATACAGGATGCAGAAAAAGAACAGCGATTTCATATGGATAAGATCGTTTGGAAAAACTGCACAGAAAGACATTAACGGAATTCCGTCAAGAGTCGTGGGGACGATAACGGATATAACTCTTGTAAAAGAAAAAGAACCTGTGGATGTTGAAAAAATAACCATATTGTGAGGATGTTATGAAACAAGAACTTGAAAAGGCCTTCTTTGAACTTACCGGCAGAATGAAAGATAAGGAACTTGCAGAAAAAGTTATTCAGGTGTGGGTTGACTGTGCCGCTGAAGGCGGCTGGAAAAGCTATGAGGAGCTTTGTGAAATGCCGTTCACGCTTCTCACTGAAACTGACGGGGTCAATCTGATTGAGCACACCATTGCAGTTACCAAAGCTTCGATCGGAATTGCAGAAGCCATGATGACAACATATAAGAAGATGCCTTTCAATATAAACATGGACTGGCTGATAGCAGGCGGAATATTGCACGATGTCGGTAAGTTGATGGAAACAGAGAAAGTTGACGGAAAATACAGAAAAAGCTATGCCGGTCAGTGTGAAAGACATCCTGTCAGCGGTTGCATCGCGGCGGCAAAAGCGGGGCTTCCTATTGAGATACAGAACATAATCGTCACCCATGCAAAGGAAGGAGAGGGTGCTCCGAAAAGAATTGAAGGTGTTTTCATACATCAGGCCGATTTTGCTACATTCGACCCGTGTGTGATGAAACAGAAAGGACTTCTGATAGAGAAAAAATAATGATGTTCGCAAGAAATGTTCCTGGTACTGCAGAGGTACTGAAAAATAAAACGGTTGCAGTCGCAGGCTGCGGCGGGCTCGGTTCAAATATCGCCATTTCACTTGTACGGAGCGGTGTGGGGCATCTTATCATTGCCGATTTCGATAAAGTTGAGCTGAGCAACCTCAACAGACAGCAGTATGTAAGAGAGGATATCGGAAAACCCAAGGTGGAAGTGCTTGCAAAACATCTCAAAAATATCAATCCGGAAGCTGAGATCACAGCCATTAACGAAAAGCTTGACCCTGAAAACATAAAAGAACTGTTTAAGGATGCCGACATTCTTATCGAGGCGTTCGATCTCGCATCATCAAAACTGTGGCTAATCGAATCGTGGCTTGAGACGAATCCGTCAAAACCTGTGATAGCTGGAAGCGGTATGTCAGGGCTTGGAAATTTTGAGAAGATACATGCAAGAATTGCAGGAAATCTCTATATCTGCGGTGATGAGATCAGCGAAATGACCATGGGGCTCATGGCTCCGAGAGTCGCAATAGTTGCCAATCTTCAGGCAATGACTGCGCTGGAGCTGCTTCTTAAAGATTGACGGCACTCTTAAAAAAAGGAGGGGTCGATGGCGATCAACATTCCGAAGTACTGGCACAAAGTTGAGTACAAACAGGGGAAGGACAGTGTCGTTGTTAACGGATGGTCCCACAATTCACAGACCGAAGCGGTAGAAAAGGCCGAAAAAAAGGCCAAAAAGGTCTTTGATATGATCATGTCTGACAAAAAGCCCGATTCCTATGAGTATTTTCAGACACCGATACGCGAAGAAATAGTTGAAAATATCTATCATGACGGAAAGGTTGTTTCCGTTATTTCGAGAAACAGGTACGGAGCACTTGTGCTGAATACTGAAAATGTTTTTTTTGCAGACCGTGATTTCAAACCCTTCTGCGCAGGCGGTTTCATCAATGCGATAAAACTGATGTTCAACCCGAAAAAGAAGAAAGAGCTTATTGAAATGCAGATAAAAGATGAGATATCAGCCGTAATTGAATGGGGAAAGAGAAATCCCGGACATCCCTTCCGCCTGTATAGAACCTTTGCAGGCTTGAGGCTGATATTTACCGGAAAGCTCTATGATCCTAAGGATGAAGGGACTTTAGATCTCCTTGATTCACTCGGGTCCGACCCGATGTACATAAAACTTACAAAAAATCAGTCATGTTTCAGGGCGAGAATGACCCCGAAACCGTGGAGAATAAAATGCGACAGGCCTCCGCACAGGTTCCCTTATCTTAATGAAAAGGAATATACGGCACATATGAAATGGCTCGAGGATTATTCAAATAAAAGCAGGAATTATAAGATATGCACCCTTATTGGAGGGGCTGATAACGCTTTAGAGATATCTGAAATTAAAAAGATAGTCGATCTGCACGACAGAATGGCATCGGTGAAAGATGAAATGCCGCTGGCATGAACATCAATGATAAAAAGAGGTTCTATGAGAAAAGAAAAGGATTTTCTGGGGACTGTCGAGCTGGATGACAGTTTTCCGTTTGGGATAAACACGATGAGGGCGATGCAGAACTTCAATTTCAGTGACGAAGTTATGCATCCGTCGATATTCAAGGCGCTGATAGAAGTGAAAAAGGCGTGTGCAGTTTCAAATCTGTCGGCGGGAATTCTTGATGAAAAAACTGCGGAAGCGATCGTCAGAGCCTGTGACATGATAATTAAAGAGCATATCAATGCGCCGCTTAATCCTTATCAGGGCGGAGCCGGAACTTCGATGAACATGGCGGCAAATGAACTCATAGCCAATTATGCACTTAAGATCATCGGGAAGAATTACGGTGAATATGAATTCATAAGTCCGCTTGACCATGTGAATATGTCACAATCGACAAACGATGTGTTCCCGACGGCTGTTAAAATAGCTATTATCAGGAATATCAGACAGTTACACGCGGAGATAGAAAAACTTCTCAATGAACTTCAGGAGAAAGAGCATCAGTTTTCAGCCATTTTAAAGATCGGCAGAACGGAAATGCAGGATGCAATGCCGGTGTCTCTGGGTCAGGAGTTCGGTGCGTGGGCTGAAGGGGTGTCACGGTTCAGATGGAGGCTTTCGAAGGCTCTTGAATGGATAAGGGAGGTCAACATCGGCGGAACCGCTGTCGGAACAGGGATAAATGCAGATTCCGATTATCTCCGGGTCATCGCTTCAGAGCTAAGGAAGGTAGTTCAGGAACCGCTTTCTGTGTCAAGGAACGGGGTTGACGGGACGCAGAACTGCGATTCAATAGTCGAGATAATGGGCCTTGTTAAGACAGGAGCCGTTATGATAAAGAAAATAGCAAATGATATCAGGATATTATCAAGCGGCCCCGAGTGCGGGATCGGAGAGATATCGCTTCCTTCGTTTCAGCAGGGGTCTTCGATAATGCCGGCAAAAGTGAATCCGGTGATGGCGGAGGCGGCGGAACAGGTGTGTCTTGAAGTGATCTCAACGGATAATGCTGTAGCACACGCAGTTTCACAGGGTAATCTTGAGCTTCAGCAGTTCATGCCTTTCATTTCGCATAAAACGGTCCATGCGGTAACACTTTTTGCCGGGATGCTCCCCGGTTTTACAAAAATGATCTCAGGGATCACGGCCAATGTCGAAAAAATAAGGAGTTATGTCGAATCATCAACTGTCATTGCAACACTCCTTGCCCCCACGATCGGGCATGAAAGAACGGCGGAGCTTGTCATTGAAGCAAGGGAAAAAGGGGTGAAAATATATGACCTCGTTATTGAAAGGAAGATACTCACTAAAGAAAAACTCGACAGACTTCTCACTCCCGAAGTTATGGCAAGTCCCGGAATGCCGGTCATAGAGGAATAATGCCTGAAACAAAGATAACTGCTTGTTTTCAGTTGTTTATTCTAATTTTCATATTTTCTTTGAGTTCATGCGGAGACAAAAGCGAAGTTACTGATGCTGATGCTTTTGATGATGCCGATATTGAAGAGATCCCTGACAATATGGTCGAGATCCCTGCCGGTGAGTTCATAATGGGTTGCAATGACAGTGTTGAATATCCGTGCATGCCTGGTCAGAGACCGGAAAGGAAAGTTTTTCTAAGTGCTTACAAAATAGATAAATTCGAAGTTACAGTGGCTGAATACATGAAATGTGTAAAAGCGAAAAAATGTATAAAGCCCAATTTTGATAATGGAAGGTGTTTCATATTCAGTGAGGGGAAGTGGAAACTCGGCACTCTGCCGGATAATTTCCGTGAAGACGGTAAACCTGTCGTGTGCATAGACTGGTATCAGGCTGATGAATACTGTAAATGGCGCGGTTTGAGACTTCCGACCGAGGCCCAGTGGGAAAAAGCGGCAAGAGGTGCTGACGGAAATATATATCCGTGGGGTGATGAAGATAAAGGATGTGACTGTGCCGTTGTAAGTGAATACGATCCCGGTACAGAAAGTCACAAATACGGCTGCGGAAAAGATTCAACATGGGTTGCGGGAAGCGTAAGCGCAGGAGTTTCGCAGTATGGTGTCCATGACATGGCCGGAAATGTGTTCGAGTGGGTGAATGACTGGTATGAAAAGGATTTTTACTATGCTTCTCCTGACAGAGACCCGCAGGGACCTGAGAATGGTTCATCCCGGGTGATCAGGGGCGGTTCGTGGATAAGCGGCTCCAGTGATTATAACAGTCTGCGCAGAAATTACGGATATCCCGGTGATGCAGGGGACAACACTCTGGGTTTCAGATGCGCGGTATCACTTGAAAAATACATCCCCAGAGAGGATTTCATCCAGAGTAACGGTGAAAAGCTCGAAAAAAACGGTGAAACGGTCATTCTGAGAGGTATCGCTCTGGGTAATTATGTCTGGCAGAATGTCGAGGACCCTTCAAATCATCACGATGAAAAAGAATATGAGGCGATAGCATCGTTCAATATGAATCTTGTAAGGTTCTATCTGCATTATCTTACTTTTGAAGATGATGAAGCTCCGGGAGTTTACAAGGAATCCGCATGGAGCTGGATAGATAAGAATATTGAATGGGCGCGCAAGCACGGAATTTATCTCATTCTTAACATCCATGTGCCTCAGGGCGGTTTCCAGTCAATGGGCGGAGGGTATGAACTGTGGAAGGACAATTCTTTGCAGGACCGTTTCGTGTCAATGTGGAAGGCGATAGCACAGCGGTACAAGGATGAGCCTGTGATCGCCGCATATGATATTCTCAATGAGCCGACAGTTCCTGAAGGTATGGATGTTTCAGCATGGCAGGCACTTGCGCAAAGGACTGTTTCTGCAATACGCGAAGTCGACAGTTCGCATATTGTGGTCATTGAGCCGCTTAACGGCATCGAAGGTGTTGACAGTATGAAGCTCGAGCCTGAAAAAAGGGTTTTCGCCATTGACGATCCTCAAGTGATGTATGATCTCCATTTCTATCTGCCGCCGGATTACACTTTTCAGAAAATGGAGCTTTTAGGGACAGGGGATGGAGGCGCATATCCGGATGAAACTCATGCCATTCCTCCTGCTGATGCTGAACTGGAATATTTTAATTATAAGAATCCTTCGATAGATAAAGGTGATTCAGACTGGAAAATGTATGAAGGTGCGGCATGGAGCACAAATGATCAAAGTTTCGGTGCCGCAACTCCTGTTGTTTTCTGTACTGATCTTACAGGCACGGTCAAGTTCGATGATCTGACTGTAAGTGAATATGACAGTGACGGCAATTTCATCCGCGAGCTTGTTGCTGACGGATTTGACAGTGATTACGGCTGGTATTCATACACTTCGAAAGGGACAGGGGATCTAATCCATGATGAAAGTGACGGAATGAAAAGTCCGGGATCGTTAGTTATCCAAAACACCGGTGCCGATTCGACAGCGGTTTGGGTGCCTTTGTTCAAGGCTTTTCCGCTCACCATGAAAAACCGTTATGTCGTCAGCGGTGCGATGAAAGGGAGTTCTGTTGATCAAAATGCGATATGCGAGGTCACTCTCGGAGCTTTTAGATCTGCATCGGGAGCTGATTTCCATGTGAGGGACCGCGAATATCTCGAATATGAGCTCGATAGGTGGATCGAGTTCGCCCACAGGCAGAATGCACCTGTTTTTGTCGGAGAGTTCGGGCTTACAAGGTTCTGTTTCGAAGATGATAAAGGCGGCAGTGAGTGGCTTACCGATGTGCTTGAACTTCTTGATGAAAAAGGTGTCGATGCCGCAAGCCTGCACCAGTATTATGACGGTTATTTCGGTCTTTACAACGACAGATCACAGCCCGGAACCGTCAATCAGCCGCTTATTGATACACTGAAAGAATACTTTTTAAAATAGGGGAATTGTGTGAGGATTTAATGGCTAAAACGAAAGTTAATTACAAGATCGGGGACATTTTTATGTTACCGCTTGATGAAAATGGAAATTATGGTGTTGGTCGGATATTACTCGCAAAATCTCCTGTTTTGTTTGTAGAGTTTTATAAAAAAGTAATCAGGAAGAGTTTTGATATTTCTTTTATCCAAAAGGAGCCCCCTTTTTACATACAAGAATGCGGAGATCTTGGTTTCAAACTAAGTGAGTGGAAAGTAATAGGGAATATTCCATTGGAAAAAGAGTATGATCCTCTTTCACATTACTGGTGGATAAAAATATTAGATAAGTTTTATTTGCGTATGTATAAGACTTTTGACAGGAAGAATTTATACCTGGACGATTTTGAAGATGTTCTTTCCTCGGAAGAAGAAATTAAAAGATTAGAAGCTCAGCGTGCTGGTGCTGCAGGGTATGAGTTTGCGCAAGGTTATTTAGCTCTAGCTCTTCAGAAAGAAGGTCTTTACGAGCAGATTCAAAATGGGGAAGCTGATTCTAAAAATAGTGTTCCAGTCGAAAGTTCTTTATATAAAAAGAAGAAAAATAAAGATTTTCCGTTCACAGCTGATGAAAATATTGTCAATGTCAATCTTGAAGATAAAGAGATCTTTGAGAAGTACTATCCTTTGTTTGAAAAATATAATATCGAAGGAAATGGATATGCATGGGAGGGTATGATAAAGCAGATTTTAGAAAAAATGAAGCCTGAACTTATAGAGCACCTTGAGTTTGATTCGGAAGGTAGCAGTTTTTGTGTTTATTCGGATTCAGAAAAGGTTCAAAAAGAGTTTGTAAAAACCATTGCTCCAATATTTTCAGATATTCAAAAATTTGAAAATTGGTTGAAAGAGATTGATAAGAAAAAACTTGATAATTAATAGAAAAGTAAGGTTCCGTATTGAATTCTCCCATCAAGGGTGATGCACCATTTATGTATGTTTTTATTCCAAAAATTAAGCTGAAACACTGCATTAATACAGATTCCATTTTGGAATAAATGAGAAAGGATGAAAAACAACTATTGCCGGTTTTGACTTAACTCCTTTTGAAGTTATAATTCCTTTGAAAAAATTCGAGTAATGGAAATGAAAGTAGTGGGACTTGAAGGATCACAATAGATTATGGAGCTGGGGTTATGAATGAAATAGAAGTTAAACTCGGTCAGGATTATAAAAACTGGCTGACAGCACTGAAATTGCGTATCCGCACTGTTCAGCTTAAAGCCGCTGTTGCTGTCAACACGGAACTTCTTACATTTTATTGGGAATTGGGCCAGGATATTGTAAACAAGCAGAAAACGAGTGCATGGGGCGATGGTTTTCTTAAGCAGTTAAGTGTTGATTTAACATCGGAATTTCCGGAAATGAAGGGTTTTTCTATCAGTAATATCAAATACATAAAGCAGTGGCATCTTTTTTATAGTAAGCCGGATGAAAAAAGCCAACAGCCTGTTGGCCAAATTACGGAGAATATTTTTTCGCAAATTACCAGGATTCCATGGGGTCACAACATCGCTATTGTATCAAAATGCAAAACCATTACTGAAGCTTTGTATTATGTTCAACAGACAATTGAGAATAGCTGGAGTCGCAGCGTTCTTGTGCATCAAATTGAAAGCGGACTCTTCAGCCGTGACGGTAAGGCCATAACAAATTTTGCACGGACACTTCCAAAACCGCAATCTGATCTTGCGCAACAAACCCTTAAAGATCCCTATGTTTTCGACTTTCTGACAATGACCAAATCATATAATGAACTTGATCTTGAAAAAGCATTGATTGATCATATTGCACATTTTCTGCTTGAGCTTGGAGCCGGGTTTGCGTATCTCGGCAGACAGTTTCCGCTGCATGTAGGTGAAAGAGATTTTTTTATAGACCTGCTTTTTTATCATGCCCGACTGCATTGCTATGTGGTCATCGAACTGAAAACTGTTGATTTCGAACCGGAACATACCGGCAAGCTGAATTTTTATATTAAAGCTGTAGACGAGAAACTCCGCAAGGAAGGTGATGCACCAACTATCGGTATTCTGCTTTGCAAAAGCAAAGACAAGATGGTTGCAGAATATGCGCTCAGTGATATTCATAAGCCAATGGGAGTATCGGAATACCAATTGACTCAATCTCTGCCGGAAAATCTGAAAGGGAGTCTGCCGAGTATCGAGGAGATTGAAACAGAGTTGAGCAGGGAGAAATAAAAATGAAAGCAAAAACGATTCGCGGAGACAGACTTCACATTGCATTTTTCGGGCGCAGGAATGCCGGGAAATCGTCGCTGATAAACGCTCTGACCGGTCAGCAGGTCTCAATAGTTTCTGAGACTCCGGGAACTACCACCGATCCCGTTTTCAAGTCGATGGAGCTGATGCCTGTAGGTCCTGTAGTCCTCATTGATACTGCCGGAATGGACGACACTGAGGATGCGCTTGGTGAAGAAAGGGTCAGAAGGTCTGAAAAAGTCCTTTCAAAGACCGATCTTGCAATAATAGTCGTCGATTCGGCAGGGACCGCCGGTGATCTTGAAGACGATCTCATCAGGCAGTGCGGCGAAAATGACAGCTCAGTGATAATAGTGCTCAATAAGATAGATAAAGGCATGAGTGAATCCGTGCACAGCTGGATAGCCGGAAAAAGCTTTGTCAGGGTCAGCGCCAGAGAAAATCAGGGGATCGCCGAACTTAAAAGCAGGATAATAGAGATCGCTCCTTCTGAGTGGGAGCCTCCGTTCCTCAGAGACCTTGTCCGTCCGGGTGAAACAGTCGTTCTTGTGACCCCGATAGACCTCGGCGCACCGAAAGGGCGGCTTATAATGCCCCAGATAAAAGCGCTCAGAGACATTCTTGACGGCGATGCAATAGCTGTGATGTGCAAGGAAAGGGAACTCCTTACAACGCTGAATTCATTGAAAGAACCGCCCGCCCTCGTCGTTACCGATTCTCAGGTCTTTTCACAAGTCTCAGCCGATGTTCCTGAAACCGTGCCTCTTACATCTTTCTCAATACTGTCGATACGGCAGAAAGGGGACCTCGCTGAAATGGTGAGATCTGTGCTCGCAGTTGAAAGCCTTAGACCCGGAGACAGAGTTCTCATTGCGGAAAGCTGTTCACACCATCCTCTTGAAGACGACATTGGAAGGGTCAAGATCCCCAGATGGCTTAACGCCCATGTCGGCGGCGGACTAAAAATAGAGACCGTTCCGGGATGCGAATATCCCGATGATCTTTCTGAATATAAACTGGTCGTTCATTGCGGAGCTTGCACACTCAACAGAAAGGAAATGCTCCGCAGACAGTCAATACCTGCAAAAGCGCAGATCCCAATGACCAATTACGGAGTCCTCATCAGCTTCCTTCACGGAGTCTTCCCCAGAGCCCTCAAACCATTCCCCGAAATATACAGACTTTTTGAGAACAGCAACTTTCGAAAGGAAAAATCCGTCACAAAGAAAAAAGCCGGTCTTACTGACATATAACGGAGCTGCTGATGAAAAGATTTTTTAACTTTTTATCTGTTCTTTGTGCACTCCTTGCCGGATTGACATCATGCGGAAATTCAAAGGAAGCTGACAATGATAATATTCAGGGAGATGAAGATACTGTTTCTGAAAATAATAATGATGAGAATGTCCAGGATCTGGCGTATGGTCCTGTTTATCATTATTTTTATAAAATTTCCGGAAATGTTAAGAACTCAGAAGGAAGCGGGCTTAAAAATATAAAAGTAAGTTCAAAAGATGAGTCAGGTAATATTAAAAACACGGTGACATCCGACAAGGGAGTTTTTGACATCAGTTATGACATATATGAGTATCAGGAAGATCTTGAGGATTTCTCTATGGAATTTACTGATCCTGAAAAAGAATATTCTGAAAAGAAAACAGAAATGATCGTTAAGTGTACATTTTTTGATGGAGCTTTTCATTGTATTAAAAATGGTGTGGAAATTATTATGGAAGAAAGTCCCGACAATATAAATATTGATGATTATGATGCGGCAGAAGAAGACAATGATAATACAGATGATTATGATAACGGAGTTGATTCTGACAATTTACTGACATATAACGGAGCTGCTGATGAAAAGATTTTTTAACTTTTTATCTGTT
>JAKLDO010000005.1:0-29984 GCA_022703485.1 bacterium
ATGCAAAGATTTTGACATGAACCACACTTACTTTGAAATAATGATTCTCGCTTTCAACCTTTACGAATCATTTAAACGGGACTGCCTTAACGGAGTGATGTCTGCCGGCTCATACCCCGAAAAAGTCAGGCGGAAATTTATTGATACAGCAGGAAGAATTGTGAAAACCGCCCGCAAAACCATCCTTGCGGTGCCACAGATAATCATGGAACAGCTCTCATTATCGGAGGTCTGGCAGAGAGCCGCCGTTCCAGCCTGAGAAAAAACGATTCTTTTAATGTGCGACCCGACGGGCCGCTGCTTCCGCACGCCCAGATACTCCGAAAACCGGCATTTTTCACTGTTATTCATGAGTCTCATCCGGAAAAATCACTTTTTTTATTCCCTTGAGACAATTTTTGCTGAGCTCAGACCATTTTTCGGGAGTTTAAGTCAGAATCGAACGATTTTGGTATAAGTGCAAAATATTTCTCTACAGGGGATATCGCGGTCGATATCGAAAACGGCAAGAACTATGCTATAGGTGCAATGTGGAACAGGGACTGCAGATATTACTATCTTAACAGTGTGGGGCAGGCTGTGAATTTCGGCACGCTTACCATGGGAGTGGGAAAAGAGGGGCTGAGCGCTCTCCCGACATCCCTTGACAATCACACCGGATATTCCTTCCGTATGAACATCACTTCCATTCTCAGATAATAAAACATGGGTTTTCACATAACATCTTTCATGTTTTTCATTATTTCGCTTTCCCTTGTGTTCGGGTTTAACCAGTTCGCTTTCAATGTGCCGTTTTCAGCTGCAGCAATTACCGGGCTGACGGCATTCCTGATATGCTGGAAGTTCAACAAGGGAAGGGCCGGGTTTTCGGCACTGCTTTTCACGGTGATATTTTTCAACGGGTTTAAAATAGCTTTTTTCAGTGTTCCGCAAGGGCTTTTCATGTTTTTCATAACACTGAACGTTTTCATGCTTTCCGTTTCAAAGGAAAGAGGTGTTTTTTCCATTCACGGCTTAAAAAAGACCGGGGTCTTCATAGTCCAGTTATTTATTCTCTATCTTGCTTTTTTCATTTTTCCCGCGATCGGGGCTGACCGCGGCTGGTTCATGACGGTATCGCTCACATTTCTGGGTACGGCTGTGATCAAGGCGGTGTTCTTTGACAAAGATCCGGCAAATGTATCTGCTCTAGGATCTATGATGGCAATGGTCATAACGGCAGGTATCGGCATTGACATAAACGGCATGCAGAGCATCATGGCTCCGGCGATTGTTATAACAGGAGTGCTTTTTGCAGTATATTCAACATCTTATATTGATGAACTTACGGGCCTCCCCGGAAGAAGGGCATATAACGAGTATTGTGCTCAACTGAGTTCAGATTACACGATGGCAATGACCGACATTGACCATTTCAAGAACTTTAATGATACATACGGTCATGACACCGGAGATGAAGTGCTGAAGCTAGTTGCAAAAATAATTTCGACTGTCGGCGGCGGAGGCAGGGCTTTCAGGTTCGGCGGAGAGGAATTCGTGATAGTTTTTGACGGAACGGATAAGGAAAGTACGATAGAATTCCTTGAAGAGATAAGGATAGAACTTGAAAAGACACCTTTTACGGTACGGAATAAGGAAAATCGTTCCAAATATGAAAAAACAGGAAAGAAAATGCCGCAGGGACCTTCAAAAACCGTCAATATAACAATGAGCATCGGTGTTGCAGATTCAAAAAAAGACAATGATCCTGCAAAAGTCATGAAAAAAGCCGACACAGCTCTCTATAAGGCTAAGAACGCAGGAAGGAACAGGGTTTCTACATAGATCAGTAAAATATGCTCCCTCCGATGAACTCCCTTATTATCGAATTTGGAGGGACTGCGCTGTCATCCATCTCCTCGAAGTAGGAAAGGAACTTGATGAACCTTTTCACCTCGCGGTATTCAGGCACATCTTTCGGTATTTCAAGAAGGAGCGGTTCGGCATATTTTTTAAGCACACTGAATTCATATACAAGGCTTGAATTGAACATGATATCGGCATTTTCCTGATACGGAAATATGTTCTTTTCCTCGCCCTGTCTCACCATCGGCCATCTTCTGAGAGTTTCGAGCGGTCCGTGTCCCCGGAAAGTGTTGTCCCGGACCATTCTTCTGAGAAGTCTGCCGTCAGTTGTAGGGATCCTGTTATGGTTGTCAATGTTAAGGACCGTGAGAGCGCTGACATATATCCTGTAGATGCTCTGTTTAGGAACATTCAGATAAAGGTCCGGATTGAGTCCGTGAATGCCTTCCACAATAAGGACTCCGTTCTCCGGAAGGACCAGTTTCTTTCCGCTTTTTACACTTTTTCCGGTCTTGAAATCGTATGACGGAAGCTCAACTTCATGTCCTTTCATAAGCTCTTCAAGATTTTCATTGAAAAGCTTTACATTTATTGCTGAAAGAGACTCAAAATCATGCAGACCGTTCTTGTCGACAGGGGTTCTTTCTCTGTCAATGAAGTAGTCGTCAAGTGATATGAGGAAAGGTTTAAGTCCGTTCACTCTCAGCTGGACTGCAAGCCTGTTGGCTGTTGTTGTCTTGCCGCTTGAGCTGGGTCCTGCTATGGAAACCACTTTGATGACCTTTCTTCTTCTGAATATCTGGTCTGCTGTCTCGGCAAGCTTCTTTTCGTGAAGAGCTTCGCTTAGAAGTATTATATCCCTGCTCCTGCCTTCCCTTATCATGTCGTTCAGTTTGGCGCAGTTGTCCATTTCAAGGATGTCAAGCCACTGGGAATGTTCTCTGATTATGTTGAAATATTTAGGACTGTCCTTGAAGGCCGGCATTGTTCCGGGATTTGCAGGGTCGGGAGCAAGAAGTATTATGCCGTTATTGTAATAAAGAAGCTGGAAGCGGTCGATGTATGAAGTGGACGGAACAAGATATCCGTAGAAATATCCTGATGTCGAATTCAGATTATAAACGCTTGTAGTTTTGTTCTTTCTCACCTTGAAAAGATTGACCTTGTCCATCTGTCCCTGTTTACGGAACTCTTCGATAGCCGCCCAGGTGGGAAGCTTTCTTCTCAGAAAAGGAAGGTCGGCCTTGATTATCTCTCTCATTCTGGTCTCGATCTTTTCAACTTCAGAGGCCTCTATCCATTCAAGACCTTCGAACCAGCAGTAATATCCGTTCCCGATGCTGTATTCTATATGAAGTATCGAGTGAGGGAATATTTCCGAAGATGCTTTGATGAGAATGAAAAATATGCTTCTGAGATAGAACAGGTACCCGTCCTTATCTTTCATAGTTATGAACTGGAGGGTTCCGTCACACTCGCATTCCCTTCTCAGCTCGCAAAGCTCGTTGTTATAGACGGCGCCGAGTATCCTGAATTCATATTTCTTCTGGTATTTCGCTGCAAGTTCAAGGAAGTTTGAGCCCTGCTTGAGATGTTCCTCAGCTGTTGTCCCGTCAGGAAATGCGACCTTTATTGAGAACTGGTTCATGACTGTGTCTCCTGAATGATCAAAGATGTCTGAAGCTTCTTGCTCCGGTGAATACCATCGCAATGCCGAGTTCGTTGCAGGCATCGATCGAATCCTGGTCTCTGACCGATCCGCCGGGCTGAATTATTGCAGTTATTCCGTGCTTTGCGGCCGTATCTACGCAATCTCTGAACGGGAAGAACGCATCACTTGCAAGAACACATCCTTTAACTGGTGAGTTAGCTTTCTTTATTGCGATCTCCAGAGCGTCTATTCTGGACATCTGTCCTGCTCCTATCCCTACGGTAGCACCGTTGCGGGCAAGCAGTATGGCATTGCTTTTTACATGCTTTACAAGGTTCTGGGCGAATAGAAGTTCTTTTATCTCATCTTCCGAAGGACGTTTTACGGTCACGAACTGAAGATCTGCGGCTGTGATTATCTTGCGGTCGGCATCCTCGATTAGAAGTCCTCCTGATATCTTTTTGAACTCGCAGTCCATTTCAGTGTTCCTGGCGAAAGTTCCGGCTTCAAGTATCCTGATGTTCTTTTTCTTTTTGATCACTTCAAGCGATTCAGGATCGTAGGAAGGTGCTATCACCGCTTCCACGAAAAGTTCGGCTATCATTGCGGCTGTAACGGGATCAAGTCTTCTGTTCACGGCTATTATGGAGCCGAAAGCACTTACGGGGTCGCATTCAAGCGCTTTTTTATAGGATTCCGGAAGGTTTTTTCCTGTCGCAGCGCCGCATGGATTTGTGTGTTTTACTATCGCCACGGCAGGTTCATCAAAGTCTGAAACGATGTTCTTGGAGCTTTCCAGGTCCATGTAATTATTGAATGAAAGCTGTTTTCCGTGAAGCTGTTCTGCTGCCACGGCAGTACCTTTGACAAGATTTATATCCCTGTAGACAGAAGCTTTCTGATGGGGATTCTCACCGTATCTCAAGGTTTCTTTCTTTATGTACTGGAGGGTGAGTATTTCCGGGTCGTCAACGATCTTTTTTCCTTCGTGGTCTATTGTTGAGAAATAGCTTGAAATATAGCCGTCATAAAGCGCTGTATGGGAGAAAGCCTTTAAGCAGAGATTGAAAAGGGTTGCTTTGGAAAGAACGCCTTCATTAGCTTTGAGCTCTTCGATTATGGTCTTATAATCGGAAGGTGATGTTACGACAGCGACATCTTTGAAATTCTTTGCAGCGCTTCTGATAAGCGTCGGTCCGCCGATATCGATGTTCTCGATTATCTCGTGCATTTTTCCGCCTTTTTCCACGGTGCTTTTGAACGGATAGAGATTGACGACGACCATATCGAACATTGTTATGCCGTGGTCTTCTGCCGACTTTATGTGGGCTTTGTCATCCCTGCATGCAAGGATGCCTCCGTGTATTTTCGGGTGCATACTTTTAACCCTGCCGTCCATCATTTCCGGAAAACCGGTGTAATCCTCTATTTTCATTGCATCTATGCCCAGTCCGCAGATAAGTTTATGCGTTCCGCCGGTCGAAAAGAATTTAACTCCCATTTTATTAAGCTCTGAAACGAATTCGGGAAGTCCCGTTTTGTCAAAAACGCTGATAATAACATTGCCGATCCTGTTCATTTGAAAAGCTCCGTTCTTTTTAAAATTGTTAAAAAAACAACATGGGCGATTTAATCAGAAAGAGAGTTCAAAGGCAACTTTTCTTGACGGACCGGCCGCCTGCTGTTAACATTTCCGGTCCATTGAAAAGGAGAGGGGTTTTGGTTACTGAAACAATGGTGCTGATAGCGTTAAGACAGAAGAACTGGAACAGTGCTGCAATGCTTTTAGCTGAAATGTGCAGGAACGATCCTGACTCTTCTATGAAAACAGTGGGAAATGCTTTAAGATCGGCGGCGCAGGACCCTGTTGCGGCACACCTTGTTTCCATCTGGACGGAGATACGGTGGAACGAGATAAGCGACAGTGAGTTTTTCAACTAAGATCCTCATTATGCCCGCCTTAATATAATATCAACTAAAATAAGATCAGAAACTTGACAAAGCATACCCTCGACATTAGTATTTGGTGCCTTAATTTGTTTGATAGTTTTTTAAGGAGATATTTATGGTTGCAATTACTACTTCAGAGTTCAAAAAAGGCCTCAGGATCGAGATCGACGGAGTTCCTTTCCAGATCGTGGACATGAACCACATTCAGCAGAAGAGAAGAGCTGTCATCAAAACCAAATTACGCAACATCCTTTCAGGTTCGATAGCTGAGAGGACTTTTCTTTCCGGTGAAAGGGTCGATAAGCCCGACCTCGAAGAGAAGGTTATGGAATATCTTTATACCGACGGTGATCATTATTATTTCATGGATCATGAGACATTTGAACAGATATCGATAGATGAAAAAGTTATCGAAGATGTTATACCGTTCATGAAAGAAAATGAGAAGGTCACGGTCCTTTTCTATAACGGTTCTCCCATTTCCCTCGATCTTCCGCAGTTCATCGATCTGGAAGTTGCTGAGACAGACCCCGGCTTCAAAGGTGATACCGTTACTACATCGTACAAGCCGGCAAAGCTTGTGACCGGCGGGACGGTCATGGTGCCTCTTTTCATTTCGACAGGAGATGTCATAAGAATCGGAACAGAGGAGTTGAACTATATTGAAAGAGTTAAAAGACAATCATAGGTGATAAATTGGCTAATAATAATACCGGCAGGTTTCTGTTAAAGGGTAAAAAACCGAATTCCGAGATAGAAGAGTTCGAGGAGCTGCTGAAAAAAAAGCCTGACGACGACAGGGCGTATGTAAGACTTGCCGAGCTTTATGCAAGGGCAGGCAACGAGGACAAGGCAATCGAACTTTATGAAAAGGCGGCACTGCTTTTTGAAAAAAAAGGTTTCCTCAACAAAGCAAAAGCTGTTCTTAAGCAGGCTATAATGCTCAATCCCGAGCACGGCAAGATAAATGTTCTACTCGCCGATTTTGATAGACAGAGCGGATTGATCAAAGATGCGACTCTGCGTTATCAGACGGCTGTGAACTATTATGTGAAGATAGGCAACAAACTTGCTGCGATCAACATTCTCAGAAAGATAATCGAACTATATCCCGGCAATGTAAATTTCATTATAAAACTTGCGAATATGCTCGTTGCCGAAAAAATGAACCATGAGGCTGAAAAGCTCCTCTCCCCTCTTGCAGATTCGCTTAAAAGTTCTGACAAGCTCAACGAATATGCAACAGTTCTTAAACTTCTGTACACGGCAACAAACGGCGACAACGAGATAGGAAAGAGTCTGGTGAATCTTTACCTGAGAAGCGGAAGTTACACCAATGCTCTTGCGGTTCTGCAGAAGCTCATAGTTGATAATCCCGACACCATAGAGTTTCTTGAAAAACTTGCATTTGTATTTGAAAAGCTCGGAGATAAAAGGAAGCTCATTGCTGTTTACAAACAGATCGCTGCTGTTTATTCGCAAAAACAGAATTACATAGAGCGCGACAATCTTTATAGAAAAGTGCTTGAAATGGATCCTAATGACAGAGAGGCTCTTTCCGGACTTAACGAACAGGGCAGGCTGAGAGATCTGATAGCTGACAAAATAGACAGTTCTTCAGGTGAGATGCCGGAAGATGATGATGTCGATGAGCTGGAACTTGATATTGATATTGAACATCCTGAAGAACCTGAGATGCTTCAGGCTGAAAAGGAAAGCCTGGCTGCCGGAGAGATTAAAGACGAAAAGCAGGTGATTGATATTCAGACCGTAATTAAAGAAGCTACAGTCTTTCTCAATTACAGGCTTTTCAGTAAAGCGATAGACAAGATCCATTCCTGCCCGGAATGGCCGTCTTTCCCCGAAGCTGTAGATATACTTATCCAGTCTAATATTGAGCTGGGAGAAGTTGAAACGGCTGGAGATCTTATAATTTCACTTATAGACTTGAATATTGAAAAAGGAAATCTCAAGGATGCAGCTGATCTTATTCTAGATGCTGGTGCCATTATGGGAAGGAATGATCCGAGAATAATCAAAAGGAGAAAAATGGTTGAATCCGGTGAAACAGAAGCTCCGGAAACTCTGGAACCTGTTGATGCAGAAGTTCTTCCATCAGTGGCCGAGGCCGATCCTGAAGAGCTGGATGACATACTTGAAGAGCCGGCTGAACTTGTTCCTGAAAAAGAGGAACCTGCTCTGGACCAGGATTTTGCTGATATGACGAAAGACATCCTTTCTGAACTTCAGGAACCTCCGCAGGAAAGGCTTGATGAACTTGAATTTTATATAAGCATCGATGATTTTTCGAGTGCGAACCAGCTTCTCCAGGAACTTCTTCTTAACTATCCGGAATCCCGCTTTCTTGCAGGTATCAGGGAACTTATCCCTACAGGAAAAGAGGAGGACCTTTCCGGAACTGTTGAGAATGTGAAAGAATCTTTAAGAGAGGATCTCAGAAAGGAGACAGACTGTGAACAGCTGTACGATCTGGCGCTGAGTCATCTTTCAATGGGCATGTTCACGGAGGCCATATCTCTTCTTAATGATGCGCTTGATGCCGATCCCGAGAATGTAAGATATATGATAGGTCTTTCAAATGCATGGATGATGGCCGAGCAGCCTGAAAAAAGTCTGGAAATGCTTAAAATGGCCGAAGGTTGTACACACGATGCAGAGACCGTCAACTCTATCAGAGAGCAGATGTCGGAGATAGAAAGATCTCTGGGAAAAGGAAAAACGGACACCAGGAAGGGTAGATAAAATGAGAAAAAGCTTTCATGTGATCTTTGCAATGCTTGCGGTGATGCTTATTCCTGTTTTTGTTTCTGCAGGGATGCTGAAGATCACCGTCGGATATAAAAAAGGTCTGGAGAAAAGTGACAATGTCAGAGTGGACATCAAGGACTGGTACTGGAAATTTCCGGTCGTAAATGTTCCCGGAACTCTTGAAAGGGAAAAATATTCCATTGTCATAGAGGGATATGAGGCAATAAGAAAACATACAGATACGCTTGAACTGATCGGAGCTTCCTTAAGCCGTAATAACATGCTTTTTCCTGTAGAGGGGGTTTTGAGGATAGAGAACAAAGAAAATTTTCCAAGAACTCTTTCAATACTTCAGGAAGGCGAAAAAAATGAAAAAATAGATCTGACCATCCCGGCCGGAGGAATGACGGAATATGTTTTTACAGCTCCCGGAGATTATACTATAGTTGATACACTTTTCCATTGGAATACAGTTTACATAAGAGTTCTTAAATCCACATATATTTTCCCTATTTCAGAAGGTGCCAACAAATTTGATATACCCGATATCTCTCCGGGTTCATATACAATAAGGATTTATTACGGTACAAGATGGATATATCAGGAAGATTTTGTGATGGTTTCAAGTGCTCCGCAGAATCTGGTATATAAAATAGAGGATTCAGCGGTTTCGAGCATAAATTCTGTGTTGAACATTGGCGGAGACATAGTTGAATAGCTGGTTAATTATGATGACAGGGAGAATATAGATGTTCAGTAATCTAGGGTTGAAGTTAAAGGTTTTTTTCCTGATGGCTGTTGTTATTGCAGGATTGTCTTTTGTGAATTTCTATCTTTTCAGGTCTTTTCTTGCAAAAGTCGACCAGCGTCAGGGTCCGCGTAACAGTTCCAAACTGGCCGAGGAGACCGTTAAGAACACAACCTATTCACTTGTTGCAAATTCTTTCAGCATTGCAAGGCAGATAAGCTTTTCAAAGCCGTCAAAAAATGCTCCTGTAAAAATAAGCGATATAAAATCAGAGCTTGAATATCTTGTGGTAGATGCCAACGGAAAATTTGCCGCCGGAAATTTGGAGCTTATGTCGTCTCACGCCGGAATTCCGGCTGTAGAAAGAGCGTTGAAAGAAGGAATGGCTTCTGATGGAACGATAACGGTCGGTGATTCAGCATATTTGATCGGTGTGGTGCCTTTGATCACAGATGTTCCTGACGAAGGGAAAAAACTTTTTGCTGTTGTAAGTTTCAAAAAACTGGCTCTTGCCTTTAATACATCTGAGCTTTTTCCGATGCCTGTAAAGATATTCAGGGGCGATAAATTCGTTTCTGAATCAGGGTCTGAAGAATGGCTTGATGTTGAGAAAAGCTACGGTTCCGACAAAATGAAAAAGGATATAGACGATCTTATTAAATCGGAAGGCTCTAAAGTTATTAACGGATGGACCTATATCCACAGTTTTTTTATGCCATTTGACATGCTGGGCGGAGAAAAGATAGTTTTTGTAACGATGACATCGACACTTCCCGGCTGGGAGGATTATAATGATGTGGTCTTCTTTCTGATAGTGTTCACTCTTGCCGGAATAGTTCTGGCCGTTTTTTTCACATTCATTGTAACGCATTCAATTGATACCGTGTTCAGAGACCTTGCAGGCGACATATCGAGAATGAAGGTAGGGGAAAAGCTTGTTTTGAAAAAGTATTCCCACGGTGCCGATATAGCTGTTTCTGCGCTCAATATACTGATAGCAAAATATCTGCGTCATCAGGAGAACAGCCATGATTCTATTTCTGCGCCTATAACCAGTCCGTCCGCATCATCATCTGAACAGGCTCAATCAAAAATGCAGAGCCCGTATGATATATCTGTTCCTGATCCGTTCGGAACAGATGACATAGAAGATACTCCGAGAAAACCTGTGAAAACGGCACAGTCTGTTCAACCCGAAAAGAAACAGCCTGCACCTCCTTCACAGAAAGCTCCACCACCGGTATTCCATGACGATGATGATGAAAAAACTCAGATAGTAACAAGTTCATCATCTGCAAATGTTGAAGTCGCAAAGCAGTTTGAGCCGGCTGATCCGATGGAGGAGCTCTGGCAGGAATACTGCAGAATTAAGGCTAAAAACGGAGAATCTGTAACTGAAAATGAAAAGAGATCTTTTGTCGGTAAAATAAAAACCAACAGGGCGTCAATAATTGCAAAATACAAGTGTTCAGATGTCCAGTTCAACATTGAAGAAAAAGATGGAAAACCTGTAATTAAAGCAAAACCAGTTTAGCGGGTAGAAAATGAAATTCGTTTGTAACAATTGCGGCTTTTCGGCTGAAGTTCCGGACCGCAGGTCAAATTGTCCGATGTGTGCAAGTTCTAATGTCACTGTTTCAGCACACACCGAAAATCCTGTGGCCCAGGAAAAGATCGCTGAAAATAAGCCTGAGGATGATGTTCATACTCAACAGACGGTAGAAGCTGATTCTGCGGCAAAAATTAAGCAGGAGAAAAACAGCGGCAGTTCAAGAAAGGAAAGAATAACTCTTAGCGATGAATTTTTTGATTCCAAAGCTGAAAAAGAGGAACAGGAGATCGCAAGTATTCTGAAAGAGCTTGATCCTGAGGCGGGTGCAGCGAAAACCGCTCCTGATATGACAAGGTGGATAAAAACGGGAGGCATTGTCGCAGCTGTACTTATTGTTCTGGCTGGAATAATTTATTTTGCTGTCTCCGGCGGAAGCGGATCCGATGTTAAATCTGTTCAGGAAGAGAATAAAGCAGAAGCTCAAGATGAAGCATCCGATGTCAGCGAAACTGAACAGGCTGTAGCTGAAGAGACGAAACCTTCTGAAGAGGCTCCTGCTGTTGCAAAAGATGAACCTGAAGCTGAAGAAAAACCTGTTGAAAAGGTTGAGGAGCAGAAAGCTGAACCTGTTAAGGAAGTTAAAGAGGAAGTTGTTGTAAAAAAAGCCGAAGAACCTAAAAAACAGGAGCCTGTAAAGCCTAAACCAGAGCCTAAAAAACAGGAGCCGGTAAAACAGGTTGTAAAAAAGACAGCTGAACCTGTGAAAAAAGCCGCTGTAAAACAGACTGCTCCTAAAACAGGCGGGGCCGACGCTTTTAATAATTTTGTACAGGCCGGACACAAAGCTCTTTCAGAAAAAAGATATACAGATGCTCTTCATGAATACAAAAACGCTTCAAGGATAAATCCGGGCAACGGTCCTATTTATAAGTTCCTGGGCATAGCATATGCATATCTCCAGAATCAGGAACAGGCTTGCGTAAACTATAAAAAATATATTCAGCTTTCTCCAAACGCACCGGATAAGGTGCAGGTTGAAGCATTCATTAAAGCGTGCCCTTGATAAATGAACTTAAGGATCACATCAGGATCTCTGAAAAACAGGAGATTCTCTGTTCCGGCCACGGATCTCCGGCCGACAGAGGAAAAGATAAGGAGTGCTTTTTTTAACACTCTTTTTTCAATGATCGAATTTAAAGGAAGGTCTTTTCTTGATATTTTTTCAGGTAGCGGAGCAATGGCATTTGAATCTTTAAGCCGCGGATTTCAGAATGCAAGTGTTATCGAAAATAATCCGAAAGCGGTTGAAAAGATAAGATCAAATGCTGAACTGCTTAATCTTTCAGGTAATGTTAAAATTATAAGGAACGATGCTTTCAAATCGGCGGCATATGCATCTTTAGATCAGAAATTCCAGGCTGTTTACATAGATCCGCCGTATTCTATGAGCGGTGAAATATCCGGACTTCTTGATCAATTGAAAGTTTCAGGGGTTATCGGCGAGATCTGTGTAATAGGTGTGGAAAGCGACAGAGAGATCGTCTGGCAGGCTCCTGAGTGGAACCGGAAAATAAAGAAATTCGGGAATACTTTCCTGACCATATTTTATAACTGGGAGAAAAATGATGAAGAAAAAAGCCATTTACCCGGGGAGTTTTGATCCTTTCACCCTTGGACATATGGATATAGTGCAGAGAGCTCTTAAAATTTTTGATCATATTTATATTGCGATAGGTGAGAATACTCATAAAACCCCTCTCTTCTCATGCAGTGAAAGAAAAAAGCAGATAGAGAAGATCTTTGATGACGATCCGAGAGTGTCTGTGGTGGTGTTCGATTCCCTGCTGGTCAATCTTGCAAGAGATCTTAAAGTATATACTGTTGTTAGAGGTCTTCGGGCTGTTTCCGATTTTGAGACAGAGTTTCAGATGGCATCAATAAACAGAGCTCTGGAACCTGAGCTCGAATCAATGTTCTTCATGACATCCGATAAATTCTCGTTCCTTTCATCCAGTGTTGTTAAAGAGATCGCTTCGATGAACAATGAAGACCTCTCTCTTTTTGTAACAGACAATGTAAGAAAAGACCTTATTAAGAAGTTCAAATGAACCCCATTATCATAAAAACCCCGGCAAAAATAAATCTCTATCTGAAAATTAACGGGATAGATCCTGTGACTTCTCTGCACCGGCTTGAGTCGTTGATGTCCCCTATAGATTTTTATGACGAGCTTGTCATATCACCTTCAAGTGAAATGTCTGTTAAAACGGAAGGCATTGCTGAAAATATCCCTACGGAAAAGAACATTGTCTGCCGGATATTCAGACAGACGGAAAAATTCACAGGAAGCGCTCTTCCATGTTTTGATGTGACTATAAAAAAGAACATTCCGACAGGTGCAGGACTTGGCGGCGGAAGTGGTAATGGCGCAGGATTCCTTATGTTTTTAAACAGATATCTCGATCTCAAGCTTTCAATGGACGACATGGTGACCATAGCTGCCGGTACCGGTAGCGACATTCCGGTCTTTCTTTTTAATTCTCCTGCCATTGTTAGCGGCACAGGCGAGAAAATAGAACCGCTTAAAATTCAGGATCCCGGTTTTTTCATGCTCATGATATATCCTGATATTATTGTCAATACGGCACTTGCCTACGCCCTGTTTGACAAAAAAAAGTTGACAAAATCCACTGCCTTAAATATAAATACCGTCCGTAAAAGCGTAAACGGTTCTTTGAAAGACTGGATTCCGGTTTTTTTTAATGATTTCGAGGGTGTTGTGTTTCAAAACTGGCCTGCCATCGAAGAGTTGAAAAATTCCCTTGAAAATTGCGGACCTGAAAAGGTTTTCATGTCCGGAAGCGGTTCATCGCTCGTGGCTGTTTTCGGATCAGAGAAGACCAGGGACGAGACATATGATAAGTTTAAAGGGAAATACCGGATAGTCAGAAAGATAAGATTATTAACGGGTTAATGGGGCGTCGTCAAGCGGTAAGACACCAGATTTTGGTTCTGGCACCCGGGGGTTCGAATCCTCCCGCCCCAACCAGAAGCACAATAACTTGGAGGATCCAGATGAAAACTGTAAAGCTCACTGTTGAAAAAAGAGAACAGGGCAAAAAAAATGTTAAGGCTGTAAGGGCCAATAACTTTGTTCCGGTTGAAATTTACGGAAAATCGCTGAAAAGCAATATAAGCGGTTCAATTGAAAGAAAGGCGTTCGTTAAAGCTCTGCACACTTCACAGGGCAGGAACATCATTCTTGACCTCGATGTCGAAGGAAAGTCAATACTTGCTGTCGCTCACCAGCTTCAGATACATCCTGTAAAAACAAATATAATACACGCCGATCTTATAGCTGTTCAGGAAGATGAGGAGCTTATCGTTACTGTTCCTGTAAGAAGGACCGGCCGTTCACAGGGTGAAATAGCAGGCGGAAGCGTTTTCCAGGTTCTCAAGGAAGTCAAAGTTTCCTGCAAACCGGCCCACATACCGGCAGAGATCGTTGTTGATGTTACAGAAAATGTGATAGGCGACCGTATTAAGATATCTGCTCTTCCTTATCCGGAAGGTGTAAAGCCTGTTTTCCATCAGGATTCTCCGGTGATTGTTGTTAACAAGGGAAGAGGTCAGTCTCTTGCTGAAGACGAAGAAGCCGCTGAAGCCGCCGCTGCTGCAGGTACAGCTGCTCCTGCTGATGCTGCTCCTGCTGAAGCTGAAAAGGAAAAAGGAAAAGAGAAGGGCAAGGAAAAGGCCTGATCTACTGATTGGACAATACTTTCTCTCCGACCATTCTTTTAGGTGCACTCGGTAACCCCGGAAATAAATATTCCCTTACACGGCATAACATAGGTTTCATGTTTGCAGATAAGATCGCATCAAATTATTCTTTCAGCGATTTTACATACTGTTCAAAAATAAAAGGGTTTATATCATCCGGCAGAATTTCAGGAAAGGATGTAATATTATTGAAACCGGATACATACATGAATCTGTCAGGAGTTTCAGTGACTGCTGCGGTCAGAATGTTCAGGATATCAGACGAAAATCTTTTTATAGTTCACGATGACATTGATCTCAAGTTCGGGACTGAAAGGATAAAAAAGAACGGCGGTGATGCAGGACACAAAGGTATAAGATCGATAATAGCCGAAACCGGGACTGAAAATTTCAACAGGATAAGGCTGGGAATAGGCAAATCTGACAAAGTGAATATCCCCGACTATGTCCTTTCAAACTTTATTGACTCAGAGCTTAATTATATCAATAATGTATGGCATAATAAATGGAATGCAATAATGGATGTAATTCTGGAAAAAGGTGTTTCTGAAGCGATGAACATTTTCAACAGAAAGCAGGGAGATGTGTCATGAAAAGATTTGTCGCTGCAGCGATCTTTACAGCAATTATTGTTTTTAATGTTTCCGCAGAAAGCGATAGTTCGATTGAAAGCGTTTTCTTTAATCAGAATCTTGTCGACTGTCAGAAATATTGTGGAACTGAGCCTGAATGTGCTGAATGTGTAAAAGCCAATGTGTGTAACATAAAATATGAAAAGATGAAGACTTTCAAAGGCAAGGGACGCAACTATACAGCCTGCAAACCTGAAAAGAGCGAAAATTATGAAGAATGTAAAAAGTTCTGTGATGGCAATTACAAGTGCAGTCATTGCGATTCAACCATAAATTGCGGGGTTTCTTATACAAAACTGAAGTCTTTCACCGGAAAGGGTACCAACTGGTATGCATGTGAAAAGATCAGAGATATCAATATAGTATGGCCTCAGCAGATGGTGATAAAGCCGCAGCACAGATATCTTGTGGTGGCTAACGGCGGGTTCGGCGGAATGTTCGGACATGACGGTATAGAGTGGTTCTGTGAAAAATATCTCACTCCCGAGATCGCTCCGCAGGCATTGTGCATAGGTTCATACGGAAGACCGAGAACCGCAACATGGCTTCTTGCCGAGAACATAAAGAACACGGTGCTTCTGATGGAGGCGGTTACAGGTGTGAAGCCCAAGGTGATACTTGTCGGAAAGAGCATGGGCGGGTGCAAGCTTCACCATGCAATAGCAGGAGACAAAGGGGGCGGAAGAGGCGGACTTGAAAAGATGGAGATCCCCCTTTTTATAGGTGTGGATATGTCATGTCAAGTGAAAAGACACTATGAAAGTGAAGGTGATGTGCTTCAATTCGATAATAATATTAAAGAGCTGTATAACTTTTATCAATTGAATTCGGCAGCTTCCCAGACTGGACATAAGGCGGTTTTCAAAGGAAAGCCTTTTGATGAAAACATTCATATAAATGTCAACGAGGAGAGCTTTGACCCGAAAACAAGGAAAAAGATCTCAAAACCGGAAAAACCGCTCTGTAACAATTCGGAACATATCAATATAGATGAGTGCGTTCCTCTCCTTAAAGCGATACAGACAATGATCCTCGATGAGATCGGGAAACAATAAAAAAGTTGCAAATGGGACTTTTCTAATTACAATCGGCAAGTTATTTGGTTTTTTGAACACTGGATCTTATATCTCCTTGTTCAACCATTAAGTTTGGACTTTAAAGCCGTAAGGAGGAATTATGGAAAGAAAGCACTTTGAAGTGACTGCCATTCTCAAGCCCGAAGGTGGCACTGAGGCGGTCAAACAGTTTGCTGAGCGAGTTGACGGTATCGTCAATGAGTTCGGCGGAAAGACCATCACTCTCCGTTCATGGGGAGAAAAGAAGCTTGCATACGAGATAAAGAAGAACATGAAAGGTCATTATCTTCTTTTCGATCTCGTAGGCGATGGAAAAATGATAGAAGAAGTCGAAAGAAATTTCAACATCTGGGAACATGTAATCAAATTCATGTCCATCAGAGTTGAAAAGAAAGAGAACCTTGATGAGCTTGTCAATTCCGCAAGAGGGATCTCAACACTTTTTGAGAAAGTTGAAAAGAAACAGCCTGTAGCGGTAGTTGAAGCTGCTCCTGCTGAAGAGGACAGGGAAAAGAAATCTCTTGAAGATTCAAGGAAATATAATGAACAGCTTCAGAAGACCTTGAACACTTCAAGCGAAGAAGACGATAAAACTGAACTTTAAGTAAGGAGAATAGATATGGCTAACTACAAAAAGAGAAAAGTCTGCCGTTTCTGTATTCACACAGATATGGAACTTGATTATAAGAATTCCGAGCTTCTGCTCAATTACATTACAGAAAGAGGCAAAATTATCCCCAGAAGGATCAGCGGCGTCTGTGCAAAGCACCAGAGGGAGCTTTCCAGAGAGATAAAAAGAGCGAGAACTATCGCTCTTCTTCCATTCACCGTTACCGGCAGATAGGAGAGAAAGATGAAAGTTATACTTGCAAAAGATATTGAAAAACTCGGTAATGCCGGCGATATCGTCAAAGTAAAAGACGGTTATGCCCGTAATTATCTCATTCCGAAGGGTCTTGCCCTTACATCCAATGAAAAGAATGTGAAGGAGCTTGAATTCAACAGAAGAATGATCGATAAAAAGATCAATTCAGAAGTGGCTGAAGCAAATGCGCTTGCTGCAAAACTTGCGACCTGCGAAATAAAGATACAGAAAAAGGTCGGCGAAGAAGGAAAGCTTTTCGGAAGCGTTACCAACCGTGAAATAGAAGAAGCTCTTAAAGAAAAAGGATTCTCCATTGACCACAGAAGCATCATTCTTGACAGCAATATCAAAAAGAGCGGCGTTTATGAAGTCGAAGTCAAGCTTTTCAGAGAGATCCGCGGCATGTTCAAACTGTGGGTCGTAGCTGAAGAAAGCGAAAACGCTCCGGTAGAGACAGCTGAGAAAACTGAAACTGCAGAGAACGCAAATTAATTTCTGAGAAATAGATGGATCACAGTCCAAAACTGCTGCCGGGAAATATTGAGGCGGAGGCTTCTCTTCTCGGATGTCTTCTGATAAATGGAAAACTGTTCACCGCAGTTGAGGGGACAGGGCTTCAGGCGGAAGATTTCTATGAAGAGAGGCATTCTGTCATTTTCAGAGCGGTAACCGCAGTCTATAATGAAAGCAGGACCCCTGATGTAATAACGGTGGGGGACAGGCTTCTTGCGACCGATCCGGCTATTTTCCCCGATCCTAAGTATCTGTATGAACTCGCCGGGAGAGCTCCCACAGTATCTGAAGCGATGCTTCTGGATTACTGTAATATAATAATCGAAAAATCACTTCTCAGAGAGCTTATCAGGATATGTTCTGATAGTTCTGACAGTGCCTATAGGCAGACAGCTCCTTTTGAAGAAGTTGCAGATGCATCAACGAGCTCACTGATAAATCTGAGCAACAGGAGGCAGGCTTCGACGATCCAGAAGGCTAAAGACCTTGTTCAGAAAGAGATAGCGAACTATCAGGAAAGGATAGCCAGAGGAAGTTCAATAGCCGGTATTTCATGCGGATATTCGATGCTGGATGATCTTTGCAGCGGATTTAAGCCGGGAGACATGATAGTTCTTGCCGGAAGACCGGGTATGGGAAAGACCAGCTTTGCGCTCAATATGGCTGTTGAAATAGCAAGGAACGGTCAAAATGTCCTGTTCTTTTCTCTTGAAATGCCTGCAAACCAGATAATAAGCAGGATCATAGCCACTGAATGCAGTGTTAGCGCTAAAAGGTTCAACACGGGTTCTCTTGAAAGGGAGGAGATCAGCAGACTGTGGGCAACTATAGATTCAGTCGGGAAACTGCCTATATACATTGATGATACTTCCAAGCTGACTGTTTCCGACCTCAGATCAAGGGCTAAGAAACTGGATGCAGAGCTCAAAAAAACACAATCAAAAGATAGAAACGGACCGAACAGGCTTGACTGTATTTTCGTTGATTATCTTCAGCTGATGTCCTCTAATGTCTATAAAGATGACAGGGTCAGGCAGGTTGAGGATATTTCAAGGAACATAAAACTGTTTGCAAAAGACCTCGGAATTCCCATTGTAGCTCTTGCCCAGCTGAACAGAAAGGTCGAGGAGCGAAGCACGAACAAGATCCCTATGCTGAGCGACCTTAAGGATTCCGGTGCCATAGAGCAGGATGCCGACCTTGTAATGTTCATCCACAGGGAGGATGTCTATAAAAAAGAGAGTGAGAATAAGAACATAGCTGATATCTATGTCCAGAAGAACAGGCATGGTCAGCAGGGGCATATAAAATTAAGGTTCATCCCTCAGTATACCAAGTTCGGTTCAATGGATTATACTTCTGACGATCCTTCAAGATAATCAATGGACAGCTTTTTTAAAAGAAGCTTTTTTTTAAGAAAGAACATCTCAAAACTTGTTCTGATCTCTATAATCGCCGTAACGGCATATCTCTTCAGAGACAGGCTTTTCCTGAATTCAAGGTTCCGTATCCAGACAGGGCATCAGCAGGTACTGAATGTCCATGAAAAAGGAAGGATATCATATGTTTCAGGCCGGATCCTGGATCTAAAGAATGAATATAAAGTCGAAGAGAAGATAAACAGAGAAGAGTCAGTAATAACAGTACATGGAAGGATAGATGGAAGCATTGATCCGGTGCTGGCTCCCGTTTTCAATTCCAGAAATTATTTGACCGAAATAGATCTGTCTGATGTTGAAAGCGCCTGTTCCGCAGGGTTCAATCCGCTTTATCCTGTAGCTTTGAGAAGACTTATCTATTTTATGCCCGAAGCGGAACTTTTTGACGGACAGGTCTGGGAACTGAACACATGTAAAGGAAAATTCAATTGCAGCTATATGCTTAAATTCAATGATGAAAAAGCGTCCGTTGAAATTCTCTGTTCCGGTAGCATCGGAGACAGTGATGTTGCTGTTTCAGGGGATTTTGCGGTCAATAAAAAACTTAACGGTTTTGATTCAGTGGACCTTGAAATAACTTCATCGACCCCGGAGCTTGTCTCGGTCTGGACATTCAGCGACAGGAAAAAGTGATCTGAATTATTGCTTTGACAAATGATATTTTCAGAGGTAACTTAGTCCCGGAGGTTTATTATGCTCTGGATGATAACAGATCTTTCAAGGACTCCCGGTCTTGAGAAATCAATCGGACATATTTCAAATTGTCTTGAAAACGGTGCTGAACTGTTGACATTAAGGAACAAAGGATCTGTTCCTGACACTTTTGTCAGAGAGATCAAGGACATGCTTGATCCAATGTTCCCGCATAAGAAAATATTCATTCATGATCCTGATGAAAAGGACATGCAGAGATATGGACATTTTCATTATCCGTCATACAGAATGGACGAGGCCTGCGAAATAAAAAAGCAGAACCCGTCATTTACAGTTGCAGTATCAGTTCATTCAAAAGCGGAATACGAAAAAGCTTTCAGCGGAGGTATTGACCTGGCACTTCTTTCACCTGTTTTCAAACCGTTTTCCAAGCCGGATGACAAAAGAGATACAGTTGCGCCGGTCTCTTTGAAAAACCTTTATCTTCTGGGTGGAATAGATAGAATGAAAGCCCTTATGCTCATTGAGAGAGGGTTTATTAATATTGCAGGGATATCACTGTTCTACGGTGAGAGCTCTGAGTCAGTAATTAAGGAATTATCAAATCTGATCATGGAGAAAGGATATGTCACAGCTTACTCAAATTGAAGCGGCACGGACCGGAATAATAACCGAAGAGGTAAAGATCGCGGCTGAACACGAAAAAATGCCTCCCGAAGTGATGAGCCGCAGGATAGCAGAGGGGACGATCGTTATATGCAGGAATAGAGTTCACAATGTAAAACCGCTTGCGATCGGTGAAGGATGCAGGGTGAAGATCAATGCGAACATAGGAACATCGGAAGATGTGAATTCACTTGCTGAAGAGATAGAAAAGGCAAAGATCGCTGTAAAATTCGGCGCCGATGCGGTGATGGACCTTTCAACAGGAAGAGACCTTGAACTTACGAGGAAGAAAATAATGGAGGCGGCTCCGGTCATTATCGGAACTGTTCCCATTTATCAGGCAATTGTAGACTGTGTCAGGGAAAAGAAGAAACCTTTTTCCGACATGACTGTCGATGAGATATTTGAGGCGATAGAAAAGCAGGTCTCAAGCGGAGTCGATTTCATAACGGTACACTGCGGTGTAAATCAGAAGCTTCTCAAAACGATCGGAAGTTCTAAAAGGCTGATGGGTATAGTTTCAAGAGGCGGAAGCATAACAGCAAGATGGATGGCGCATAATAATCAGGAGAATCCTCTTTATGAGTACTTTGACAGGCTGATAGATATCTGTCACAAGTATGACTGTGTGTTCTCTCTCGGTGACGGATTGCGTCCCGGATGTCTGAACGATGCGACAGACCGTCCGCAAATTCAGGAACTTATAACTCTCGGCGAACTTACCGAAAGAGCAAGGGCAAGAGGTGTGCAGGTGATGATCGAAGGTCCGGGGCATGTGCCGCTGAACCAGATCACTACCAATATGCAGATAGAAAAAACGCTTTGCAAAGGTGCCCCTTTCTATGTTCTGGGTCCTATCGTAACAGATGTGGCTCCGGGTTACGACCACATAACTTCAGCTATCGGCGGTGCGATCGCAGCAATGAGCGGAGCGAATTTCCTGTGCTATGTCACTCCGGCCGAACATCTGTCACTTCCGACGATAGAGGATGTTAAAGAAGGTGTCATAGCTTCAAGGATAGCTGCACATGCCGCGGATATTGCAAACGGGCATCCAGGTGCGCTTGAATGGGACAAGGCAATGGCAAAGGCGAGAAGGGCGCTTGACTGGGAAAAACAGCTCGAACTATCAATGGACCCCGAAAAATGCAGGAAATACCGCGGCGACAGACCTGCCGAAACCGATAAAGAGACATGTTCAATGTGCGGAGACCTCTGCGCAGTCAAGAACTTCAACGAAGCCGAAAAGATCTTCGACCCGGATAAAGAGAAATAGGGTTTTTATTTTCAGAATTGTTTGCAAGACTAAAATTAAGACAAATGACTTCTTTTGAAATCTTTTTATATTGGCCCATTTTTGAAGATCATACAGATTCGCTTTATTGACATCCTGAACAACATCTAATATAAATTTAACAGATTGTTGAACAAAAATAAAACCGGATAAAAAGGGGAAGAAAGTGAGACAGACATTTTTAATTATTATCACATTACTGCTGTTTCTGATTTCCTGTGATGAAGATAATGGAAATACCGGAGATACCGGAGATACCGGAGATACCGGAGATACCGGAGATACAGGCGACACTGGTAATACCGGTGATGCAGGAAACACTGGTGATGATGGGAATACAGGAAATCCTTTGGATATAGATGCCTCCGCAGATAATGACGAAACAGATGACACAGGAAATACCGGTCAGACAGATGATACTTCAGATAATGACGAAACAGACGAGGATTGCATTCCTGATTGTAACGGTTTTGCGTGCGGAGATGACGGATGCGGCGGATCATGCGGAGTTTGTGACAAAGAAAATGAAGGATGCATGGACCATCAGTGCGGCCCGTGTACCGGTAGCTTCCCGAATGTACATGATGGAACATGCTGGTCCGATCTCCTGGGAGATACCGGGGATACAGGGGATACTGGAAACACCGGTAATACCACTGATACAGGAAACACCGGGGACACCGGAAACACCGGGGACAGTGGAAATTCAGGAAACAATACAAATCTAAGAACATTTTCGGACGCACAGAAGATCTGTTCAAATATTGGAGGACGACTTCCCACAGTTGATGAATCCCGTTCAATTATCATTAACTGCCCTGCTACCGAAACAGGCGGAGCATGCAGGATCACCAATGACTGTCCAGACTGTTATAAAGGCAGTGAGGATGATTGGATATGTAACGGTTGTAATGAAGAGGGGGTAGGACCTAATACCGGAGTTTATTCAGTTTTTGATGATGCGGGAACCCGCTGGACATCAACAACACTTGTGGACAAATATGGCTATAAAGCGGTGAACACCGTTACATATAGGCAGATCTATCTGAGCGACGGAAACCAGAATGCGTCTATTGGCTGGTACAGACAAGAATATGAATTCCGGTGGCCTGTCAGATGTGTCAGTAAATAGATTTATCATTTATGGGTAGTAATAGTGTAAAATGAGAAATCTGTTTTTAATTCTAACAGCACTTTTATTTTTTTTCTCATGTGATGAAAATAATAGAGATACAGGAGATACAGGCGACACTGGTAATACCGGTGATGCAGGAAACACTGGAGATGATGGGAATACAGGAAATCCTTTGGATATAGATGCCTCCGCAGATAATGACGAAACAGATGACACAGGAAATACCGGTCAGACAGATGATACTTTAGATAATGACGAAACAGATGAGGATTGCATTCCTGATTGTAACGGTTTTGCCTGCGGAGATGACGGATGCGGCGGATCATGCGGAGTTTGTGACAAAGAAAATGAAGGATGCATGGACCATCAGTGCGGTCCGTGTACCGGTAACTTCCCGAATGTACACGACGGAACATGCTGGTCCGATCTGCTAGAAGAAAAAAATACTTTTGATATGGCAAAAGAAGCGTGTTCATCCATCGGAGGTCGTCTGCCGACTGTTGATGAATCCCGTTCAATTATCATTAACTGTCCTGCTACTGAAACAGGCGGAGAATGCGGAATCACCAACTACTGTCCCGATTGTTATGAAGGTAAAGAGGATGATTGGGTGTGCAACGGCTGCCATGAAGAAGGTGGTGGATCCAATAAAGGAATTTATTCGATTTTTGACGATGAAGGAACTTTCTGGACATCAACAGCATTTGAGCATAAAGGCTATAATGCAGTGGATATGGTTACATACAGACAGAATGATTTAAGTTCTGCAAACACAAATGCATCCGTCGGATGGATGGATCAAAATTATGAACACGAGTTCCCTGTCAGGTGTGTCAGTAAATGATATCAAATATAATTGAAACATTTCCAACAAATTAAATTAAGTTGCTGATAAATTACTTGATCACTTTCGGTGTGTCTTCGTAGCTGATCCAGTCGCTCCAGCTGCCTGTATATATTGAAGAATCAATTCCGATGTGCTTGAGTCCGATCCAGTTGTAGCAGGCTGTGACTCCGCTTCCGCAGTAGATGATTATCTCTTTTGACGGATCGACGAAATAGTAGAGCTCTCTGATCTTTTCAACCGGAAGGAACTCGCCGTTTGCGTCTTTTATCTGCTCCCACAGGAAATTTACGGCTCCGGGGATGTGTCCGGCGATTTTATCGATAGGTTCCACAGTTCCATTAAACCTTTCCGGAGACCTTGAATCGATCAGAAGAACTGACGGATCGTTAATTTTTGCTTTAACGAAATCCTTGTTCCTGATAAGTTCCTTATGAGGAGATCCTGTAATTTTTCCTCTGACCGGCACAGGTATTTTTGCATCAACAGGGAATCCGAGCGATCTCAGAAATTCAAAAGTGCCTCCGATAAGGGATGCTTCGATCCCGAAAAGTCTTAAGATGAAAACAGCTCTCCCCGAATAAAGACCGTGAGCGGCAACTTTGGAATTATCTGAAATACCTGAAGATTCAAAATAACCCCTGAGCTTTTCAAGGTCAGGCATGGGATGTCTTCCGCCGTGTTCTGAAACAGGTTCCGAAAGTTTTGTCTCTCCATCAGCAAAATACGATCCCGAAATATGCTCTTTCAGATATTCTTTATTCCCCCAGCCCGGATTGCCAAGTTCGGCCCGGCAGTCAAGAATTATGAAATCATTTATATTATCGAGCAGTTCTTTTGCGGTGATGATGTATTTTGTCATGGTCTACACGCAGTTGAGAAGACCTTTCTTTTCGATGATGTCCTTCTGAACCGTAGAGAATTTAACGAACTTTCCTATAGTCTTTCCTTCAAAAACGATCTCACTTTTATCAATATCGAAAGTGAACACATTGCCTGTCTCAAGATACTTTTCATCTATTTCAGTTATCTCGATCATCGGAAACCCTGTGTTGATGATGTTCCTTTTATAGATCGAGCCGAAAGATCTTGCCGCAACACCCTGAAGATCAAGCGAAATGAAACAGTCAACAGCCTGCTGACGGCTGCTTCCTGATCCGAAGTTCTCTCCTGCAACGACTATCATGCCCGGTTTGACCTTTTTCGAGAAATCCTTGTACCCGTCAAGGTTGTCAAGGGAATACTGCCCCATGAGCTTAATGTCGACGATCGACAGATATCTGTTGTGGAATATCTGGTCGGTATCGATGTCATTGATGAGTGCACCGTTGCTGTTTTTGAGTACGAAGATCTCTCCTGTTATGGATTTCATGATATCACCATTATTTTAAAAGTTTATCAATAACTGTCTTGAAACTCTCTTTGGATTTGACCCCTGTCACCATTTTACCGTTGATGAAAAATGCAGGAACACCCCTTATTCCGTTCCTTGCCGCCTCTGAAAGATCTTCATTTATCACAAGATCGGTCTCGGGTTTTTCCATCTCCGCCCTTATCTTTTTCCAGTCGAGCTTAAGTTCTTTTGCATAAGATTCAAACTTGACAAGATGTTCTGATTTCCAGTCATTCTGCCTTTCAAATAGAATAGCGCTCACTTTAAAGAACTTTTCATCGCCGTATATTTTTTTCACAGCTATTGTGAACTGTGCCGCAGGTCTCGCCTCCTTGTGAAAAGAAAGGGGCATATGCTTGAAAACGAGGTTAACTCTCCCTTTGTAATCATTCACGACTTCATCTATCACAGCTGACCCTTTTCTGCAGAAAGGACACTGAAAATCGGAAAATTCTACAACTGTGACTTCAGCTTTTTTGCCGCCTTTCACAGGTTCTTTGCCGGAAAGCTTTATGTCGTACATCTTGTCAGGATCAGCCTTTTCCTCTCTTGCGCCGGCACCTCTGGGTATCTTTGTGAGACCGTCTTTGATCGTTTCATTATAAAGAGCGATCCCTGAAAATCCTTTTGCCCTGAGCTCTTCGGCCTTTTTAAGCTCTTCATCAATAAGCTGCTTAAAACTGTTGTAAGGAAGTGCGCCGCTCACGAACCTGCCGTTCACAAAAGAAGCGGGAGTTCCCCGGATCCCGAGATTCTCGCCGAGCTTTATATCATCGTCAACGATCTTTCTGACAGATGCACCTTCCATGTCCTTTTTGAATTTTTCGACATCGAGTTCAAGCACCAGAGCTTCGTTCTCAAACCATTTCTGCATATCAGGCGCGCTTTTCCATTCTTTCTGTTTTGAAAAAAGTGAACCGTACATCTCCCAGAACTTTCCCTGTTTTCCTGCTGCAATTGCGGCATAGGATGCCGGCATGGCCTTTTTATGGAACTTCAGAGGATAGTTTATGAAAGCGATCCGCACCTTACCTTCGTAATCTTTTCTGATCTGTTCAAAAGTAGTATAAAGCCTTGAACAGAAAGGACATTCGAAATCATCAAAAAGAACGATCGTTACATCAGCCTGGGCAGAACCCCATACAGGAGCACCGGCCGGTATTTCAACTTTGAAAACATCCTGCGGGATCGTTGCAGGCTTTCTTTTCGGCGGAACATATTTTGTAAGTCCGTTACTTATGATCTCTCCGTATATGTCTTTTATCCCTTTCGCTTTAAGTTTTTCTCCTTCCGCTATCTGTGATACGATGGTCTCTTCGATCTTTGCCATATTGGCGCCGACGATCTTCCGTCCGTTTATGAAAAGCGTGGGTGTGCCCCTGACGCCGAACCTGCTGCCGAGCGACATATCGTCCTGAAGGATCTTTCCAGCCTCTTCAGAGTTCCTGTCGGCTTCGAACTTCTCCATGTCAAGGTTAAGTTCTTTTGCATAAAGGACGAGCGTGTCAGGGTCGATCTTTTTTATATCCTCGAAAAGCCTTCCGTAATACTCCCAGAATTTTCCCTGTTTATGTGCCGCAATGGATGCAAGCGCGGCCGGTTTCGCCATTTTGTGAAAGCCGAGAGGGAAGTGTTTATAGACATACCTGACCTTGCCGTCATAATTTTTCATCATCTTTTCCATTGCTTCGACCGATCTTTTTGAGAACGGGCACTGGAAATCGGAAAAGTTTATTATTGTCACAGGAGCGTCTGCCGGTCCTTTGAAGACAGATGTGCCGATCTCAACTTTATAGACAGCGTTCTCCTCCTTTTCCTCTTCTTTTGCAACTGCATCAGCACTTTTTCCGGTGTCCTGCTTCTTTGTGCAGGAATTCAGTGCAGTGAAAAGGAAAAACACGGCAAGAATTGAGAAAAACAGTGAAAATTTTTTCATTTCAACCTCTTTAAAAGATCATGTCATAAAGTCTGTATAAAGCGAAAGTAGCGATCATAGAATATATCCCGGCTGCGACATCGTCAAGCATCATGCCCCATGCGTTGTGCATTTTACCGTCAAAATACGAGGCCGGCCACGGTTTCCATATATCGAACAATCTGAAAGAAGAGAATGATGCCAGGATTATAAAAAAACTCTTCATGTCGAATTTTGCAAACTCTGCGGATGGTATGAGCAGAAGCGATATGGCCATTCCGCATACTTCATCTATCACAACTATCTGAGGGTCCTGCGCATTCTGATCCTTCATTATGTATCCTGAGACATAGACTCCGGTGAAGAAAGTGAAAAGCGCGAACATCAGAAGCGGGATATGACCTGCGGATGCGAACCACCAGACAAAAGGTATGGCGGCCATGGAGCCTGCGGTCCCGGGAGCCAGAGGGCAGAACCCGGAACCGAACCATGTGGCCCATGTATAATTAAGGAACTTCAATTACTGCTCCTTGGAAGCCTCGTACTCTTCGATGATCTTCTTCTGAACATCACCCGGCACCGGTTCATAATGATCAAAAGAGATCGTATATGTTCCGCGTCCGTTGGTCATGGAGCGGAGCTGTGTGGAATATCCGTGAACTTCTTTTAACGGAACTGTAGCCCTGACAACTGTGTATCTGCCTTCGCTTTCCATTCCCTGAGGTTTGCCTCTGCGGCTTGAAATGTCGCCCATTACTGAACCTGCGTATTCCTCAGGAACTTTGATGTAAATGCTGTATATCGGTTCAAGTATTATCGGGTTCGCTCTTTTCGCCGCGTCCCTGAACGCCATCTGAGCCGCTTTCTTGAATGCGACTTCCTTACTGTCGACAGGATGCTCCTTACCGTCATTGAGAGTTACTTTGCAGTTTATGAATTTACAGCCCGAAAGTACGCCTTCAACAAGTATTTCGCGAATTCCTTTTTCGACTGCAGGTATGAATCTGTTGGAAATTACGCCGCCGACAATAGCGTCAATGAACTCGAACTCTGAATCAGGATTGGGTTCAAGAACGATATTGACCTCTGCGAATTCACCGGATCCGCCTGACTGTTTTTTATGGCGGTAGCGCGCTTCAGCTCTTCCTTTTATTGTTTCACGGTAAGGTATTCTCGGTTCAACGATCTTTACATCAAGACCGAACTGGTTCTTTATTTTCTTTGCAATTACATCAAGATGGAGCTCGCCGAGACCGTCAACGAAAAGCTGTTTAAGCTCAGCATCGTTGACGACTTTGAATGAAGCGTCCTCTATCATCATTTTTCTTATTGCGCCTGCAACCTTATCTGTATCCTCTTTGGAAGCACCCATGAAAGCGCCTCTGACGATAGCTTCGGGCCATGTGATAAGCTGGAACGGGAAAACTTCATCGTTCTTTCCGCTTCCGAACTGGTCTCCGGTCTTGGAATATTTAAGTTTGACAGTTGAAGCTATCTGCCCTGCTGCAACGGATTTAACTGCAAATCTTTCTTTTCCGCGCGGGTAGAAAAGCTGTCCGAACTTTTCAAAGTTCGATGAAGATGTGTTGTATATGTCGGCGCCTTCATTGATCTCACCCTGAAGAAGTTTGAATGTATAGACTTCGCCGAACTGAGGAATTGAATTAACTTTGAAAATAATGCCTTTCGGTGATCCTTTGCCGTTAAGTTCTACTTCACCTTCGTAGAATTTAGCCGTCTTTCCTGCAGGTGACGGGAAGAAGTCAACTATCGCTTCAAGAACGCAGTCAACTCCTATTCCTTTGTTCGCCGCACCGAAGAACACAGGATATACAGTGCCGTTTGAAAATGCCTTTGAAAGACCGTTCGTGACCTCTTCATCGGTGAGCGACCCTTGTTCAAAATATTTTTCCATGAGCGCTTCTTCACTTTCCGCAACAGCTTCCATCAGTTTTTCCTTGAGACCTGCGGCTACATCCTGAAGATCTGCCGGCACTGGGTTCTCAGACACTCTTTTGCCGTTTGCATATTTGATGAGCTTTCCTTTGAGAACATCGATGACAGAGTCTGTGTTCTGACCTGAACCGGCCGGATATGTTATCGGAGCCACGGGTATTTCAAGTTCCTTACTGATGCTTTCAAGTGCTTCTTCAAGGTTTATGTTGTCCCTGTCAACTTCAGAAACGAAGAAAGCTATTGATTTGCCGAGTTTTTTTGCAAGATTGAATGCATTCTGCGTTCCTGCATCAAGACCTGATGAACCTTTGACAGTAAGAAGTGCAGATTCACAGAAAGGCATAGATGCGGCTAGCTCGCCTGCAAAATCAAAATATCCCGGAGTGTCAATGAAAGTGATAAGACATTTTTTATATTCCACGCCGTTGATAGAAGCTGATATTGAAATGCCTCTGTTCTTTTCCTCTTCGGTGAAATCTGAAACCGTATTCCTGTCTTCCACGGTGCCCTGCCTGTTTATTGCTCCGGCATTGAAAAGAAGGGATTCTGTCAAAGTTGTTTTTCCGGATGTGCCGTGTCCGGCGATGCAGATGTTCCGCAAAGATTCGCTTGTGTAAGAAACACTCATTTTTTTTCCTCCGTATTGGTTTGATTTTTCGGGTAGTGTTCTCTGATCTCGTTTAAAATGAACTCATATATCAACGGATTGGACGCAATAATGGTCCTTCCGGCAAGATAATCCTCTTTTCCTGTAAAATCTGTAACAGTCCCTCCCGCTTCCTTTACGATCAGCGATCCTGCCGCTACATCCCACGGTGCGAGACCGGCTTCATAAAAGAATGCGAACCTTCCGCAGGCCGTATAAACAAGGTCGGCCACTGCTGAACCGAGTCTTCTGAGCGCACGGGTCTTTTTTATGACACTGCAGAAAACATCGAGTGTGGAGACGGCATCCTCGTGTATGATATCCGCAAAACCGGTGGCAACAACGCAGTTCAGCGGATCGGAATCGGAATTGACATGTATCCTTGCACCGTTCAGAAATGCTCCGCCCCCTTTAACTGCTGTGAACATTTCATCTGTGACAGGCAGATAGCACACGCCTAGGTCGACCTCTCTGCCGTTATACCTTGCAACGGAGATGGCGTACGGCGGTATTCCCGCAATGAAATTAGTCGTTCCGTCAACAGGGTCTATTATCCAGCACGGTTTTGTCAGGTCCGTACCGGGATTGAACTCTTCACTGAGAAATCCGATACTGTCTATTTTTGAAAGCTCTTCTATAAGTGTCCTTTCAGCAAGTTCGT
>JAKLDO010000005.1:29994-57885 GCA_022703485.1 bacterium
GTCAGCTTCCGAAACGAGGTCCCTTGATGTCTTGTATCTTTTCTGTAATCCTGAATTACGGAAAAATTCAAGGGTTAATGTCCCTGTTTCCCTGACCGCCTTTTCAATGGACGGCAGAGAGCTACTCGACATGTTCACTCAGTTTCTCCCGCGAATTGGCCAGAACGCCTTTAAGATAGGTGCTTTCCTCTTTTGTGAGATTGCCTGCGGTCTTCTCTTCAAGCATTTCAAGAAGCCCGATATTGAACCTTGCCATTTCAAGGCTGTCGCAGACATTGTCCATGCCTTTCACCTTGATCTCTCCAAGATTGAAAAGTACAGCCGAATATATCGACGAAACAAGGCTTTCAAATGAAGGGTTCACTATCGAAGTGAGATCGCTTCTTTTACATTTGACTTTCTTTTCCATATCCGTTCCCGGTATTAAGAATCTTTCTTTTTGATGCCTGCATCCTTGACGATCGCGTCTTCGTCGATCTCTGCGTATGAAGAGGCTTCCTCAAGACTGTTCAGATATTTTTTATACTGTTCTTTGGTGATCTCTCCGTTTTTAAGCTTTCTTTCGATAACGCGGACATCAAATTTCATATAATCGCTCATTTCCGAATTCTCCGTTACTGATATTAAAAATTGACTTCCAGTGTAGCTCCGCTTTCCCCTTCATCGGCACCTTTTACACCGAAGTATATGCCTACTCCTGCACCGCCGAGCACAACAACACCCAGAAGTGTCCAGAGCCACCACTGTTTATAGACCGGCTGTTTTTCTTTTTTTCCGTCCTTTTTATCATTGAGCCCGAGCAGTTCCGCCTCATCAAGTGCGAGATCTGATATCGGTTTGAATCCGAGAGTATCATCAATGAGGTCTTTATTGAAGTTCTGAAGGTCTTCAGATCCTCCGGCCTCGCCCACTTCAGGTATTATGAAAGTCGCTTCAGCTTTTTTGAAGCTTTTCTTTTCGACATTCACGATATAGCCTTTGTAAGTGACATTTTCACCTTCGACGACTGCATTTGTGACCATCACGGAATCCACTTTAAGCTTTCCGCCGAGCTCAACAGCTTTTCTGAGCATTGCAAGGTGTCCGAAATCCTTGAGCATCGTCTGCTCAGCTTCATCGATATATGATGTGTTCTCATATTTTGTGAGGTCTTCACTGAGTTTGGAGACCCTTCTTTCTCTTACGGAGACTGATCCTGCCATATCTCTGTAGCCGTTCTTGTGTATTCTGTAGTAATGTCTGCCTTCCGTTATGCCGTTGATCGTTACAGGTGTTACGCCTGCGATCTTGCCGTCAAGGATGACAAGCGCTCCCTGCGGATAGCTTTCAAATGCCACCGAACCGTTCGGAAGCATCATGAAGTCTTCTTTTATCTTGTTGAAAAATGAGACTATTTCAGGCGAAAAGACAACATCATCAAGTTCAGCATCAGGATTTATGCTCAGATAGCTTGAAAAATAAGGGGTGGATTTGTCATCTTCATCGAGCATTTTATAACTTGCACCGAGGTAGAGCAGTATGTCTCCGAGAACTTTCATGTCGGAGATCTTGTCCATGTGCTTTTCGATGGTTTTCTTTGCTGACTGGAACTTTACGATCGCCTCTTCAATGCTGAGATCGTTGTAAAGAGACTTAGCTTCTTCGAAGGTCTTGATGCCGTTCTGAAGTGATTTTTTTGCGACAGACATTGATGGGATGAAAAATTCGGCTTCTGTCTGCATATAGTTGTATTCATTCGAAATACTGAGGTGATAGGCGGTCTCTGCTGAAATGTGCCTTGCGCTTTTTTCAGCAAACGAGTCCTGATAAAGATAAAATGCCGCGATCTTTTTTCTGCTGTCGGAAGAGACGGGTTCTGCCGGTTCGGATGAATCTTCCGATAATGCACTGTCTTCAAAGCTTTCTTCGGATTCAGCGCTATCCTCCTCTTCAGCCTCTTCGGCCGGTTCTTCTTTTGCGGAAGATCTTGCAGGTTCGGCAGAATCTTCATCTTCATCAAGCCCGAGATCGAGCTCATCAAGCTCAAGGTCGTCTGCGGCTCTGACGGTTGAAAATCCTATTCCCCCAGGAGTAAGCGACAGAACATTGAAAGCGAAAAGCATTACATAGATGACAAATGATCTCATTAATATTTCCTCACCACATAAATAGCAAAAAAAATCAGCCTATATGCTATACTTAAAAATAGCCTGACTGTCAAATTTTAACCTCGGTGTCAGAGCTTATTTGCAAATGGAATGTGAAACTCTTATAATATGCAGGCCGGTATTCGTGCGGGGGGTTTATTTGAAAAAAAGTTTAAATATCGGGTTGAAATGAACGCTCAGGATAAGTTTGTAACACAGGAAGTGCTTGGAAATACTGATGTTTCTTTTTGTGTTCCTGAGGGTTCATCGGTCAGGGCGGATCTTTTTCTGAGCGAACTTCTGGGCATTTCAAGGTCGAGAGTGCAGAAAAACATCATGAATGAGAATCTTTCTGTGAACGGGATCGTCGTTTCAAAGAACAGTTTCAGGAAATTTCCCGAAAGGGCGCTTGTAGAGTTCGAAATAGAGCCGATAGATGAAATAAGTGCCGAACCTGAAGAGATGGAGCTGAAGATAGTTTTTGAGAACAGCGATTTCCTTATAATTGACAAACCTGCGGGACTTGTGGTGCATCCCGGGGCCGGCAATAAGTCGGGAACCCTTATAAACGGCGTGCTTTTTCATCTTGCAGGAGGACCGGGTTTTGTGAAAAAGGGAGATCCGCTCCGTCCGGGACTTGTTCACAGGATAGACAAAGACACATCGGGACTGCTTGTCGTGGCAAAGAACACTAAGGCATTTGAAGAGCTTTCGTCGAAGTTCGCGGTTCACGACATAGAAAGAGAGTACCGGTGTGTAGTTTTCGGTAAAATGCCGGAGGAAAAGGGAAGGATAGAGACTTTTCACGGAAGAGACCCTCATAACAGGCTGAAATTTTCTCCTGATGTGAAGAATGGAAGGAAAGCTGTGACAAATTATACGGTCGAGGCCGGTTATAAATATTGTTCCGTTCTTAATGTTAAACTTGAAACGGGGCGTACTCACCAGATAAGAATGCATATGAGCCATGCGGGGCATCCGATAGTTAACGATGCTCTTTACGGAGGTGTGAGAAAAACGCCGGACGCCGTGCTGAACGGTCTTTTTAACATTTCGGGCAGACAGCTCCTCCATGCAGGGAGGCTCGGTTTTAAACTTTTCGGAAAAGATTATTCTTTTTCATCGGATGTTCCCGATGACATGAAAAAGGTCATCGATCATCTGGAATCAATTTCAGGGGGAGAAAAATGACGGAAAAGAACCTTTTGATCCTTGAGACACAGGCTGCCAATGCGGCAAAATTCAGTGAATTCCTCAAGGATACAAGCTGGACACTTACCATAACCGGTGATCTTAACACTTTTGCCGAGCTTTTCGGTGACGGAAGTTATGAGCTCGTGATAATTGAAGAAAAAGCTGCATCGGCCGATGTTGTAAAAATGCTGACAGGCATCGGTACCCCGGTCATAATTTCCACGGATTCCGGAAAAAAGACGGAAGGCGCATTTTCGATCTCGCGCAATTTTACCAGAAGCGAGCTTACAAATGTGATCGGAAGGGTAAGTTTCGGCAGGGTCATGTCCAACCCTGAACTGAATGCGGAAGGCGGGGAGGAGCCGGTTGTGCTGGAACCTGTTTTTGAAAGTGAGGATGAGGCGATGGTGCTTTCCCCTGAAAACGGACCCGTTGAACAGAAAAGCACATTCGAGACCGGTGGAAAGAAAGGGGGAAAGGACATTTTTGACAGAATTGATGAGATAGATTCGATAATGATGAGTCTTACAAAGGATATTTCAGAAAAAAGACCTTCATCGAAACCTGCTGAAAAAACTGTTGAAAAGCCGATCGAAAAGCCGATCGAAAAGCCGATCGAAAAGCCGATCGAAAAGCCCGCTGAAAAACCTGTTGAAAAACCGGTGCCGAAATCAAAGAAGCTTGAATGGAAAGATGAGATCAGCGATAAAACTGAACCGATAGAGTTCGCTCCGAAAAAAGAAGGTGCCGGCAATGAAGCCGATTTCCTTTTTGATGATTCATACAGATATTCTGAAAAAAAGGAAAATGACAAAGACGATGATCCTGCAAAAAGCAAATTCGAGCATTTTCAGGGTGACTCAAGCGATAATGACCGGGAATCGATAATCAGGGATTTTGAATCGATAATTTCTGATAAAATAGTGAAAAAAGCCCAGGAACCTGAGGAAAAGAAGAACACTTCATCTTTGTCAGACCTTAATGCTAGATCTGAAAAGATGCTCAAGTCAGAGGAGAAGAAAAGAGCTGATGCAGGTGAACCGGATCCTGTGATAGAGAACAACAGCATTTATGATGATGATGTTCCTCAAAGCAAACCTGAGACCGGCAACGCTCCGTCGGAATATGATATGCGGGAATCGGCAGCTCCTGTGCCTGCTGATACTGTGCCTGCTGAACCGGTGAGAACATCCGGTCCTGACGATGATGCGGTAAGAGCCGAAGTCAGGGACTGGCTTGAAAAAAATGCCCGTAAGATAATAAAAGAAGTGATCGAAGAACATCTGGCAAGGTTTGCAGGAAAATAATGAAAAGGATCGTTTCCCTTGATGTGGGAATAAAATATGTAGGCGTTGCAATGACCGATCCGCTCTGGAATTTTCCTGTGGTTACAGGAACTTTGCAAAGAAAAGAGTCCATTGCGGATGACCTTGCAAGACTTTCAGAAATGTTAAAAGATGTTGAAATTTCGGCATTTGTCATAGGATGGCCTCTGAACATGTCCGGAGATGAGGGAAAAATGACCCCTGTTGTCAGAGGTTTTGAAAAAAGATTGAAAGAGCTTTTTCCCGGTGTTCCTTTCTTCCGTCAGGATGAAAGCGGCTCATCTGATGAAGCAATAGAAGTAAAAAACATAACACCCCGTAATTACATGAAAAATAAAAGATCGGGGGTTGTTGACAGAACTGCCGCAGCTGTTATCCTCGGCCGTTTTATGGAAACAAAGGAATTTAAAGAACTGAAAGAAAAAATGGTCATTTTCTGACCTGTTTTCAGGGAAATATTTGTAAAAATCGGTTTATCTGGTAAAAATAGGCGGTCTTTTATTAATTTCCTGTGGAGGAATTATTTTGGAATCGTTCCCTACGATCGAGTTGGTGGGGGTTGTCGTCTGCATCATGATGAGTGCCTACTTCAGCGGCACTGAGACTGCACTTACAGCACTTTCAGAGATCAAAACTTCGGTGATGGGTGAAAGATACCCTTTCATTCAGCCGGTATTTAAAAAATGGGCGGAGAACCCGGGACTGATCCTTTCAAGTATTTTGATAGGAAACAATATCGTTAATATTTTCGGCACATTGCTTGGTGGCAACATAACATATAAGCTGATGTCGGAACACAATCCTGCAATAGCTGATCTGACAGCCGGTATAGCAATGACCGTTCTTATTCTGATATTCGGAGAGGTCACACCAAAAACCTTCGCAAAGGTCAATCCCGATAAAGTGATCGTGCCGGCGCTGTTCATTTACAGAATGATAGAATGGATACTCCTCCCTTTTTCATATATTCTTTCAAAATTCGCTCATGGTGTTGTCAGGTTGATGGGCGGGCAGAAAGGACAGAGCGGTCTTACTCAGACAGACATCGAATACCTGATAGAGAAGGGTAATGATCAGGGAGTTTTCGAGCAGGAGGAACAGGGGGAGCTGCTTTCAAGTGTCATCGAATTTAAACACACACTTGTAAAAGAGATAATGACCCCGAGGACCGATACAAATTTTCTCGAGACCGACACGACAATAAAGGAAGCTCTTGAAAAAGTTGAGGAATGGGGGCACAGCCGTATCCCTGTATTTGAAGATTCGGTAGATAATATCAAAGGTCTGCTTTATGTAAAAGACATGGTTGCTCTGGTCGCAAAAGATAATGTAAATACGCAGGATTCAATCGCTTCGATAATAAGGACATCTGTTTTTTATGTTCCGGAGACCCAGAAAATAAATGATACGCTCAAGAAAATGCAGAAGGATGGAACTCATATGGCGATCGTTGTCGATGAATTCGGCGGCACAGCGGGCATCATAACTCTTGAAGACATAATCGAAGAGCTCGTCGGTGACATTAAAGATGAGGACGATATCGAGGATGATGACCAGATAGTGATGCTCAAGGATGATGTCATACTTGTCGATGCCCACATAACGATAAGCGATCTTGAAGAGGAGCTTGACATTTCGATCCCGGATGATGGTGAGTTCAACAGTCTGGGCGGTTTCATAATCAATGAGGCCGGAATGGTCCCTGCTGAAGGATTCGTAATGAAATACAATGGTTACGAGTTCAAAGTGGTCGAAAGCAATGAAAAGCACATTGTCAAAGTCGAGATACGCAAACTTACCCATGAGGATGAGACCGACATTCCGGTCCAGTAAAATATGCAGGAAAGGATAGATCTCATAAAAAATGTCTATACCGCGATCAGGGAATCGGCTGAAGCTTCGGGCAGGGATGTTTCAGAAATAAAACTTGTGGCAGTTTCAAAAACAAAGCCCGTTGAAGATATAATCGCTTTCCATAGAACCGGCATTAGAGAGTTCGGTGAGAACTATGTGCAGGAATTTGTTGATAAATTTGAATCTCTTAAAGATGCTGACATACTGTGGCACTTTATAGGTTCGCTTCAAAGGAACAAGGTCAAGTACATAATTGATAAAGTATACATGATCCACACTGTCGATTCTGTCGCGCTTGCTGCTGAGATCCAGAAACAGGCCGAAAAAAAGAATGTACGGAAGGTTAAAGTGCTTCTTCAGGTCAATGTCGGGAATGAACCTCAGAAAGGAGGCATCGAACCTGATGAGCTTTGCAGAATGTTCAATGAAATAAGCAGTATGGACAGAATATCAGTGCGCGGGCTGATGAGCATTCCGCCGTTCCTCAGTGCTGAAGAATTGAGACCGTATCACAGGAAACTGTACGATCTCAGGACAAAAGTCATAAGCGAATGTAATGCCGATCCGCGGGAGTTCAAAGAGCTTTCAATGGGAATGTCAGCCGATTTCGATGTCGCGATCGAAGAAGGGGCGACGATCATCAGGCCCGGTTCGATCCTTTTCGGTGAAAGGTCCTGATTTAACACAAATAAAATCTCTGGAAAAATAGTTGCTATATTGTTATAAGTAGTTGGTTTGTTGAAAAAATATTCCGGAGAAAATCATGTTTAAAAGATCATTGATCCTGCTTGTGTGCGTAATGCCTTTTTTTCTTACAGCGGAAAGTGTCCATTTTTACAGGAACGGTGAAAAGATTGTCCTGGAGGAGAACTTCTCTGCAAAAAGGAGCGGAGATGTCTATCCTGCTTATCAGTTGAAAGGGGGACACAATTATTACATCAACAATAATATTTTCGTAAAGATCCCCGGCATGCCGGCTTTGAAAGATGCAAAGTCGTGGTGTGAAAATAACGGATTCAAGCTTGTGAGACAGTACAAGTACATTCCGCAGTGGTATCTTGTGTCATATTCAGGCAACACGATCAAAAAAGCCGCGGAACTTGTTGAAAGCAGGGCTGTCGAGCAGGCGGAACCTTCATTCTATCTTCCTCTTGAGCTTAAATCTTTCACCCCGGACGATCCTTTTTTCGCCAATCAGTGGCATCTTCACAATCCTGACGGCGCATCAATGGGATACACAGGAAATGACAGCGCCCATGTACTTGAAGCATGGAATGTCCTGCTTGCAGTGAAAGGGCATAAAGGGACCGGAGTAAAACTCGCGATCGTTGATGACGGTTTTGATCTTGATCATGAAGATCTAAGCGGCAGATTCCTGCCCGGACACGATTTCGGTGATAATGACGAACTTCCTTATCCCGGAGCGCAGGATGCTCACGGAACCTGTGTCGCCGGTGTCGCAGGTGCTACGACTGACAATGCCACAGGTGTTGCCGGAGCATGTCCTGACTGCTCACTTATTCCGATAAGGATGAGAATGACGGCATCATCGCTTGACAGTATCGCGATCGAGGCTTTTGAATGGGCGGCCGATGCAGGTGCTGACATTATTTCAAACAGCTGGGGTCCGACCGATGGCGGAGGCGCTGTTGATATGGGCCAGCCTTTGAAAGACCTTGTTGCCAATCTCACTACTCAGGGTCGTGGCGGGAAAGGAATTATCATACTTTTTGCAGCCGGTAACGGCGGAGAGAGCGTGGAAGGTGACGGTTTTGCAAGTAACCCGAATGTCTTTGCGATAGGTGCATCAAATGCATCGGGTAAGAGATCGAGCTATTCTGACTTCGGAATGCCGCTCGATTTCATGGCCCCGAGCAACGATGTCGATAATTCACAGGGCGGAGACGGCTGGTCGGGAGGCGGATATCTTGACGGTATATGGACAACAGACAATACGAACGCAGGTTACAATCCCGGACAGCTTCAGGGTGATGCAACCGGAAAGTATGTGAGCGAATTCGGAGGGACATCTTCAGCGTGTCCTCTCGCGGCAGGTATCACGGGTCTTGTTCTGTCGGCAAACCCTGATCTGACCAGGGATCAGGTTTATGACATATTCAAAACGACAGCAGATAAAGTAAGCATGGGCGCAGTCAATCCCGGAGAAGGCGATTATGACGAAAACGGATTCAGCACTCATTACGGTTTCGGAAGGATAAATGCCTGTGAAGCGGTAAAAAAAGCCCTTGAAATAGGCGGGACGGATGTCTCAAAAATAGTTTGCGGAGAGGATATAGAACCTGTCGATGACAGCGACCAGCCTGTAACAGACAATGAAAACAATGATGATATAACACAGGATGACACAGAGATAGATGATAATTCCAATTTTGAAGATGATGAGGTCGTTCCTGTCGGAAAAAGGGCCGATGACGGCTGTTCATGCAGTTTTATCAGTCTGTGAGGTGACAATATGAGATATTTTGTTTCAGCAATGTTCGCTGTTTTTGTTGTTACGGCCTGTGCAGGTAATGAAATGAAAAATGAAAATGCGCCGGTTGCAAAGTGGAGTTATCCCGAAACAAAAAGGGAGCTTGTGACCGATGATTACTCAGGGGTGAAAGTAGAGGATAATTACCGCTGGCTTGAAGAGAACGATAAGCCTGAAGTGCAGAGCTGGACTGAGTCTCAGAACGCACTGACCGAAAAGACGATATTCGGCTGGGAGCAGTCCTCCAGGATCGAGAAAAGGCTCACGGAGCTCTGGAATTTTGATAAAATGAACACTCCGGTTAAAAAAGGAGGAAAGATATTCTATACATATCTGAAAGGTCTTCAGAATCAGCCGGTTCTCATAATGCAGACCGTATCAGGTGAAAAGAAAGAGCTTGTAGACCCGAACACGATCAATGCTGAAGGGACTACAGCGATGGACTGGTGGTATGTTTCACCAAACGGGAAATATGTCACATACGGTCTGAGCGAGAACGGTTCGGAGCAGTCGGTGCTTCATATCATTAACACGGAGACGATGGAAAAGGCCGATTCTCCGATAGACGGCTGCAGATATGCTTCTGTCGGCTGGATGCCTGATGAAAGCGGTTTCTTCTATTCAAGGAAGCTTGACGGGAACAAGCCGGGAGAGATCGATACTGAGCAGAGTGTGAGGTTCCATAAGCTGGGAACTGCGCCGGACAGTGATGAAGTGATCGCAAAAGGGACGATAAAAGAGGGCATAATAGTAAGTGCGATAGATAATGAAGGAAAATGGCTTCTCATAACTGAATACATGGGCTCGAGCGGAAAGGCGAAGCTTGACATCTATAATATCGCGTCAAAAACTATAAAGCCTGTCGCAAACTTTGACAGCATTTATGAAGGAGAGGTCTATAACGGAAACATCTATCTCAAGACTGACAAGGACAATGCGCTGAACTGGAAGATCGTGAAAGTGAACTGTGAAACACTTGAATGGTCGACGGCAATTCCGGAAAATGATAAGGATGCAATAGAATTTTTCACAATTTCGAACGGTTCTTTCCTTCTTGTGAAGATGCATGATGTCGCAAGCAGGGTGTCTGTGGTTACCATTGACGGCAAGGCGGAAACGGAGATAAAACTTCCTGTTCCCGGCAATATACAGGGTCTTTCCGCAGATCCTGCAACTCCTGAGATCTTCATGAGCTTTTCAAGTTTTGCATATCCTCCTGCCGTTCTTGAATATTCCGGCGGTGAGCTTAAAACTTTCTGGAAAGCCGATGTTCCTGTCGATGTAAGTCAGATCGTGACCGAGCAGGTTTTCTACAAGTCCAAGGACGGTACTGATGTTCCGATGTTCATAATTTACAAGAAGGGCATGGAGAAAAACGGCAGGAATCACACATTCCTCCGTGGTTACGGCGGTTTCAATGTGAGCTATCCTATGTATTTCTCGACTGTGAATGCTGTCTGGCTTGAGACCGGAGGCATCATGGCTATAGCTAATATCAGAGGCGGCGGTGAGTACGGTGAAAGGTGGCACAGGGCGGGAATGCTCGATAAAAAGCAGAACACTTTCGATGATTTCGCCTATGCGATGAAATATCTCAGTGACAACAAATACACCAGTCCTGACAAGCTTGCGATATGGGGCGGAAGCAACGGCGGACTGCTTACCGGTGCGATGGTCACTCAGTTCCCGGAACTTTTCAAGGCGGCTGTTGTGGCTGTTCCTCTGCTTGACATGCTCAGGTTCCACAAGTTCCTGATCGGAAGATACTGGGTCAGCGAGTACGGTTCAAGTGACGACAAGGCGCAGTTCGACTACATTTTCAAATATTCTCCATACCACAATATCAAAAAGGACGGAAAGTTCCCGGCAGTACTGCTCACGGCGGGAGAGCACGATTCAAGGGTCCACCCGATGCATGCCAAGAAAATGGCCGCCGCACTCCAGTACGAGAACAAGTCGGATAACCCGGTATTCCTCTGGGTCGAGACGAAAGCAGGCCACGGACAGGGCAAATCCAGCACCGCCAGGATCAAAGAATCTTCAATGGAAATGGGCTTTTTCCTCAAAATGCTCGGCGTTGATAAGTGGTAGAGATTTAACTCAGGCGTCTGTCTTTCCGTAGGGATGCTTCACCACAAGGATCTCCCTGCTTTCATCTGCCATTATCTGAATATATCCAATGATGTCTGCGTAAGTTTCCAAAGAAATCCCATCCTGTTGAAATTCCAGAACCCGGCCTTGTTTCCAATTGAACATCCGGTTAAAAGCATACATCATGATCACAGCTACATTTTTCTTTTTAGCTGTTTTCTTGAGTTCTGACATCTCAAATTCAATATTTTTAGATCTTTCAAGAAGTTGAAAATAATCCAGTATGAAATATTGAATATTCCCGGACTCTTCGATCACGGAAACAAGTTCTGTAATGTTTCTAAGATCATCTTTTAAGACAACACCGCAAGCCAGTCTGTCCACGATCTGATCTGCCGGCCACTCATTTGAACAGAATAATGTTTTCTGTTCCTTCTTTGACGCAAATTCAGCAAACTTCACAGCGATTGAAGTCTTTCCGGCCTCCGGTCTTCCGCCAATGAAAACCAAATCACCAACAGCAATTCTTTCAAAAAAATCATATAGTTTCATAACACCTCCGACAATTGAACAGATAAGATCAGATCCCGATTTCAGCAGGAATCATTTGATGTTATAGATTATTAGAGACTTCGTGCTTTATTCTTTCAAGCGTTTCATCGCTTATTCCGACCTGACGATATTTCCCACCGCAGTGGAATTCAATTCTTTTGATGTTTTTCCGGTCAAAAAGTGATTTTTCCTTTTTTTCAAAATAATGAATAAAGATTTCACCTTGAGATTCTTCAAGCAGTGCTTCCAGTGTTCTATTTTTATTAATGAAACTGAGGAGTTGCCTGCCATCGGTTTTAAAGTAAAGATAGCCGCGGCAATATTTCAACATCGATTCAAAATAAAGGTTGCCTGAGCTTTCCTCTTCTACGATTGAATTAATGTCGCCCTCACAGTTGTCAAGAATTGCGATCTTTCTGAATAAATTGTTTTCAATTCTGATCACACCCATTTTTTTTCTCCAATGATAAAGTGCTGTTAATGATTATACTCAGCTGATACGACACCTGTTGTCGGGAGGCATTCGATAATATAAATATTTATTGAGATTGGAGTTTTATTTTTCCAAATTCAGAAACGGCCTTTCCTATGTAGTCGTTGCTATTCTTAAAAAAATAAGCAGAAAGTTGTTTTTCTAAGTGTTCTTTGAATCCATTCTCTGGATCTTCTAAAGGTATGAGAATTTTGTAAATGTGACAATAATTGCCACCTGCTTTGCCTCCAGTTCCTTGTTGAACTATATTGCCGAATATGTTCATTTTTTCGAGATTGTTTTTAAGTTTATTTGCATACTCAGTATTTTCTTCTCCATAAAGCTCAAAAAAGGCAAAAAACTGTTTGTCAAACTTAACTTTTTCATAGTCCACCCAGAACCTGAACTGATTCCTGAGCAAGTTATTGTCGAATTCAAAATGTCTGGATAGCGCAACTTTATTTGAGCTTGCAGGTATTAATTCAAAAGATTTTAACACCTCATCAACAGCCGTCGTTAAAAATTTTTGCAACTCTTCATTTGTTTTCTGGAGTTTCCTTATGTTGTCTGCATTCTCATGAAACTTTTTTAAAATATTTTCCATTTTTCCAACCTCAACTTTATTTCCATAAAAATTGTTAATATATGAAATGTAGTCTTTTAAAAAAAGAAGGTGTCTGTCATTTGATTCTGCATAAAAATTGCCAAGATTGGCAACGACTTTCTCTATAAGTAATTTGTGTGTAATGTTTATAAAGCCGTTTTTCGTTTCCATCGGTTCCACGCTGAGAACGATTCCGCATTTTTTTCCATTTCCGACTTGTGTGCTTTCCCAATAGTCTGAAAGATCGTTGTACAGACCTGCATCGACTTTGTTTTCAATAATTATCGCCCAGCTTTCATCAATTCCTTTAATTAAAATATCGATCCTATTTCCTTTATTGGTGAAAACTTCTCTTTCAACGGAGAAATCTGTTTCATCTATTTCAAATGAATCCCCCTTTTGCTCGCTTATTATTTCTAAAAGACTATCAATAAAGAGTGTTTTAAATCCGTGCTCTTCATTTTTATCAAAATAGAATGCCAGCAAGTTGCTGTTTACATTTTCCCGCCGAGGAAACCCTGAAATATCAAAAAAATTCTTAGGATTTTTGGTTAGTTCAGGAAATGAATTTACCAAATCTTCAAGCCATTTTACATCAAAATCCTTTGTTTTCATGATTTGCCCTGCTACCTCTTATAATTTAATTTTAAAGCTACCATCGAATAATATCTTTTTTATCTTCCAAGGTCTAATTAATTAATCTTAAAAGATAAGCAGCTCTTAGATCTGCAGAACAGGATATCCTCCGCCAGTCTGAAAAATATGTATGTCATTTGTTCTTCCGGTATTTCTGATCTGTCAAGAAATGAGTGTTTCCTGATTTCATCAGGAGTTATGCTGTCTCTGCTCAATCTTTTTATATCTCTTCTCAAAAGATCTGCCTGAGCCAGTGAAATCTTAAAAGTTTCAGATAAAAAGAGTAATATCTGTTCATAATAAAGGAATGATCCGCCCGTTTCAGATGCGATTTTACTGTAATTTTCAGGCATATTCATTTTCTTGCCGGAGTGTTTTTCGATGAATTCAATAAATCGGGAATTAATGCAGTGGACAATAATATCGGATGTTTTTTTACTGTCTGTGTCTGAAGTATAATTACTGAAAACGAGTTTATCTTTTGCGATCTCTATTTCACTTCCGGCGGTTTGTGCAAAATCAGAAAGTATATATGAAAAGATCTTGTACTTGCCGGAAGTGCTTGTCCGCATTTGCAGATCTGGACAGGATATCCTTTCCGGGTTTGCATAAAGTTCAAAAACGAAACCGCTTGCAACAGGATCAATTTCAGTTATATCCAGACAATATGCAATCAAAGAAGCCGAAATAAAACAGGAATCCCATTTATAAAACACCCCGTTTTTCCTTGCAAAATCAGTCAGTTCTTTTGCGAAATGAAAGTGGTTTAATATGCCGATTTTATTTGATATATCTATCTCATGTCTGATCTGTTCCTCATATTTCTCACTTTCCTGATTAAGGATCAATCCTCTTTGCAACTTGCTTTTTAATCCCTCAATGCACATTTTTTCAAACATCATAATTCTCCATGAACAAATTCAGATTGGATTTTACTTGTGTGGTGCGACACCTGTTGTCGGGAAAAAATAAATATGTCCAGACATTCAGCCCCGAAGATTTTAGAATTCAGTGGATGGAAAGAATTAAAGAAAGTGTGAAAAGGTTCGGGAAGTGATTAATTTTTCTGTATCAAAGATTTTAGTTTTTTTTCTAGATTGGTGTTTTCTGAATATTTAACAAAAGGAACAGTTGCCGCAGTAATTGAGATGATTTTTTGAGAGACTTCATCTTTTATTATGAAATTCCGCTGCCATTCTTTGTCTTTTTCAGGATACATTAAAATTATATCGGTAATATTTGACCGGATAGAATATGTGACCATTTGATAAATATCACCTGAGAAAGGATTTTTGTCAACTGGAATTTTATATTTTGCGTCGATTATACAAGTGTTTGGAATTTCAATATCTTTCTTGATTTTATAAGTGCCGTTTTCATCGAGTTTTTCTTCTTTTCTACATGCTTTTTCATAACCTTCCATCTTTTTTATAAAGCCAAGCAGAAATTCTTCATATATTTTTTCCATCGGAATGAGAAAAGCAAAAAGAGAGAGTTTTCCTGAATCGGTTGCGTGAACAGCGGAAGAAAGGAAAAGTCTGCAATATTCAACAATTGTTTTTAATTGTGAAAACATCGGATTGAGAACTATTTTATCGCAATCGGCACTTGTTGCACAAATATCTGTCACATCTTCAAGGAGAAACACTATTTCAGCCAGCGCTTTTCTGTTCATATCAGATTTAGTAATGCCGAGAAGCATTTTGCAAGTTGCTTTTACGACACGGTTAAAGATGTTGTCATATTCAAATGATGAATACCTGCAAACTGGTTTGTGCCACAATCCTTTGACAATGTTTTTAAGATATTCACCAAACTCGAGTTTACCTTTTATTGCAGAAGTTTCTTCGGTGACTTCTTCGTATTGCTGATATGGTGAAGAGTTTAGTGTTTCGAGAGTATAATTTGCAAAAAGCCATATGAAAATATCAAGAATGTCGGAGTCTTTTTTCTGCTGATCTGATTCGAATTTAGGGAACTTGAATCTTTCAATGTAGCTAAGCCAGTAAAGAAGATTTTCTGCAAAAAGATTCTTTAATTCAGCTTCTTTGTTACTGTTGTCAAAAACTTTAGGAAAAATGTTAAACGAGAAATCTTTATAAATAACAACACCGGCATAATTTCTTGGAGTTATGGTTCCATCATAATTCAGTTTGAAAAATCGCTGACCTTTTGATTTTTTCTCTTTTTCAGTGTCGTTTCCGTAAAAAAATCCATCGGTCGGTCTATTTTCCCAGATTTTGTTGAGAAAGTTCTCAAAATCTGCAAAATCCAAATCTTTGATTTTTTCAGACTTTGTATGTTCAAAAAGGTTGAAAACCTTATTTTCAGTCATTGTCCGAACCGTCAGTTTTATGATTGAGTTTTTCTAACTGCTTAACTGTGCGGTCAAAATCACTTTCAAATAATCGATCCTGCACAATCCGGTATTTTTCAAATTCACTTTCGGCAAAATCTTTTGCAGCCTCTGCTGAAATCTTTCCAGTGTTTTGTAATATTTCTCTTTCGTCAAATTCCAGAAATGAATCAAGTCTTTTTGCCCAGTCTTCCATTGTCATAGGAATTTTCCTTTTTGCTCTTTCTTCAGCAAGATCCAGAAACGCATTGACAATTCTACCGAGTGAGGCAAGTTCATCTTTTGTAAGATAGTTCTTTGCCGTTGCAACATCGGTTTTGAGTATTTTTCCGGCAGGACTTTTTTCCCATGAAGTAAGTCCCATATTCTTCTTTTCTGCATTGGCTCGCTTGACGATCAGTTCGGCAGCAGTGCATCCATGAATAGCGAAATGAAGTTTATTCTGAACTTTTGCAAAAAATTCACGAGTTGTGGGAGCATCTTTGTTATAATCAACACTTGTCGAATAAATGTCGGTGATTTTCTGGTAGAATTTTCTTTCACTTAGCCTGATTTCCCGGATTTCTGAAAGCAGTCGTTCATAATAATCTTCACCGAGAAAAGAGCCGTTTTCCATCCGTTTTTTATCAATGACAAATCCTTTTATTGCAAAATCCCTTAATACGCTGGTTGCCCATTGTCTGAATTGAGTTGCGCGGACAGAATTTACTCTATAACCGACAGAAATTATTGCATCAAGATTGTAAAAATCCACAGTTCTGGAAACTTCTCTTTTCCCTTCTTTTTGAACTATCCGGAATTTCCGGATAGTTGATTCGTTACTTAATTCACCGCTTTTATATATGTTGCCAAGATGTTCGTTTATTGTCCTCACATCAACATCAAAAAGTTCACCCATCAATTTTTGAGTGAGCCAGACAGTTTCGTCTTCAAAACGGGCTTCAATGCTTTTGTCTCCACTTTGACTTGTGAAAATTAGAAATTCAACTGTACTATTCCGGATCAATTGAGATTTATCTTTGTTTATCATGATTTTTTGTCCATTAAGCTTTTTAGTTCTTCTAACCTTTTTGAATCATTGACAAAATATTCTTCGAGCAGAGGATTTATTTTGTATTTTAAAACAGTTTCAAGTTCTTCATCGTTTGTAACTTTCATAAAATATGAGTGACCGATCTGGAAGTCGGTTCCTTTATATTCCTTAATCTTTTCATTGAGTTTTATCATGATTTCTTTAGCTTTTGTGTTTTCCACAAGCTCTGGTCTCGGATCGAATCTGAAGAAAGTGAATCGTCTGCGCAGAGCAATGTCCAAAAGTGCAATTGAGCGGTCAGCAGTGTTCATTGTTCCGATAATAAAAAGGTTTGACGGAACAGTAAAATCCTCCTGAGAATACGGCAGTTTTACAGTCAGTTTTCCATCCCGCTTATCTTCTTCTATCAAAGTTATCAACTCGCCGAAAATACGGGAGATATTACCACGATTTATTTCATCGATTATGAGAACGAAATTCTGTTTTTTCACAGAATTTTTTATCTCTTTAATGTTTTTCATATGGTTTTTTACTATTTCATATGCTTTAAAGAAATATGATGCATGCTGTTTGGCAAGACCTGAAATATTACTAAGGTTCTTTATTTCACTCCTTTCTTGGATGTCGTTTTTATAAAACTCAATTAGATCAGAGTATTTCATTCGAAATCCATCGAAACCTTTACCGTTTAAAGTCCAATTATCGGCTGAATATCTAAAAGCATCGTCTTCTGCAAATAGAAAATATGCAGTGTCATTTATCTTTATAGGGTTTGTTTTGTCTGCATTAATAACAAGCTCTTTAACTGTTTCAAGAGCTTTTAAAAAAGATAGGGATTCATTGATTTCATCTGGTGATTTCTGACTAATTTCATAGTTTTCTTTTGCTTTTACACAAATGTTTTTGAAAATGCCGTCCACTCGTTTAAATTTCATTTCCTCTTTTTCCACATCCGGCTTGATTCCTTCAACAAAATCCTCATAACTGTATGACTGGTGAAAGGTTATAAACTCAATTTGACCTGATTTTCTGAGTTCAGCAAATCTTTTAACTTCAATGTCAGAAAGTTCGTTGTTTTCAAGATTTGTCATGATTTCAAAAGGGTCCCCTCCTTCAATTAATCTGGCAGCAAAAGCAGTTGTGTTATAAGTTTTTCCTGTCCCGGGAGGTCCGTAGAGAATTAAGTTGAGCGGTTGATTGCTTCCCTTCATTTTCTTAACAGGTTCATTCTCTTCAGAATTTTCAACAAATTCAGTCTTTTCTTCTTCCGACATTGAAAAAAACCTGTTCAGTGCTTCAACAACTGGTGGATGAAGAATCCATTGAAGTTCATTGTTAAAATCATCGGATTTTATCAAGTTAAATAGAATTTGAATGTACCGGCGGTATTTTCTTTTTAAAATTTGGCACAATTTTTTTGAAAGCTTTCCATATAAAAGATTAGCATGACCAATGTTTGAAAGCCCCAGTTTTTCAGAAATAATGCGAGCGGTTGTTGAATAGTTTTCCTGAGAAACATGAAATTTAAGCATGTCTTTCTGGTTTTCAGAGTCTCCATCTTTTTCAGAAAAAACCTTTATTAATGCAAAAAGATATCTGTCGGCAGAGTGAAGTTTGGACGGGTCTTGTTCCATTTCATAATAATTGATTTCTTCAACTGCTGGAACATATCTAGTTCGAGAAGAAACATCGTTATTTACAAAAGAAATCTCATATCCGAGTTCTTCGGATTTCTTTATAAAATCTTGAATATTGGGAATTCCATTTGAATTGTTATTACCCCATTCAGTTGTAACTACAATAATTTCTCCATTTGCAAGTTGGATAGGTTCATCCTTTCCAACAAAAAAAAGAACTCTTTTAGACTTTTTCTCCTGAATCTTCTCTAACAGTTCAACTATTTCGATACTTCCATTTATGGATCTTGGAAAGATCTTTCTCACTTGGTCAAATGTAGCATCTGGATGATCTTGGACATATTTTTTTATCACTTCGAGAACTAATCTGTTTTTGGGAAGATTAGTTTTTCCATCAAAACTGTACCTTGTAAAATCTTTTGCCATTTTATTTCTCCGGTTTACAACAATTCAATTGTTGAGTTATATCTGATTTTATCAATAACTTCCATCAATATTTTGAAAAACTGACTGATTTCTTTTTCATCAAAAGATTTGTTGATTACCCACTTTAAATTTGTTTTGGCTGGCTCAAAAAATTTCAGATTTCCCAAAGATTTCTTATAAAACTCGATTATATTTTCAGAATTGGGCACTTTCTTTCTTATTTCTTCTATTCCAGTGTAAATACTCTGTTTGAAAACTGAATCCGGCGGATAACCGAAACATAGTCCCACAAATCCATTTTCAATTTCGAGATTCAGAGAAAATCCTTTTGATCCCCAACGGAAAAACAAATTCTGTTTTTTAGCAAATTCGAACAGTTCGTTGAATACAGTTTTTCCATTTTTATCCAGTGAATCCATGAATTTCTTTTCATCAACTTTGGGTAGTTGCGTACTTGGTTTCACATCGCTTTTTATAAATGATTCTTCTCCGACAACAAAATCGCTTGTTATCATTTTTTCCATAGAACGGTTCTGAAAATACTTAAATTCCATGCAATAAATATCGAGTCCTTTTTTTCTTAAATAAAGCGAAGTCTGTTTAATGGAGTTTGACATTTCCTGAGCAACAATAACCAGCTTTGTCGATTTGTTAAATGAAACTATGTCGTCTGAAGATGATTGAAAATATTCCTGATGGTATTCATCCAGAGCAGTTTCTTCTCCGATATAGGATTTGTATATTCCGTTAAGTGCCTCGTAATCAAGATTTTCAACAAACGAAGCATATTCAAGTAGTTGCGCAACAGTTTCTCTCGGCGTTTTCCCTCTTTTAAGCTCAATGACCACAGTGTTGCCGGATTTATCAAGACCAAGCAGGTCGATCCATGAACCGAGATTTGTCGGAATCTGTCTACCAATTATCATAATTTTACTGTCTTCAAAAAAATATTCCGGATTGTTTTCGAGTAAATTTTCGAGATCGGATTCTTTGTTTTCTTCCTTAAAAACCTGTTCATTAAATGGAACAAACTTTCCGTCTTTTCCGATTGTGAAAAGTTTCATCTCTTCCTCCTAATATTTATTTCTTCTTTTTATCCCAAGCAATGCACTCAAAAAAGGGTCTTCTCTCAGCCATTTGGAGAACATTTGAAAAGAAAAAAGTCCGAGGTTGAGTGTCCAGAGAATTCCTGTCCATGGGATTTCCACGCCGTTGTTTCTGTGGTGATGCATCGTTTTCTCCGTGAAGTCGGTTAATGATAACTAATTCAATCCGTCCGTCTATTTTTTATTATAGGTAGTTGGTGCGACGCCTGTTGTCGGATTGAAAGATTTGCGGATTATTGTTTTTTCTTTTTTTCAAGTGCTTTCTTTTTCAAGATCTTTTCGGGCATTTCCGGCAATTTTCCCGCCTCGTTTCGCGGAGTCTTTGTTTTCATCAAATCCTTGTGCGTCGGAGTTTCTTGCAATTTCTGTTGTTGCTGCTTCACCAAGCATTGAAAAGATAAGTTCAAGATCTGTCATGTGGTCACGCAGATTTTCCCGTTCAAGGTTTTTCAATTTTTTATATTCTGAAGGTGTTAGACCGAAAGTAGCTTTTGATATTTCAGCTGTAAGTATTGAATATTCAACATCTTCTTTAACACCACGACTTTTCCATTCATCGGTGAGTTCCTGCCGGACGGCAATCCCCCGCATTCTTTTTTCAATCCACTGGTCGGTGTAACCTTTTGCCTGATATAGCTCTTTCACACGGATTGAACCAAGTTCCGGATCTTCAATTTCCTGAACCCTTTCGTATCCGACTTTAGCCAGCCACTGTTTGAACGGTTCGGCTTTCGGCGATGGAATTGATTGAATTAAACGAAAAATTCCCTTGGTATTCCAACAATACATTTTTTGTTTTCCACCATTTGTCTCCACTTCCAGAAAAAGGGGTGGTACAAATTGTACCCCCCCTTTATTTAAAAGCTCTGAGAGTTCATTGTCTCGTTGCTTCATCCTTTTATAATACTGAGCTGGATCAACAGAATCAGTAAGAACTTCAATTATATCATTAATAACAAACCACCACTCATCACCATAAATTACTTTTCTCACTTCTTTTCCTTTAAAAACTGCAATTTTTGTTGCTGGAACGATTTCTTTCTTTTCAGTATTTTCAGACATTCCGCCTTCCGTCACAGGATTTTGTTTAAAATACTTTTTCAACATACCTGAATCAACTTTCAGAATCAAGAATTTAATTCATGATTAAAACATTTCGAACAAAAGCCCCGGAGCAGTTTTTCACAACTGTCACCTGTTGTCGGGTGGAAACATTGACAAAAAGTGTTTGCATGGTGTAATCATTTGAAGTTTATTCAATTAAAGGAAAGTGATATGAAAGAGCGGTACGGATTTATAAAAGAGCCTGAAGCGAGATACAATTTTGATGAGATATGTGCCGGTCTGAAGCGGGAATACGGGCTTAAGGAGCTCCATTTTCTTAAACAGGTCCACGGAGATGATGTGCTTGTCGATGCTTCGGGTACAGGGGACGGAATAATTCTTACAAAACCTCTGACAGGAGCCGTGATAAAGACTGCCGACTGTTTTCCGGTCATCCTTTTTGATAGATTGATGAACATTTCCGGCATATTCCACAGCGGATGGAAGGGAACTGAGCTCAAAATAAGTGCAAAAGGGGCCGCAATGATGAAGAAAATGGGATGCTGCAACATCGAAGCTGTGATATTTCCCGGAATTGAGAAATGCTGTTTTCAGATTGGTGAGGAGCTTCTTGAAAGATTTGCAAAGGCATCAATCCCCGTTGAAAAAAAAGAGCGGGGATATTTTGCAGACCTTAAAGGTTCGATAATGAGCAGCCTCGAATCAGAAGGTGTTGAAAATATTAAGGATATGTCGGAATGCACATTCTGCAACGAGGGGTATAACTCATATCGCAGGAACGGCACCGATAAAAGACATGCATCTTTTGTCGTAACTTTTTCGTAAAAATCAGAGCGATGATGTACTAACTGATGAATTACAGGCTCCTTGGAAAAAAAGATCAAATATTGAAACCGGAAGAAATGAGCGACAATGAACTTGTTGAACTTGCCTTGTCGGGTTCCAGAGAAGCGTGGCGTGAACTTGTAAAGAGGTACTACAGAATGATTTCTGTCACCGTGTTCCGCATAACCGGCGGCAGAGAGACCGATGATGTAGTGCAGGAAGTCCTGATACAGCTTTTCAAATCGCTCGGATCTTTCAGGAAGGAATCGTCGTTTTCAACATTTCTCTACAGGCTCACTCTCAATACAGCCTGCAGGGAGGTGAAAAAAATGACAAATCTGTCGTCAATGGTAGCGATAGGTGCCGATATTGTTGAGAAAATGATAGACAGTTCAGCTGAAGTTGATGATTCGTTCAGGATAATTGAAAAAGAGGAGATGGAGAAACTGGTCAGGATGGCGCTTGATAAAATACCGGCAGACCTGAGGATGTATCTTGTTCTCTCGGTTGTTGAAGGACTCACTTTGAAAGAGATATCCGAAATGTTCAAAGCTCCGGTGACGACCATTGCATCCAGAATAAACAAGGCGAAAGCGCTCCTGCTCAAAGAGATGGAAAAACTGAAATGAAGAAACACTTTGACATTCAAAGGATAGTTGAAATTTCATCCGGTTCTCCTGTGACGGATGTCGAAAAGATCCATATTGACGCCTGTCCTGTGTGTAAAAATAGAATCGAATCAGCTAGTTGTATTGAAAAAGGTCTGAAGGATACGGCAAATATCGAACCTATGATGGACCTTGACCGCATTGAATCTCTGGCAGATGCGGTTTTTGACAAGTGCAGTGAAAAAGATCATTTGGGTATGAAAAAATGGACCCTTTCTGCCGGTGCCATCGCCGCCTCCATTCTTCTTGCGGTGTATTTCTTTAATGATTTCAGCAAGTCCGGTGCTATAGAAACAGCTGCGAATGAAGAGTCAGGTGTTGAGCATGTAGCAGAGGAAGAAGCTATTCAAAGCGCTGAGGATGAAGCTCCGAAAGGTGTTTTCAAAATTGCAGAAGGTTCTTTAATAGCTAAGGAAAATTATGAACTTACGGCTGTTACCGATTCTTTGATAGTTCACGAATATGAAAATTATTTCAGTGTGATGAAAGGAACCGTTGAATTTAAGGTCAGAACGGGAACAGAATTCATGGTAAATCTTAATAATTCCGCACTGATAAGAGTTCTGGGGACCGTTTTTAAAGTGACTGTGGATAAGAAAAGCAGTTCGGTCGAAGTGAGCGAAGGACTTGTCGAAGTGATAGACCTGCGCAAAGGGACAAGCTCGACCGTTGCAAAAGGGAATTCTGCACAGATCCGCAATATTGCAAGAACTGAAAGACGGACCGTTGACCCCGCTCCTGAAAATGTTATCCAGCAACCCGAAATGATCGATGAAATTGAAGAAAATGAGGCTGTTGCTGAAAAGAGATCGGCGGCATCTTTCAATTTTAATGTAAATAGTGACAAGGACCTTATAAAAGCCGAGATAAGCGACCTTGAGAACGCCCTTCAGTATTCCGGCGCTCCTGTTGTTCAACTTCATAGATTGTTTGAACTTTACAGGAAAACAGGTCACTGGGGCTCTATAATCCATTTCTGGCGTACTGAATCTTCCGAGATAGATTCAAGAGGCAACCCTTTCCTTAAAGATATGCATTTCGCCGCATGCGAGGCATCCATAAAAATGTTCCTTTATGACAATGAAGTCTGCAGAAAATACCGTGCCGCATACCCTGAAGGTCCCGATCCTGACGGCATGGAAGATCATCTCAAGATGGCGTGGTGACACTTTCCAAAAAAAGAAAAGGCTCCCGGAGGAGCCTGTAAAAGAGTTTGGTGGAAAGAACGGAGAGTGCAGTAGATCCGCAAGAACTGCCGATCATCCTGCATAAGATTAGTAACCTTCCGCAGGCGTTTTTACGAAAAAAAGAGCAAAAAATTTAAAAATATTTTTTTAACTGTATCATTCCACTATGAAAAACGGCTGTCTGCAATGGAGATCCGGTATGAAAAAGTTCCTGTCGGCGTTGATAATTCTTGTTTCGTTCACGGTTCATGCAAAAGATGATGAATTTATTCAGAAACTTCTTGATCAGGCGGCGGTATCGCTTGTATCGGCTCAGAAGAAGTGCGAGTATCTTCCGAAGAAAAATCAGGCACTTATAGATGCAATGGCAAATGTATATAAAATAGCTAAAGAAAAGAACAATCCATCGCTGAATATTTTTGCAAATACGGACTATCTGCTTAAATTTCTTCAGGAAAGGGTCAATGAAGTATGCGGTAAGGTGAACATTGCAGATGGTGAATCAATAAAAATAATAGTATCGAGCGAACTGAAGGAGCTGCTTGAAAAAAAGAGCACTTCGCAAAATTTCGAATCTTTTATTGAAAATATCTACGGAACCGAATATTCAAAATTTCTTTATCTCACCGCATCGGTCTCAACCCTTGAAAAAATGCACAACGACTGGAGCCTGAAAATGGCATCCGAAAGAAAGAACATGCAGGAAATGGTTAAGAACATCGATGCCGGCAATAAAGTCCTGAAAGATCAGCTCACCGAATTCACAAAAACTTTCAAGATCTATTATGAAGGGGTGATCCCTGAAAAGAAGAAGTAGCTACTCTTTTGAAAGTTCCTCGAATTTACCGGCGTATTCGATCAGTGTTTCAGCAAGGTATTTTCTCTGTTTTTCGGTGAAGGTCTGAGTGAGTTTCCACAGTCCTTCTTTTGCGCGGTCAAACCTTTTACGAAGAAGCTCTTTTTCTTCTGGTGTATAGATCGAGTCAGGTGAACTTATTGCTTCCATGAGGATCTTTCTTTTTTCTTCAGACGGCGGCTGGAGGAACACCGATTTCAGATAGTCTCTTTTCCTTTTTGTCGCTGTATCGGCGGCGATCTCCTCTTCCTGAGGCGGGATAACTGTGTCGATGAGAGCGATCTGCTCATCGGTTATCGAACCGAGTACGGTCTTTGCCTGCTTGACCATATCCTTTTTAACTTTTTTGTAATATTTTTCACGGTCTGCGGCGAGTTCCTTCTTGCGGTCTTTCCCCCCTTTTTCAAGCTTGTCAAAAGCGCACTGCACCTGATCGCTCTGAGCCTTCATCGCAAAATCGACCGCGAAGTTCTTGAGCCTGTCTGTGGTCTTCATCTGAGTGTTCATTATGAAAACATACATCTTCTCGAAATCGGACTCGGTCACCGGGCCTGCCTGAAGCGACCTTGCAAATTCTTTCATGTTCTTTGCATATATGGGAAGCTCCTCTTTCCTGTGCCACGCCATGAATGATTTAACTTCCTGTTTCACCTCCTTTTTCTGGTCGCCAGTGAGACATCCGATGTCATTGAGCGACCGCAGAATAAAAAAATCTGCATTATTGTAGGCGAGTTTCACCGAAGTGCTGCATCCTACATTTGTAAAAAGCATTGCCAAAGCAGCGATAAAGATCAGTTTCTTCATGTTTTTCTCCGTTTAAGGAAACTTTTAACGGGAAATTTTACCACCAAGTCCTTAAATAGTAAAATGTTCTTTTGGACATGTCCGCAAAAAATGATAAAATCATCTGTTTTAAACTGAATTACAGGAAAAGACCATGACAAAGATCATTGTTCCGGCGGCTTTGATCGTTCTTATGTTTCTCGCATCATGCGACACAGGCAAAGTTAACAGCAGTGACAGTGAAACGGTTGCTGACAGTGAAGATGATGCCGATTCCGCAGACACTGAAATTGATGGAATCAATGACGATGAAGATGAAACAGGTGAAGAAATTACTGATGAAACGGATGAAGATACCTCTGAACCTGAGCAGTTGCAGACAGGGGGAATAGTCATCTATGATCAGTATTCCAGTGTTCATACTATCCTGGGACAGGGCGGCTTTTTCGGATATTCGATATTCCGCTTTAACGAGAAATACTGGGGTGTAAGCGCTCTTCACGAATCGATCCCGCCGTATGATTTCGAAAAAGCGACAGGGGTTTTGTATGTTTTTCAGGGAATTCAGAAAATTATTGAGTGGTGGGAGTTGGATCAGGCACAAAGACTGACACACCCCGATCTTACTTTAAATGCGGGATTTGCGTTCACCGCAGCAGGGACATGCGACATAAACAAGGACGGATTTGATGACATAGTTGTTTCAGCCCATCTTGCTTCATACGGAGCAGATTATGCGGCAGGCGAACTGGTTGTTTTTTACGGAGCTGAAACAGATAACGGAAAACCGACCCCGTGGAGTGTTGACAACAGTTCGATCTCAAGAGTTTCAGACGCACTTATTCAGAAAGCAGATTCCATGAGCCAGTCACTTGTGTGCGGAGACATTGACGGAGACGGTTTTGATGATGTGCTGGCGGGAGGACAGAATGCAGGCATTCAGCTTCCTGACGGAGGAAGCACGGGAATGGTCGCATTTTTCAGAGGTTCAGCTGACGGTCTTGAAGAAAATGAATACTGGGTGCTTACCCCTCAGGTGGAAAAGAGTGCACAGTATTTCGGAAGCTCCATGATACTTGAGGATGTAAATGGCGATTCTGAAAAAGACCTGATCGTTGCAGGATGGGGACTCAAAGAAAGTGAAGAAGCGGATAATACCGGAGGAATTTATATCTATCACGGAGGTACTGACTGGCAGAAAGGACCTTCGGAAACCCTTTTCGGAACAGAGAATTCACAATTCGGATCTGTAATCAAACTTGTAAAAGTACAAGGAGAGACACTTCTTGGTGTCATTGCTCCTGATGAAGGAAAGAACGGCACGATCCATTTTTATGATCCTTTTTCAATGACCGAAAAGTTCACAGTGACAGTTCCGGTGTCACTTGAAATGGGAAGTAATGTCGGATTCAGCGACTTTGACACGATATCTAAAGTTGACAATACGGGAACGACCCTTGTCGCAGGCGGAAAATATTTCAAAGACGGCGGACGGATACTCTGTGCGGCGATCACTCCTGAAAGTGTTGAAGAACTCGTTGAATGTCCATGGCAGCCTGAAACAACGACCGGCGGGTTTGGATTTTCAGTTAAAAATGTCGGAAATATTGATGCAGATGGACCTGTGGAAGATTTGATTGTAGGAATGCCGGAATATATACACACAGTTACGGAATAAGGTTGTTAAAAGTAATAATTTTCAGGGGTGGATGTTACTTAATTTGCGTTTTGTCCGATTTTTGGAGGGAAAAATGAAGAAGCTTTTTATTATGTTATCTGTGATGTTGCTGACAGGCTTCATATTCGCTGAAGAGCAGACAGGTGAGGAGCCTCAGTTCCAGAACGCTGAAGAAGTTAAAGAGAATGCCGAAGCGGCCCAGACAGACCTGAAGAAAGAGACCGAGCCTCAGAAAGAAGAGGATAAAAAAGAGGAAGCGGCTCCTGCCAAAGAGGAAAAGCCCATATTCCTTGAAGAAAAGAAAGACGAACTTCCTCAGAGGAACTATGAGGCGGGATTTGAACTGGAGAAGAAGGAACTTACAAAAAAATGGTACTTCCTTCCGATAAATCTGAGTATTGGAACTTCACTGCAGGTGGGATTGACGGTCGCCCAGTTCACACACAAGAACTTTGAGATAAGGATTGCAAACCTTATGCTCGGTCCCGGTTTCAGGTTCGGTTCAAGTGTAAAGAACGATGATGACGACGGTTTCATTCCCGGACTTGCATTCCTGGGTGAAGTAAGTTTTGGAAAGTTCTTCGGAAATCCGCTCAAGGAGAACTGCTTTGGAATAATCCTCGGTGTCGGTTCAAAAGTGGTTTTCGATATCAGGAAAGTTGAAGAAGGCGATATGTGGGATGACGGTCTCAGCTTTGACGATACCCTTTATGTCGATTTCCTTCCGGTTTATCTCACCTACCGCTGGCACAAAGGTGACAAATTCTACGACATTTCGCTCAGAATACCTCTTGTGTGGCAGAACGGTGTCTACAAGATGTCCGACGAGACAAGACTCTATAACGGCGTTCCCGATATGACCCTCAATTTTTCGTTTATTTTCTAGAATTTTTTGCCGGTTTAAGCTTTTTCAGCACGAATTTTCT
>JAKLDO010000050.1 GCA_022703485.1 bacterium
TCCGTCATTAAGCTTCATGTTCACCTTATTTGTGAACTTGGGAATCTGCTCTTCACTTACAACACCTTCATGAGAAGAGGAACAAGCGATCAGAACGCCAAATAACAGAACCACCAGAAAAAGCTTTTTCATGTTTCACTCCTGACAGTAGCTTTTTAAAAGTTCAACCGTGAAATCCCATATTTTATCAAGGCTCGGAACGAACATCTTTTCATCCGGGCTGTGGGGATTCTTTATTGTAGGACCGTATGATATCATGTCCATGCCTTCATTCTTGGAACCGATTATTCCGCATTCAAGCCCTGCGTGAATGACCTCTACGACAGGTTTGACATTGTACATTTTTTCATAGATCGCGACACATTTTGCAAGAAGACGGCTTTTCATGTTTGGTTCCCAGCTGGGATAACCGTTACCGCTTTTTGCGACTGCACCTGCAACACCTGCGCTTTTTTCAACTTTGCGTGTCATCCAGTCCAGACGGCTCATTACCGAACTTCTCTGGCTCGAAAGTATCGTCACAACTCCTTCATTGTTCTTTATTGTCGCAAAATTGCTCGAAGTCTCCACAAGACCTTCAATGTCATTGCTCATTGCGGCTACACCGTGCGGCATGGACATCATCATATCAATGAACTTCGCGCTATCACCTGAAGTCATCATAAGACCTTCAAAACCTTTTTTTGCTGTCAGTGCCACAGCAAGATTGGGATCGGTCTTTGAGAACTCCTGTTTTATCTTTTCTGCGAGATCTTTAACTATCTTTTCCGCTTTTTCGACATCGTCCTTCTTTATTCCGATAACACATACAGCATCTCTGGGTATCGCATTATGGGCGCTTCCGCCGTTTATATCACCTATCTTTACAGGTGCTGACTGGTTCACGGTATCAAGGACCCTTGCAAGTATCTGGTTGGCATTACCTCTCTGAAGCCTGATATCGACTCCGCTGTGTCCGCCGGAAAGCCCTGATACCTTGAGCTCCATGACAACTCTGTCAGCACAGTACGGTTTCCACTCGGGTTTGAACTCGATCTTGGTGTCCCTTCCGCCTGCACATCCGACCGTGAAAACGCCTTCATCTTCGCTGTCGAGGTTCAGAAGCACCTTTCCTTTAAGCCAGCCCGGCTTGAGGTAATTCGCGCCGGTAAGTCCAGTCTCTTCATCGATCGTGAAAAGAAGTTCAAGCGGCGGATGTATCACGGACTTGTCAGTCGCAATGACCATTGCAAGAGCGAGCGCTATTCCGTTATCGGCTCCGAGCGTTGTCCCGTCAGCTTTGAGCCAGTCTCCGTGGAATACATGTTTTATCGGGTCTTTTGAGAAATCGTGCTTACTTTCAGGAGTTTTCTCACAGACCATGTCCATGTGTCCCTGAAAAACAAGTACCGGTTTGTTTTCGTATCCCGGTGTCGCCGGAACTTCAATGAGAACATTCATCACTTCATCTGTATGAGCCTTGAAACCGTTCTTTTCAGCCCAGTTCACAAGCCACTTCGCTATTTTCTCCTCGTTCTTGCTTTTTCTGGGAACCTTGTTGATCTCTTCGAACAAATTGAGAACTGATTGGACTTTCTGGTTCATTTCTCTCTCCTAAATTAAATTAAAGACAAACGGAGATTATCAAATTCATTGAAAAAAGCAATTGTAGGAACAAGCTATTTCAGACTGGTAAGGATCTTTGAGACCTCATCGAATCTCTGTGTGCCGATCAGGAGCCGTTTTCCGTCGATGAACTCGATCTGGATGCCCATATTCCCTTTGACGTTGAGCGCTCTGTTGTCACCGAGTCCCCTGAGCCCCCAGCCACCGTACTCTCTTACAGGTTTATACTTTCTGACATAGCAGTTCCTTATCTTCTCCCACGGATATGTCCTGAAAGAGAGATGGAACGGGAAGAATTTAACATGTATGCCGTCAGAATCTATCTTTGTTTCAAGCTTGAACAGATAGAAAACCGCCGTAATTACAAGCATGACCGATAACGATATGATAAGAACTATATTGCTTGCAGGCCTTTTACCGAACTGTATGTCAAGGAGCACCTGCTGAGTAACCGCGTAAGCATACATGGCATCGAATCCGAGAAGGATTAGCCATATCCACCACTGCGAAAATCTCTGTCTCTCCTCAAAAAACATCCCTTTTTTCATAAACTCCTCCTGAATTTCTGACAATAAAGGATAATCCTGCCGGCAAATGAATCAATTTTTTCGCAATTTTCCATAAATTTAATAAAATCAGCCTGTTCTTGAACTAAATAAGCGTCTTTCAACGGAGGAAGCCATGAAAAAGATATTTACTGTGTTTTTTATCGTTACAGCACTATTTATTTCGTGTGACGATAAGACGGTCACGATCCACGGGCAGAACGATGACGATCCGTCGTCAAATACCGATCCCGACAATTATTCAGATGAATCCGTTCAGGATGAAGATTCATACATTCCTGACACACAGGCCGATCCTGACAGTCAGCAGCCTGATGAAATATATTACGATCCCGATGTCATTGATGATTCAGACTCCGTGCAGGATGCCGATATGCCGGAAAATGATACAGATACGGAACAACCTGATGAAAGTTCAGACCCTGATTCCGTAAGCGATGAAGATACAGCTGACTGTGCGACTGTCGGGCAGACCGTCCCTGTTGTTCCGGGAGCAAAGGAGTGCTGTAAAGGACTTCAGACCGCAAGTATTATGGAAATAGTCTACTCAGAATACCGCGGATACTGCTCACCTCTTGACGGCGCATCAGTATGCATCGACTGCGGAAATTCGATCTGCGAAGAGGGAGAGGACATCTGCAACTGCAGTCAGGACTGTGCTGAAAAAAGAAATGAAATGTGCGATGACGGAACAACTGATCTGTGCGATATGATGCCGCCTGTCGACTGTGAAGGCAGCCTTTTGCTTGCAATAATCAATTCATGCTGGGCATGCGTAGATCCTTTGACCTGCAAAGCTACTGACCGCGATGTCCACTGCGATGACGGGACCATACCGATGTGCAATATGATGCCGCCGACATGCAGTAAAAGTGAAATACTCGCCTATAAGAATAATTGTTATGAATGTGTAGATCCGGTGACTTGTAAATAGATCAAGGTCTTACACATCTTACCGACCAGTTCGAATCAACCGGTCCCCACCTAAGCCTTCCGCCACCTCCGCAAAGTTCAACAGTATATCTCTGATCGTTGTATATTGTTGCAGAGGGAATTTCGTGAATTACGAGCTCAAAGATGCCCATATCGTAAAAACATTGGCTTCCGTCAATTGATTCTTTACAGGTACAGCTTTCTGAATCAGCTCCGCATGTTCCTGTCATTGCACAATCATGGTATGCCAGACATGATCCGCCGGTCTGAGCGGCTGCACACCCTTTAACAATAGTTCTAAGCTCTGTTATATTCGGAAGTCTCCAGTCGTCCTTGCCTTCAAGCACAAGTCCGGCACAATATGCCTCAGGATCTCCGTTGTCGCTACTCTCTTTTGTCCATTCGAGACCCGTTGCAGTATCTTTAAAAATTGCAGAATATTCCTCATCAATGTCATCATCGCTTCTTACACACCTTGCTCTTGTGTAGTAATCTGTTTTGCTTGCAGTCTGAATTTTCGGTCCGTCCCACGGGAACGCCACCCATGCTTTTGATGTGTCACCTTCAACATCAGACCCTGTCCAGAATCCGCCTGACATCGGCTTGAGGTCCCACATATAATCAGGCTCCTCGAAAAATGTTTCTCCGCTTTCGCAGTAGCAGTCACCTATCGTTGCACAATTTGCGGTCAGGCATGTTTCTTTGACTCCGCATGAACCGGTTTCCATTACAGTTCCGGGACATCCGCGGACTATCGTTCTGAATTCCCATACTTTCGGAAGTCTCCAGTCCGTTTTTCCGCCAAGATCAAGATTTAAACAGTACTCTGACGCATCAAACCATCCGTTTTGGTCGAAACTTCCCGAAAAATCATTCTGCCAAACAAGTCCTGTTGCACGATCTTCGCAGGTATCGGTATTGCAGATCATTCTGGGAGCGTTGATTTTGAATTCGCCCGACACAACATTGCCGAGATAATCTATCTCAAGCTTTCCGGACACATCGGTGTCATAATCCTCAGTTGAAAGCACTATTGTGACCTTGTCACCGTTCACTACTGTCGCAGACTTCCCCTTATTGTCACCATTGACAAGAAGTGTCCCGTTATCAAGTGCCGCTTCGGCATCTACGATCGTTTCAGGAAGCACGACCGTCTGTTCGTTTGAAGTGTAGTCTTTATTTAACTCAGCATCTGTAACCGGGGTGAAATTGAGTGAAAAATATTTATCAGCTTTTGTAGTGACAGAAAATCCGCATGAGATCTCATAAGAAGGATCGCATTCTATTCTCAGTGAGGCTTTTTCCGTTACTCCGTGAGTCTTGGAAGCCTTCAGTTTTATTGCCACTTTATCTCCCGACATAACATTTTCGCTATTACTTTTCTCTTCAGAGTTTATTACAAGTATTCCTTTGTCCGTTGTTATGGGCGCTTCAGCATAAAAAGGAGGCAGAACGACTGTTATTTCGTTTGAGATATATTCTTTTTCAAGATCCGCTTCTGTAACAGCTTCAAAATCTTCATTAAGATCATATCTGTTGATGAGCCCGTCACCATCGCTATCCACAAAATCCTCGAACTTGGGAATTGTCAGAACAAGCCCCAGATCTTCATACCTCGCTTCAAGGTTGGTCCTTACCGCTGCGAGATCAAGCGCCATCCCGTTCTGTTTTATTTCCTCGATCTGTCCGCTTGCATCAAGTTTGCCGTCCAGTTTAATATCCTGAGCTATTTTTGAAATAAGTTCAGAAAGTTCTGCTTCTGTGTTCCCCTGCTGCAAAACTGCTGAAATTGCAAGGAGGATCGCATTGCTGTCACCTTCTTTACTTATATCCATTTCCTGAAAATTAGTCGTTTCCATATCGTGAATATTAAAAACGGCAAGAATTTCTGTTTCAGCCTGAACTCTCGCTTCTTCAAATGTCTTTCCTTCACCTATAAGAACTTTTATTCTTTCTCTTTCAATAGTTGTCAGGATATTGATGTTTACAGGTTTTTCCTCGGTAAGATCAGAAACAACCCTGAAACTTATTGCAGCTGTTGAAAGCTTTCCTTCAACTTCATTGAAATAGAAACCGGCGGAAGTTACTTCAACAAAGTTCGTTGACATCTCCTTAGATATCTGGAATGAACCGAAATCATCTTCTGTTTCAGTTGTATAACTTGTTCCGATCGGCACAAGTTCGCTGTCAATTTCCGCAATTGTGATCTCTGAACCCTGAACAAAAGGGCCTTTCTGGACATATCCCGCTATTTTGTACTTGCCGGGACCGACTGAATCATCGTCACTTTGAGAATCATCTCCCGTTGAAGAGTCATCATCGCTCTGCACATTTTCATCATTTGTGCTTTCATTATCGTTTTTACTTTCATTTTTGTCTCCGCATGAAACAGCAAAAACAAGCAGAAGAAAAAGAAGCATAAATAAAACTGATCTTTTCATTACATTCTCCGCTAATATATTAATTTCTCACACATCTGATAATGCCCGAATATGTCGGCCCGTTTAAATATGTAATACCCTTGGGTGATTTACAGAAACTCAACACGAACCTGCGGCCGTCAGGATAAACTGTCGATGAAAGGGTGTTCGGCAGTTCAGTATTGACAAAACTGAAATTTGCAGTGTCAAAAATGCACACATTCGGTCCGCCGTAATTTGTATCACATCCCGGTGTCATTCCGCAGTTGTTGAGCACTGTGCATTCATCAGTTACAAGGCAGGTGCCGCCGGTTTTAAGAGCCGGGTCATCTTTAATAATGGTTCTCAGCTCAGAGATTGTCGGAAGCCTCCAGTCGTCCTTTCCTTCAAGCACGAGGTCATCGCAGTAAGTTTCGGGGGAGAGAGGATTGCTGTTCTGTACCGCATTTTTCATCCATTCGAAATTAGTGTCGGGATCTTTGTATACCTGACTTTCCGGCTCTTCACCTTCCTTTAAAAGCTCTTCACCTCTGACACATCTTGTGAAGACAACGATATCTGTATCATCTTTCTTTTCAGATCCTACCCATGCAAAACCGAAACTCACCGTCCATGCATAGATGTTGTCAAAATCAGGTGATTCTGAAATAGACCATATCTTTCCGTATTCATTGCCTGTTCCCATTTCATTACCTATGGCGGAATAATCTGCTGACGGTGCCGGGTCATTCATATCAAAACAGCTCTGGCAATCATTACTCGTACTTAACTGAAGAGGGTCGTAAACTTCACATTTGCCCCCGAACTCTGAATCCGGACAGTTTATAATAAGCGTTCTAAGTTCATTGATATTGGGAAGCCGCCAGTCTGTTTTTGAATCATACTCAAGATTTTCACAGTAACTTACCGCTTCACTCCATTTCTTGTGAGTTTCCGGGATATTTTTCTGCCATTCAAGATTATAAACCCTGTCAATACATATCACTTCACCGCATTTTACATTCGGAGCTGTGATCAAAAATGAACCGTTCACATCATTTTTCTCCAGATATGCCGCTTTTACTGCAACAGTTTCCGCTTTGCCGTATGTGTCAGGAGATGATCTGTATTTTATTGCAATTTTATCTCCATCGACTGCTGTTGCTGTTTTTCCTTTGTCCGTTCCGTTTATTATCAGGCTTCCTTTATCAACTGTCAGATCGGTGTCAGCAATTTCATCGGGAAGAGTTATCTCTATCTCATTTGAAGTGTATTCCATATCGAGGTCGGCATCTTTTACCGGTTCAAAATCAAGATTGAAATATGCTGATGTCCTTGCATTGACAGCAAATGCTCCTTTTATTCCTGCTATACCGAGATATTTAACAGAAAGTTCTGCAGTAACGGTCTCACCATGTTTGTCAGATGAAAGAAGCTTTACTGCAACTTTATCTCCATCAACGACTGTTGCCGATTTTCCTTTGCTTTCACCGTTTACTATTATTTCTCCGTTATCGATAGTTGCACTTGCATCGGTAATTGAGTCAGGAAGAGTGATCGTCTGTTCGTTTGAGGTGTATTCTTTTATCAGATCAGCATTGTCTACCGGAGTGAAATTAAGTTCAAAATACTCTTCACTTTTTGAGGTTATCTCAAAAGTTCCCGGAACCTCGTAAGGTGAATAGTCTATTTTCAATTCCGATGTCACTTTGCCGCCATGTGAGTCCGAAGAAAGAAGCTTCACAGCGACCTTATCTCCATTTTTCACATTTACAGCCGTGCCTGTATCTTCACCGTTTAAAACAATTATTCCGTTATCCACCATGGCATCGGCTTTTTCAATATCAGGCGGGAGAACTACTTCAACTTCGTTTGATGTATATTCTTTGTGCAGATCGGCATTGTCAACACCTTCAAATTCAATTGTGAAATCATATCTGTTGATGAGTCCGTCACCGTCACTGTCAATGAAATCCTCAAATTCAGGAATTGTAAGAACAAGTCCGAGATCTGAATATCTTTTTTCAAGATTTGTTCTCACTGCTGTAAGATCGAGCTCCATGCCACTAGCTTTTATCGTATCTTTCTGGGTCTTCCCGTCAAGAACTCCATCATCTTTGAGATCCTGTGTGATCTTGGAAATTAGCTCAGAAAGCTCTGCTTCGGTGTTTCCATGCTGTAAAACTGCCGATATCGCAAGAAGCATTGCATTGCTGTCACCTTCTTTACTTATATCCATTTCCTGAAAGTTAGCGGTTTCAAAACCTTTTATGTTGAAAACGGCAAGTATTTCAGTTTCTGCCTGAGATCTCGCCTCTTCAAAAGTTTTCCCTTCACCGATAAGCGCCTTGATCCTTTCTCTTTCAATTGTGGTCAGAATATTGATATTTACAGGTTTTTCCTCGGTTAGATCGCTGACAACACGGAAATTCAGCTCTGAGGTTGACAGTTTTCCTTCCACTTCATTGAAATAATATCCGGAAGCAGTAACTTCGACATAGTTTGTTGACATCTCTTTGGAGATCTCAAAAGAACCGAAATCATCAACTGTTGAGGTTGTATAACTTGTTCCTATCGGCACAAGCCCGCTATCGATCTCGGCAATCGTGATCTCTGAACCCTGAACAAACGGGCCTTTCTGGACAAAACCTTCGATCTTGTACTTGCCTTCGATCAGTGAGTCATCATCGCTCTGCACATTCTCATCATTTGTGCTTTCGTCATCGTTTTTACTTTCATTTTTGCTGTCACCGCAGGAAATAATAAAAAATAAAGAGAAAAAAACTGACATCATTAATAAAGACTTCATTCAGCCCTCCATTAAAATATTCTGATTACTTCTGTAAACCGTACTTGAAAATGATATAGACGGCTCTAAAACCGTCTCTGATCCCGATCTTTTTTCCCTGAGCTTTCTTTCTCGGATTGTAGCTGATGGGCATTTCCTCCATCCTGAGGTTTTCGCTTTCAACAAGCCTCCCCGCCTTTGCAGTTATCTCCGGTTCAAGACCGAATCTGTTCTCTTCTATCTCTATTTTTTTTATCACTTCCGCTTTGAACATCTTATAGCATGTTTCCATATCGGTCAATTTAAGACCGGTAAAAATATTGGATAATGTTGTGAGTCCGCCGTTGACGAAGAAATGGATTCTTCCGAGCGGGCTTGTCTCTTTTCCGATAAACCTGCTTCCGTAAAGGATATCAAGCCCTTTTTCAGTCATAACGCCTGCCATTTTCACTATATCTTCAGGATCATATTCAAGATCTGCATCCTGAAATACTGTAACATCACCCGATGCATGGGCGATCGCAGTCCTTATTGCGGCCCCTTTACCTGCATTCTTTTCATGACTGACTAGTTTGATGTATCCGGAACTCTCCATTTTTTTCAGAACATGCAGAGTGCCGTCTGTCGAGCAGTCGTTAACCGCAACTATCTCAAGGTCGGAGATCACACCTTTTCCTTTTATGGAATAGACCTTTCTGATAAGCTCTTCCACTGTGTTCTCTTCATTATATACAGGGATCAGGACCGAGAGTTTCACCTGTTCAGCTCCTTGAAATATTTAATAGTGTCTTTTAAGCCCTCTTCCAGACCGGTAACAGGTCTCCAGCCGGTCATCTTCTCGATCAGAGCTGTATCGGGTTTTCTTTTCTGAGGATCGTTCTCAGGCAGAGGGAAATATTTTATCCGGCTCTTTGATCCTGCAAGACGGATGATCCTTTCAGCAAGCTCGTTCATTGATATTTCCTGCGTGTGACCAATGTTCACAGGACCTGTCACACTGTCATCAAGTTTCATGAACCTTACGGCCGCATCCACCATATCAGAAACATAACAGAAACTTCTTGTGTGGGTTCCGTCGCCGTAAATTGTTATGTCTTCATTTTTCAGCGCCTGAAGTATGAAATTTCCGATCACACGGCCATCCTCGATTGACATATTAGGACCGTATGTATTGAATATTCTTGCGACTTTTATTCTGACACCGAACTGTCTCCAGTAATCGAAAAAAAGAGTCTCGGCGCATCTTTTGCCTTCATCATAACAGCTTCTCAACCCGACCGGGTTTACATTTCCCCAGTAAGTCTCCTTCTGAGGATGCTCTGACGGGTCGCCGTAGACTTCGCTTGTGCTTGCCTGAAATATCTTTGCATTGGTCTTTTTTGCAAGTTCCAGCATATTTATCGCGCCGAAAACACTTGTCCTGACCGTTTTCACCGGGTCTTTCTGATAATGCACAGGGCTTGCAGGACATGCAAGGTTGTATATCTCTGATGCGTTTATCATCAGAGATTCCTCGACATCGTGGGTTATCAGCTCAAAATAAGGGTTGGAAATGAGATCTGCGATGTTGTGCTTGGAACCCGTATAGAAATTATCAATGCAGACCACATCGTTGCCTTCTTTGAGCAGTCTGCGGCATAGATGCGATCCGATCAGTCCGGCTCCGCCTGTAACTATGACCCTTTTCAATGCGACCTCCGGTTATTTAAGCCTTTCAAGAAGGGCTTTTGCACTTTTCCCCTTACCCATTGTAAAAAGGTGTATGCCGGGAGCTCCTTTCTCGATCAGCTTTCTGCACAGCCCCGCGATGAACTCTGTTCCGGCCTCGAATTCTGCTTCTTTTGTCAATGCGTCCGCCATCGCCTTTTTCAATGCATCAGGAACGGAAACCCCGAACATCGAAGGAATGCTTTCGATCTGCTTTGATATGGTGAGCGGACGGATACCCGGAATGACAGGGATGTTTATTCCTTCTTTTTTAAGTCTCTCGACAAAATTTATATATATTTCAGCGTCAAAGCACATCTGGGTCACAATGAAATCGGCGCCTGCATCGACTTTTTTCTTCAGATTTTCAATATCAGAATCCATTGACAAGGCCTCTATGTGCTTTTCAGGATATGCGGCGACCCCGATACAGAAATTGGTCTTAATGCCTGATTCGAGCTCAGGGTCCATGTAAGTACCTTTATTCATTCTTGAAATATGACTTACCAGTTCGGAAGCATGTCCGTAGCCGTCCTCTTTGGGAATGAAGTGCGTTGTTCCAAAACTGGGATCTCCGCGGAGAGCGAAAACATTGTCAAAACCGAGGTAGTGGAGATCTATCAGCGTGTCTTCTATCTCCCACTTGTCCATTCCTCCGCAGAGAAGATGAGGAACTGCGTCGATGCCGTATCTGCTCTGGATGGCGGCGCAAATTCCGACAGTTCCCGGTTTTTTCCTGTAAACATCACGCACTTTCCTGCCGTTCTCCATCTTGTAGCTTATATGCGGCTGGTGGTATGTGACATTTATGAAGCCCGGATTGAACTTCTCAAGTACATCGATCACATCAAATATCTCGGTAATGCTTCTTCCTCTGTCGGGAGGAGTCACTTCAAGCGAAAAGAACAACCCTTTTCTTGTCTTTATGAATTCATCTATTCTCAATTTCCGTCTCCTGTCTCTTTTTCGTCACATGTCAGCAGATTATATCCCGAGCAGTCATCAAGGCAGAATGCTTTGCCTCCTGAATAAAGCTCAGGATCAATTTCAATACAATTCTTCAAAGTCCCTTTTTCGCACACTTCACCCTCTTCCACTATCGAATTTCCGCATACGGCCTGAACGATGTCCTCATCAACAGCATCTATATCCGTCATATCTTCATCCGTTTCTTCATCAGTATCACCGTCAGCGGCATCGTCATCCTCATTTCCGAAATCGGGCCACAGTGAACCGTCGCTTCCTGTGTTCTCGTCATCAACTTCATCCTCGCCCCAGTCAGTGATGTATGTGTCAGGCACTTCACCGTCATTTTCCATGCCGACACACGATGCAAGACCGTCTTCACTCACACATTCTCCGCCGAAAGCATCGCATTCCTTGATCAGAGTCCACTCACCGTATGAAGAACAGCCTTCAAGTTTGTCACCGCTGCATCTTGTGTCACCCTTTTCACACTGACCATAATAGTCGTTGTTCTTAGCGGTTTCTTCACACGAAACAGCAATGATCAGACATAAAAAAACCGTTATCAGTTGTTTTTTCATCATTCCACCTCATAAAAGCATAAAGAATATACTTTCATACGGTGTTTTGGGCAACTTTTTAAGGAATTTTTAAAGATAGGCATAAAAGATGAATGGAAGGCTCCGCCGTTAACAGCAGAGCGCTTCCATTTCAGATCTGATCAGTTCAACAACCCCGTCGTCGCATCTGGGCTGATCGCTCTCAGCTAAACCCACGATCTCTACAGGATACATCTCGACATAACTTACCGGAACTTCGATCTTCGCACCCTCTTCAAACTCATACACACCGGACTGCTGGATATCAGGAGCACGGTCCTTTGCACTTACATAACCCAGACCGACGAATAGGACCAGCAGACCTAATATCACAAGTTTCATTGACCTTGACATGACAACCTCCATCTTTAATCAGCTTAGTAACGGTATTTAATATAAACACCTTTTAGGAGTGTCAAGTCCGAATTGCTGTTTTTCTGTGATTATTTATTTAGTGGTTTTTGCAAGGAACTTGTGTACGGTGCTGAGTTCCATTTTAGAAAATGCAAACCACTTTTTATTCTTCAAGATCCTGGATCCAGCCGTCGATATCATATTTTTCCACGAGGCTGGTGACTTGGGAATATTCTTCTTTTGTAAGCTTTCTGTTGATCGAAGGATGGTCGTGCGCTTTATAGGCGGGGAAATACTGGCTCATCAGGCTCAGTTTGAAATTGAGTCCGTTGTCTTTGTATTTTTTGAGCTTTTCGATCACTTTAACTGAATTTTCAACATATCCGGGAAGCACAAGGTGCCTGATTATAAGCCCTTTCTGAAGTATCCCGAGATCGTTCTCTACCCAGGGAATGTTCCTTTCAAGAAGCCTGTCAAGACATGCCGTATTGTACCTTACATATTCTTTTATATTGCTGAACTCGATCGAAGGAACATCATCGGCATATTTGACATCAAAAAGGAAAATATCGCTTATTTCAAGAATAATTTCAAAGAGTTCCTTCGTGTGAGCACCGTTGCAGTTATAAACTACCGGAACCGTCAGCTCATTTCTGATATTTCTAAATGATTCAAGAATTCTCGCAAGATAATGGTCGCTCGTGACAAGATTTATATTGTGAACTTTCTTTTTCAGAAGTTTCACCACATTTTCGCCAAATTCTTCAATTGAATACACCCTGCCGTTATTTTCATGACTTATCGGCCAGTTCTGGCAGAAAACGCATTTTGCACTGCATCCTGAAAAAAAGATATTGCCTGCGCCGTTCCATCCGCTCACAGGAGGTTCTTCACCTTCATGAACTGAAAAGCTCGCCGCTTTTATCCCCGATTCAACCGCTCCGCAGGGCCTCGGGAAAGAACCGCCGCATTCCAAAGGACAGCACAAACCGCTTTCGAAGAGGCCCTGTGCCTTTGAAATAAGTGCTGACAGCTCCTGCTCAGATAAGGAATTTAGAGAATTTTTCATAGTAAAGATGCAGTTTCTCGATCTCCGAGACCTGATATGGATCGTACAGTTTTGAACTTGAGAACCTTTCTTTTTTAAGCATCAGTATCGAAACAAGGAAAAGTGCGTAACTTACAGACTGCGTGATCTGACCGTCATTCATGAGAAGTTTCAGTTTTTTAAAGAAATCACCCGATTTCAAAGGGATCAGTATTGAAGATCTGCTCTCGACGAAATGAATTCCGTCAACCCTGTCATGGAAAAATGAAAGTATGTGATCTCTTTCCTTGTACCATGTCAGACTGTTCTCTTCGTCACTTGAAAGAACAAGTTTTTCACCGGTGAAAAGGTCCTCACCTTTGAGCCTAGAAAAAAGCGAAGGACAGAAAAGCCTTACAGCCGCCTTTTCAAGATCTCTTTTGACAGCAAGGGTCTTTCCTTCTCCCAGATCATAATGATAGATGAAGAAAAGATTGAAATACTGCTGCCAGAAATTGAAATTCTTGACATCCTCGCCTGTAAAATGAAAAGCCTCTTTCTTCAGATCATGCAGCAGTGCAGATTCCTGCGCATCAAACGATGAATATATCTTCGTCTTTAAAGATTCCATCAGAACTCTCTTGAATAAACAACTTTTCCGTCAACTACCGTAGCAAAAACCGCTCCCTTCACATGGAAACCGTGGAAAGGGGTGTTAGAGCTTTTCGACTGGAACATGTTCTTGTCGACCGTCCACTGATAGTCTGTGTCAAATATCGTTATGTCTGCAGGAGCTCCTTTTTCTATGACTCCGCCGGTAAGTCCCATTATCGAATAACCTGCCGTGAAAAGCTCTACAACTCTTTCTATCGTGAGATGTCCCTCGTGATAGAGCTTCAGTATCATCGGAAGAGCAGTTTCCAGACCGATTATACCGAAAGGAGCATTGTTGAACTCGACCTCTTTCTCTCTCTGGTGATGAGGAGCGTGATCTGTGGCGATAGCATCGATAAGACCGTTCTTAACAGCTTCTATCACAGCGAGCCTGTCCTTCTCAGACCTTAACGGGGGATTTATCTTTGTGTTCGTATCAAAACCGCCGACAGCCTGATCAGTAAGGATGAGATAATGAGGAGCTGTCTCAGCTGTAACTTTGACACCTTTTTTCTTGAAATGTTTAATTATATCGACCGACATTTCAGCGCTGACATGGGCGATATGGACAGGAAGGTCCAGATATTCAGCCATCATGCAGTCCCTTGCGATCTGAGATGCCTCTCCTACCACCGGAATGCCCGTCATTCCGTAAACTGTGGAATAGAAACCTTCATTCATCTGTCCGCCTTCAGCAAGATAGGTGTCTTCGCTGTGTGAAATGTATTTCATGTCAAACGAAGAGCCGTACTCCATCACCCTTTTCAGAAGGTCTGTGTTCTTTATCGGTTTTCCGTCATCACTTACTGCAACAGCGCCGCCTTCCTTCAATTCACCGATAGGGGAAAGACCTTCGCCTTTTAGCCCTTTTGAAGCAGCTGCGACAGGATAGAGCTTCACACCGTTGCCGGATGCCGCTCTTTCAAGCATATATCTTATGGTCTCGATGTTGTCTGCGACCGGATTTGTGTTGGGCATCGTGCACACAGATGTAAATCCGCCTGCAGCGGCGGCCTTTAGACCGCTGTGTATGTCCTCTTTGTGCTCGTATCCCGGATCCCTGAAATGAACATGTATGTCTATGAAACCGGGGGCGACGATCATTCCGTCAGCATTGATGACCTGAGCGCCTGATTCGTCGGGTTTATCAGTGATATCAGTTATAATACCGTTCTCGATAACTATCGCTGTCTTCTTTTTTTCCTTTTTTGCCGGATTGACCAGCATGCCGTTTTTAATTACAAGTTTCATTTTTCAGATCCTCCGAGAAGAAGATAAAGAACAGCCATTCTTACGCTCACACCGTTTGCGACCTGTTTAAGGACCACCGACCTTTCGCCGTCCATGACAGTGTCATCTATCTCGACACCTCTGTTAGCAGGACCTGGATGCATAACTATCGCATCAGGCTTCGCATGTTTGAGCAGTTCAGGAGTGAGACAGAAGAACTTTGCATATTCCCTCACATCGGGATAAAGAAGGTTGCTCGCCCTTTCGTTCTGCACTCTGAGCATCATCACGGCATCAGCATCCTTAACTGCATCCACAGGTCTTTTCTCGACCGTCACTCCCAGTTTCTCCACTTCTTTCGGGATCATTGTGGCAGGACCGGAGATGACCACATCGCATCCCATCTTGGTAAGGAGGTATATGTTGGACCTTGCCACCCTGCTGTGATAAATGTCGCCCAGAAGAGCTATCCTGAGCCCTTCAAGTTTCCCTTTTTTCTGCCAGATCGTGTATGCATCAAGGAGAGCCTGTGTCGGATGCTCCCTGAAACCGTCACCGGCATTGATTATGGAGCAGTCCATAACTTCAGCGAGAAGATGCGGCGTACCGGAAACTGCGTGCCTTATGATAAGGGCATCAGGCTGCATCGCCTGAAGGTTGAGGGCTGTGTCTGCGAGAGTTTCGCCTTTTTCTATGGCGCTTCCCGACACTGCTATATTGTAAGTATCCGCACTGAGCCTCTTTTCCGCGACCTCAAAGGACATTCTCGTCCTTGTTGAAGGTTCAGCGAAGAAGTTTATTATCGTTTTGCCCTTGAGGGTCGGAACTTTCTTGATCTGACGCTGGTTTATCTCATCAAAGCTCACAGCGGTCTCAAGAATGTTCATTATCTGGTCCCTGTTAAGATTTTCTATTCCGAGCAGATGTTTCATTTTTTTTCTCCAGATTTATCCAAGTACCACTTTATCTTCACCATCCGTTTCACTGAAAAATACGGCCACAGCCTCATCTCTTTTGGTCGTTATGACCTTGCCCACGACATCAGGCTGTATCGGAAGTTCTCTATGTCCTCTGTCAATAAGGGACACGAATTTAATGGATTTCGGCCTTCCGTAGTCCATCACAGCTTCAATGGCCGCCCTGACAGTACGACCGGTGAACATAACATCATCTACCAGAACGATATGATATTCCTCCGGATCGAAACTGAGCGTTGAAGGCCCGATCTTGGGTGATGACAACCCCTTGAAAAAATCATCCCTGTAAAGAGCGATGTCTATCGTTCCTGTGGCAAGCTTGACTTTTTCTTTCTCCTCTATCTTTTTCACGATCCTGTCAGCCAGTATAACTCCTCTTGTCCTGATACCCACGATTGCGACTTTTTCGAGATGGCTCAGGGTCTCTATCATCTCATAGACCATCCTGTCGATGACCTTGCCCATTTCGTCCGCATTGAGCAGAACTTTTTTGATCACAAGATTCTGTCTTTTCAAAACTGTCTCCTCCGGTGTCGTTATTTAGATTATCTTATCAACTTTTGCGGCTTCCGCTTTGATCTCGAACTCAAGGGGCTTTATGAGGTATCCGAATATTTCTATTTTATCACTATATTTAAGTGTAGCTTTTACTGTCTGATTCTCTTCATCCTTTTCAAGACGGAGCTGTGTCGGGGCAATGTCTTTTCTGCCGAGATCGACTATTCTCTTCTTAAATTCCTTTTCCGTTTCTTCAACGGAATGTATCGTGCAGTACTGAGCTATGTTCTCAACAACTTTTTCCAGTCTGTAGTTATCCACATACGGCTTTGCACCGAACCATCCGGCATAAAGTACGAGAAGAAATAATGCGATCTTTACGAATGAACCTACACCCATTTTAGACTCCATAAAAAAGTTGAACAAAACATCTTGCGGAAGTTAGCAGATTACCCGATGCAAGTCAAAAAAAACAACACCTATTTTATAAGCCCGCTCATGACCTCAAGACCGACAGAAATGACATCATTCGATGGGAAAAAACTCTGTGAATGCAATGCCTTACGATCCGAACCGTGTTTTCTCGCCCCGAGCCAGAAAAGTATTCCGGGCCATTTCCGAGTGAAATATCCGAAATCCTCTCCGACAAGTTCGCCTTCCTTTTCGATACACTTTATTCCGGTCTTTTGAGAGACTTCCTGAAGTTTTTTAAAAAGAGCCGGGGAATTTCTCACCTCAACATATTCTCCAAGAACCTTCATTTCAGCGGTACATCCGAAACCTGCAGCGCATTCTGCAGCAGTTTTTTCTATGATCAAGGAACCCTTTTCCATAATATCACTTTTGAAAGCTCTTAAAGTTCCCTCCACCTTTGCGTGGTCAGCGACAATGTTCCTTGCCGTTCCTGATGTCATCTTTCCGAAATGGGCAAGAAAAACACCTGTCGGATTGAGCGATCTTCTAATAATATGCTCTACACTGCTTAAGAAAAATACAGCGGCGGAAAGCGCATTGCTTCCTTTTTCAGGATAAGCCGCATGGGCTGACCTTCCTTTAAATATTATGTCCACTTCCCTCGGTATTGCGAAAAGGATGCTCCCGTTCGATGCCACTTCACCCAGATCGTGATCGTCCGTAACATGAAGTGCATACACCGAATCTACCGCATAATTATCAAAAAACCCCGTTTCAAGCATTTTCTTAGCCCCGCCGGCCCCTTCCTCTCCGGGCTGGAAGACGAACAGAAGGTTCGATGCAGGTTTTTCATGGGCAGTCCTCGAAATAAGTCCGCAGAGTATCGTCATGTGCACATCGTGTCCGCAGGCATGCATCAGGCCTTTTTTTTCAGAAACGATCCCGTTATTCTCAGATTCAGTCACGGGAAGAGCGTCCATATCGGCCCGTATCAGTTTAAAAGGAATATCTCCGCCGTTTCTGTATTCCACCACCAGTGAAGTATGAAAAGGTTTGAATATTTTAAAAGAAGTGCCGCCCTCTGTTACTTTTACGATGAAGTCCTCAAGTATTTTCTGAGTATAATATTCTTCAAGAGAAAGTTCGGGACACTTGTGGAGCTTCTCCCTCAGTTCATTCAGCTTTGATATCTGTGTCATCCTTTTCCTCCTCTTTTAATATCTTTACAACCTGCTGGTCTGCAAAAACAGCCTTCAGAGATCTGCCGTACCGGAGTTTGAAACACCCTTCACCGTGCCATCTGCCGTCTTTCCAGTTACCTTCATAAACAGCGCCGTCAGCATAAATGAACATTCCGTAACCCGTTATTTTTCCTTTTGTCAGTTCTCCGTAATACTGGCTCTGGTCTGGAAATATCAGTGAACCGTCACCATGCATCAAATCTTCGCTCCAGTTTCCGTTATACTTGATACCGTTTGCAAATAAATATATCCCGTGTCCCGATTTTTTGCCATTTTTCCAATTCCCTTCGTAAATATCACCGTTCTCAAGCACCAGTTTTCCTTTACCTTCCCTCACGCCGTTGACGGTTTCTCCTGTATACCCCGGAGCAGGTTTTTCAGCTTCAGCAGGTTTCGGCTCTTTTTGCTGTTCAGAGGTCTTCTGTTCTTTTTCCTTCTCCCTCTCTTTTTCCTCCAGAATGCGGACCCGTTCTTCCTCTGCTTTTATCTTTGCGGATTCCTTCGCCGTGAGCTGTATATGGTTTTTCTTTTTCTTTTTATAGTCTTTCCGGTAACCGTCAATTCTTATATCTGTCTGCGGCAGAGGCTCAATACTCCTTCCTGAAATGGCTTCCAGAGCTTTATCACCTGCATAGACCGCCGTACTAAGGAAAAAAATGAGAAAAAAAGCTGTCCGGACCGCGATCTTCAAAAAAAACCTCCTTTTAACAGCGGGATATTAACGGTTTTTAAGATTTAAATCAATTCGGGATTGGATTGAGCCTTAATTATCTCACACAGATGACAGAAGGAGTCGTTCCGGTTTTTTCAGAATAACTTGAACTGGCATTTTCAAAGGCGACATAATAAGCATATGCCTGGTTTGCGACCCAAGTCGAGGATGACCGGAAAGAGCTGGATGTCATTCCGGGGAACAGAGAAGTTACAGAACCCGGGATTGTATCATCTACAAGTGTTTTAAGTTCTTCAACATTCGGAAGTCTCCAGTCGGCAAAACCCCCATAGTTCAGGTTTTCGCAATAACTGAGAGATTCTGACCAGTTTAAGCCTGTGCCGAATTCTTTTGTCCACAAAAGACCGGTTGCAACATCGGTCACTATCACTTTTCCGCCTACTGTTGATTCAATAAATGTACTATTCGGCAGACTTGCACCCCTTACACAGCGACTGTTATATGTATTGGTCTTCTGATGATAGCTTGTTATACCGGCATTAAAATCAGTGCGCATGGCAAGGCTGGTATTGTCAGGATATGACGAAGACGACCAGAAATTACCGGCGGGGGTATCCGGAAAAGCAGTTGTATCTGTCGCCGGGGCATACTGATAATAATCAAGGAGAGTCACCAGTTCCTTCCTGCTCGGAAGCCTCCAGTCTGTCTGTCCGGCAAAATCAAGAGTGTCGCAATTATCCATTGCCTCCTGCCATGTCTGACCTGTTGAAAACGCCCTCTGCCAGATAAGTCCTGTCACATTGTCAGTCACGATCTCCTGAGTAGTTCCGCTGACTGTGTAACTATGATCCAGACAAAAATCAAGAGCTTCGTACTGCGCATCCTGACCATAGAAACTTTCGCCTGCAACCGGACAATTTTCCATCCAGCTGCTTGTTTCAACACCGTAACATGATTTTTGTCCTGTGCAAAGAACACGCCCTCTGAGAGCCGGACCGGTGGTACAGTCTTTTTTGCAGAAATCGGTTTCATCCGCATTGACATCATCGCAGTCTTCACCAGGATCTACAAAACCGTTACCGCAAAGATCTATAATATCTTCATCGACTGAGGCATCATCGTCAATTTCTGATTCGTCACCTTCTTCAATGTCAGGTATCTCATCTGTTTCGGTTGTATCTTCATCAACAACAATTATTTCATCTTCGTCGTTTTCGACAATTTTATCTTCATCAACGATCACAACCGTATCATCAGTTTCAATATTGGTATCTTCATCAGTTACCGCCGTGTCATCAATCGTAGTGTCAGGTATTTCGACACACAGATCTGAAAGGCACTGCAGCCCTTCATTACAAGTGTTGTTCGGATAACACGGACCGCCTTCCTCACCCATCAAAGGAGCTGTATCGCTATCATCCGATTCAGTTTTTTTATCATCGCCGCAGGAAACAAGAACAAATAAAGCAGTAATAAACAAAAATCCATGCAAACTGAGAATTTTCATATTCATCTCCAAGCTCAGGTTTCAGATTAATCTCATCTACGGCTGACAATCTATACACATTAATCGGATATGTCAATCTGTTTTTTAATATCCCATTTTTTGACAAATATGGTTTTATGGGAATATAATATTGTGTTTTGAAAACTGATCAATGCTGGTAATTTTAACGATGGAAAGCTCAAATCTGAAAATCGAATACAAAAAGTTCAATTCGTTCCTTAAAGATTATATCCGCATGATGAATAGAGGATGGCTCTTTATGCGGATCAATGAAGAGTACAATATCGGAAAAGAGATAACTTTTGATATCAAGGTGGCAGAACTTCACAAAGAATTGAAAGCCGTAGGCATTGTCGCATTCTCCGGGCTTAATGATCAGGGCAATCATGGAATTGGATTTACATTTGCATTTGATGAACCCACCAGAGAATATCTGAGCGGCAACATTCCAGCCGGTATTAAAGAAAGTTATGGTGAGTTCTGGGGTTCGAGGGTTCTTTCATATCTTGAGGAGAGATGAAGGTGGGGCTTAATTTTAAAAATTCGGGAAGGATATGCGTCCTTGACGATGAAAAAAGCTTCCTGACCGCAGCAAAGAACCAGCTTTCCAAATACCTCCCAGGAATATCGGGATTTTTCATAAGCAAACCTGATGAAGCCTTCGAAATAGCAGCAGAAGACATCCAGACAATATTCATCATTGACATGAATCTCGGTGACGCCAACGGAATGGACATCTACCGCAGGATCTCCCAGATAACAAAAAAAGCCAGAGTGATATTCATTACAGGAGACGCATTCTTCCTTGAAGACGAAGAGATCAGAAGACAGACCCTGTCCGAGGGCGGCATCGACTTTGTTGAAAAACCCATCAGATGGCACGAGATGGCGATAAAGATACAGAACCATCTCAGACTCCTTGACTATCAGTTCGAACTTGAAGCGAAGGTCGAGGAAAGGACACAGCTCCTGATACACGCCGACAGACTCGCCACAGTAGGAACGATGGTAAGCTCGATAGTTCACGAAATAAGCTCACCTCTTACATTCATCAAAGCGAATCAGGAGACATTCCTTTATGCCTACAACAGATCAAAGGACCGCATCACAGACCCTGAAGCTCTCAGGGTATTTGAAGACTACATCGTTCCGGGAGTGAACGACTCCCTGTCCGGCATATCAAGAATAGAGGAACTGCTGAAATCCTTCAGACGCTTTTACAAAAGAGAACACCGGATATCCGAGAACGACATGCTCTCGATCATCAGCGAAGTTAAGAATCTCACCTATTACAGCATAAAAAAATACGGGATCTCTTTCAATGTGGAATCCAGAAACAACTGCACATACTCGATAAAATGCAACAGACAGGAACTTATTCAGGTACTTACAAATATTGTCAACAATGCAATTGATGCACTTGAAAGCACACAGCCCGGCAGCCGTGAGATAAAGATCAGCATTGACCGCATTGACACAAAAATATTTATAACAGTTTCAAATAACGGTCCGGCCATACCGGAAAAGGATATGGGGAATATTTTCAATCCCTTCTTCACCACAAAAGGAGAGGAGAACGGAACAGGTCTTGGACTTGCTATCGTCAAGCAGATCGTGAAAGCAATGGGCGGAGATGTTGAGGTTTTCAATAGAACGGAACTTAAGAATACCGTGGATTTTGTCATACAGATACCGGTTAATCAGGACCCCAAGGACGCTGTACAGAATTGATATTCAGGAGACAATATGAAAATAGAAGCTGTTATACTTGCCGCAGGAAAAGGGACAAGAATGAAGTCGAATCTGCCTAAAGTCATGCACGATGTTGCAGGTAAACCGATGATAGGCTGGATAATAGAGGCTTTAAGCCCTGTCTGCAAAACCATTAATGTCGTATCAGGCCACGGCAGGGACATCGTGGAGGATTATGTCTCCGACTGCTATTCCGGCGTGAAATTCTCATTTCAGAGCATTCAGGACGGAACAGGAGGAGCAGTAAGGTCAGCAGTACCCAATCTCTCCGGAGACACCACACATATAATAATCTGTGCCGGGGATACTCCGCTCCTCAAAACTGAGACATTTGAAAAGCTCAAAGAACATTTCATTTCGGAAAAGGCCGACCTCACGGTCGTAAGCACCATCCTTGACGACCCTGAACATTACGGAAGGATCGTGAGGACGAAAGAAGGGCTCGTTTCAAAAATAGTGGAATATCTTGATGCCACAGAGGAGCAGAGAAAGATCTCAGAGATAAACAGCGGCATCTACATGATAGAAAAGAATCTCCTTGTCGAAGGCATCTACAAGATAAAGAACAACAACGCAAAGAAGGAATACTATCTTACTGACATCATAAGAATATCAAAATCACTTAACAGAAAAGTCACAGCGTTCGTAGAAGAGGATTTCATATCACTTTCAGGGATAAACGACCCCGAACAGCTTGAGAAAGCTGATGCCGAAATGAAAAAAAGAATTCAGAATTAAATGAAAATGGCTGAACAGCCGTCACTTTTTGAACCGGCACCGGCAGTTTCATCATCACTCTTATCAGTGTTCCCTTCATCTGCCACTGAGCTGTCATTTGTCACTGTATCTTCATCAGAAGGCACATTGTCATCGCTGACAACCGCTTCATCATTTACCGCTGTGTCATTGTCTGCAACAACGGAATCATCAGTATAGACATCTTCATCCTGCACAGGATCATCATCATTAACGACTGATTCACAACCTGCCGCGGCAATACCCGGACACTGCTCAGTCCCGACTCCGCACCTGTTGACATCAGTATCGATAGTCCCTCTTCCATCAGTCGCAACTGTCCACCAGTTTTCAAGCGCTACACGATAGCTTTCGGCTTTGTCAAGCTCAAACTGGGTCGGAGGAACATTTGCAGGATGGACAAGCACTATTGCAACTTTCAAATGACACGGAGAGGATTCCGGTTCCCTTTCGCCGTTGGCCCTGATTATGTCGTCGATCGTAAAATCGACCTTTTCACCTTCATAATCCCTTGAAGTTCCCGGAACTCCGGGGTTGTCAGGAGATCCGTACAGACTGTAACCGACACGCACGAAATACATTGGTCCCACCTCGTCTTTGGGTCTTATTCCCATCAGATATTGATCGAGAGGACCGAACTTTCTCACTCCGAAATTGTCCGTGAAAGTACCGTCACCGTTATCAGTCAGGGTGCCTCCGTACTGGATGGAGCCCTCTGTGTTAAACCAGCTGGACCAGTGATTCCACGGTTCATCGTTGACACTCTGCCTCAATATTCCGCTTTTTC
>JAKLDO010000051.1 GCA_022703485.1 bacterium
AAATACCACAATGTGAAGGAAATAAAAGGTGTCGAGATAAACCCCGTCATCGTCCGGGCCATTCAAAATGAATTCAGGGAATACAGCGGAGGAATCTACTCCGGCGGCATCGAAGGGATCTCTGTATCAGTTGACGAAGGGAGACACTTCATAGAAAGCTCTGAAAAGAAATATGATGTTATACAGCTTTCAGGAGTTGACACATTCTCATCGACACACGCCGGAGCATTTGCACTTTCCGAAAACAATTTATATTCCACAGAAGCTTTCCAGTCATATTTCAAACGGCTGAACGATAACGGGTTCTTCACCATGACAAGCTGGTTCTCTCCCGATGAGAACGGCGTGCCGAGATTTTCGGTCAGACTGATAAACATAATCAGGGACTCACTTGACAAACTTGGAATGGACCCCCGCAACAGCGTGCTTTTCATTGTCTCGGATGTATATACCGTAGCTGTTGTCAAAAACGGCGTTTTCACACCGGATGAAGTGTTGAACGCAAAGAACTACATCGACCGTAATGCATTCACAGCACTAGTTGTTCCATTCGAAAAGCTCAATGATAACAACATCTTTGAAAAGTTTCTCTATGCTGACGATAAAACTTCAGAGGAAATGATCGATAACTACCCCTACATCGTTTCAGCACCGACCGATGACAGACCTTTCTTCTTCGAACTGAGGAAACTTTCCACTCTTTTTGCCGGAATAAATGCCGGAGTGCTCCCGCTCAACATATTCTCAGGACAGACCATACTATTTGCAATACTCGTGATCCTTTCCTTCCTCGGCATCATATTCATAATCCAGCCGCTCTATTTCCTCAAAAGAAGGGACCGCACTTCACTTAAACCATCCGGACTCATCTATTTTTCGCTTATAGGAATGGGATATATGTTCGTGGAGATAGTCCTTACTCAGAAACTTGTACTTTACCTCGGGCATCCCTCATACAGCCTGTCTCTCGCCCTTTTCTCGATACTCCTTTTCTCAGGACTGGGAAGTCTGGCGACAGATCTGCTCGATTTCGGAAAAAGGACGACTCTGCTTTTCCTCACCGTGATACTGGCCGCTCTTGTCATACTTCTTCCTCACATTCTGAACGCCACTCTAAGTTCCTCATTTACAGTGAGGGTGGCAATAACGCTTTCAATGCTCGCCCCCGTCTCATTTCTCATGGGATGCGCTTTTCCTGCCGGAGCAAAAAGAGCGACAGTTAAAGAACTTCCGTTCCTCTGGGGTATTAACGGATTCTTCTCAGTCATAGCATCGGTGCTTTCCACAATAATAAGCATAAATTACGGATTCACATCGGTTTTCCTCTGCGCTATTTTCTGTTACTGCGGCGCCGCATTAATAATGTTCTTCAATTTCAAGGAAGGAGCGACAAAATGAACGAATGGAACACAAAGATCACCTCTATCAAACCCAACGAAATACTTGTAAGGGGCTATGCAGTCGAAGAGATCATGGAAAAACTGTCATATGCCGAAACCGTCTACCTCATAATCAAAGGCGAACTTCCGACACCTGAAGAAGGAAAAGTGTTTCAGGCGGTCCTCACATCATCCATAGATCACGGAGTGACACCTCCCAGCGCACTTGCAACGCTCAACTCGACTTCAACAGGAGCACCTCTCAATGCTGCAATAGCTTCAGGAATACTTGCGATAAACAGTTTCCACGGCGGAGCAATAGAAGACTGTATGAAACTTCTTATGAAAGCCGCAGAATATACCGGACACACGCTTGACCCTGAGAAAATAGAACAGTTCGTCAAGGAGAAATTCGAGCAGAAATTCAAATTCCCGGGATTTGGCCACAGAGTGCATACAGACGATCCCAGAAGCATAAAACTCACTGAACTCTGCATGAAGAACCTCAAGGAAGAGAAACTTTTCTACATAAAACTTGCAAAAATGATAGAAGAGAAGATATTTGCAGTAAAAGGAACCAAACTTCCTGTGAATGTTGACGGTATGATAGGAGCAGTACTGCTCGCCCTTGAAATACCGGGTGAGCTTGCCAACGGAATATTCATGATATCGAGAGTTCCCGGACTTCTTGCTCATTATTATGAAGAGAAAAAAACACAGAAACCCATGAGGAACATAGACCAGAAGTCGGCTGTTTATGACGGACCAGCAAAAAGGAGCATATAATGTCGGAAAAGAAAATTTGCATTATCGGACTCGGTTATGTAGGACTGCCGCTTGCAGTTGAATTTGGAAAGATCATTGAAACTGTAGGGTTTGACATCAACAGAAAAAGACTTGAGGAACTTCGCAAAGGTGTTGACAGAACCCTCGAAGTGGAACCGCATCAGCTCAAAGATGCTGTTAAGCTTAAATATACATCCGATGTAAATGACATTAAAGAATGCCGGATATTCATCGTGACCGTACCTACACCTATCAATGAACACAAACAGCCCGATCTGACACCTGTCATAAAAGGTACTGAAACTGTCGCGAAAGTGCTGAAAAAAGGTGATATCATCATCTATGAATCGACCGTATATCCCGGCTGTACCGAAGAAGTGTGCGTTCCTATACTTGAAAACATTTCAGGTTTCAAGTTCAACAAGGACTTCTTCTGCGGATTCTCCCCCGAAAGGGTCAATCCCGGTGATAAGGTGCACACAGTTACGACAATAAAGAAAGTCACAAGCGGTTCTACACCGGAGATAGCTGAAGAGATCGATCAGCTTTACAAAAAGATCATTAAAGCCGGAACTCATAAAGCGTCCAGTGTCAAAGTAGCTGAAGCGGCAAAAGTTATTGAAAATTCCCAGCGTGACATAAACATAGCTTTTGTCAACGAACTTTCCCTCATATTTGAAAGGCTCGGCATAGACACCCTTGATGTTCTTGAAGCTGCTGGAACAAAATGGAATTTTCTTCCTTTCAGGCCCGGACTTGTGGGCGGACACTGCATCGGCGTCGACCCCTATTATCTCACACATAAAGCTCAGGCAGTGGGCTACAACCCTGAAGTCATTCTGTCGGGCAGAAGGATAAATGACAATATGGGCATATATGTCGCAAACAAAGTCATTAAGCTGATGATACAGAAGAACAAGAAGATAAAACATTCAAGAGTGCTTATCCTCGGCATTACTTTCAAGGAGAACTGCCCTGATATAAGGAATTCAAGGGTGATCGATGTGATAAAAGAGCTCCGTGAGTTCGGATGCGTTGTGGACATTTGCGATCCCATGGCCGATCCGCATGAAGTTACGGAAGAGTACGGAGTCACACTGTCAGATTTCAATGACTGCCTGAAAAACGAATATGATGCCGTTATCCTCGCCGTAGCTCATGAGAAGTTCAGATCATATGACCTTTCATATTTTATAAACAGCAATACGGTCATATATGACATTAAAGGGTTTCTCGACAGGAATATCGTTACAGGGAGACTGTAGATGAAGAACTTCGCATTGATAGGAGCGGCCGGATACATAGCTCCGAGACATATGAGGGCGATCAAAGATACCGGCAACAACCTGCTTGCGATAATGGATCCCAATGACAGCATAGGGATCGTTGATTCATATTTTCCTGATGCCGAGTTCTTCATTGAGTTCGAAAGATTTGACAGACACCTTGACAAGCTCAGAAGAAGAGAGAATAAGATCGACTTCGTAAGCATAACTTCGCCCAACTATCTTCATGACGCCCACATCAGACTGGCGCTCAGGAACATGGCGAACGCAATTTGCGAAAAACCTCTGGTGCTCAACCCGTGGACAGTTGACAATCTTAAAGTCATAGAAGATGAGACAGGTTACCATGTGAACACCATTCTTCAGTTAAGACTTCATCCTGTCATTGCCGAGTTGAAAAAGAAAATAGAACAGGGTCCGGCCGACAAGGTTTATGATGTTGAACTGACTTATATCACCAGTCGCGGAAAATGGTATGATGTGTCGTGGAAAGGAGATCTTGCCAAATCAGGAGGCATGGCCACCAACATAGGAATACATTTCTTCGATATGCTCCAGTGGATATTCGGATATGTAAAAAAGAACATCGTAAATGTTCAGGAAAAGGATATCGCCGCAGGGTTCCTTCAGTTTGAAAAAGCAAGGGTCAGATGGTTTCTCAGCATAAGTGAGAAAATGCTGCCTAAAAAGGTGTTTGAATGCGGAAAAAGGACATACCGCTCTATAACCATTGACGGAACGGAGCTCGAGTTCAGCGAAGGTTTCACCGACCTTCATACAAGAAGCTATGAAGAGATCCTTGCCGGAAAAGGGTTCGGACTTGAAGATTCCAGACAGGCAGTAGAAATAGCATTTAACATAAGAAATGCTTTTCCAGTGGGACTTCGAGGCGAATACCACCCGTTCCTGAAAAGCTGGAGAAGATAATGGAACAGAAAAACTATTTTGTGCATGAAACAGCCATAGTCGATGAAAATGTAACCATCGGTGAAGGAACAAAGATATGGTGCTTCAGCCATATACTCAAGAACACTGTCATCGGGAAAAAATGCATCTTCGGGCAGAACTGCGTTGTAGGAGCTAATGTCACAATAGGCAATGGTGTCAAAGCACAGAACAACATTTCGATCTACGAAGGTGTTGAAATAGAGGATGACGTTTTCCTCGGCCCGTCCATGGTATTCACGAATGTCATAAATCCGAGAGCTTTCATCGAAAGAAAGACCGAATACAAAAAGACACTGATGAAAAAAGGGTGTTCCGTCGGAGCTAACGCGACAATAGTCTGCGGAGTGACTGTAGGAATGTACTCATTTATCGGTGCCGGAAGTCTCATAACAAAAGATGTGCCCGACTTTGCGCTTGTTTACGGAATTCCGGCGAGACAGCACGGATGGGTTGGAATGAGCGGCAACAGGCTTAATTTTGATGAATCAGGAATTGCCGTTGACCCATCCGACGGTAGGAAATACTCCCTGAAAAACAGCACAGTCTCAGTTATTTAAAAAAAATGATTTGGCTCCGGATCATAATTCCCGTCACTCTGATGATAATCCTTCTCGCGAAGAAGATTCGGCTGGAGATAGCTCTGCCTGCCGGAGCCCTGGCAATGGCCGTTATCTCAGGAATGAGCATCACTGATACGGTAGTAAAATGGCTTGAAGCCTTCATAAACCCGAGGTCCATCGACCTTTTTCTGATAATCATCGCCGTAATGCTTCTTGGTGAACTGATGGAAAAGGGAAACATGTTCGACAGGATGTCATCCATTTTTCTGAAAATATTCAAAGACAACCGTATCGCGGCTGCGGCTTCAGCAGCTTTCATCGGATTTCTTCCTATGCCTGGAGGATCTCTCATATCAGCACCTTTTGTGGACAAACTTCTACCCTCTTATGAAAATAAGGAAAAAATGGCTGTGAATTACTGGTACAGGCATATATGGGAGTATTTCTTCCCTCTTTACGCAGGCCTTGCCTGGATAGTTACTGTAATGAAGGTTCCGCCATATGACATTTTCAAGGTTCTCGGGCCTATGACCGCTGTGATGGCCTTGTCAGGACTTCCTCTTCTCCTTAAGCATAGCAAACAGGACATTCCCGGACTGTCAACTGTTGAAAATCCTTTCAGGCTCCTTGCAATAGCCTGGCCCATAATACTTGCTGTGGGACTTTCGATCGTTTTTTCAATAGAGCTTGCGCTGGCCGTTCTTATCGCACTGGCAGCTTTTATAGTTAAGGAAAGGCATCTCGCCGTGCATATCAAACCTTTTATTCTGCGCAAAAGAACTGTCTACACCATTTTCCTTGTCACCGGAATGGTCTTCTTCGATTCAATAGTCAAAAGTTCGGGCATAGCGCACGACCTCTATGAAGCTCTCAAAGGCTCAAATCCGGCAATTTTCGTTTTTACAGTCCCTCTCGTGTGCGGTTTTCTGACTGGAATAACCGTCGGGTTCGTATCAATATCTTTTCCCGTAATATATACATTCCTGATGCCCGGCGGTGTTGTTGATCTGCCGTTCCTCCTGCTGGGATTCACAGGCGGATTTCTCGGTGTCATGCTTTCACCCATGCATCTGTGCCTGATCGTAACTACCGACTTCTTCAAAACGGCACTCCGCGAAGTCTACCCCTTCATCATTAAAGCAGGACTTATAACAGGAACTGCAGGCATTTGTTATTATCTGTGTTTAAGATATCTTATTAATTGACAAAAAACATGGTTCAAACTATCCTTTTGCGGTGTGTTTTTGATGACTGGAGAGCTTCAAAATGAATGAAAAGATCTATTTCCTGCCTGAAGACAGCTACGAATACTCTTTTGATGAAATAACCGCATTGATCCTTGAAGGGAGCTTGCGGAAAAAATCCATGATATGGGAAAAAGAGCTCCCCGACTGGGTGACCCTTGAAAGTCATCCCGATTTCACCGAAGTGTTTGAAGAATATGACCGCATTGCACAGGAAAAAATAAAGCAGGTTCTCGGAACGGACGACGAGACCGTCCAGAAAAGGGAAATGCTGAAAATGCTTGACGATGTCAGCGTTGAAAAACAGCAGCACCCTGAAGATCGCAAGTCCAGCCTTTTAAAATGGGTATTCATTGCCGCCGCAATAATCATCACCCCCGTTATTGTGTTCTCAATCATAGGTCTTTTCAAAAGCAGAGAACCTGTCAAAACAGCTGAAAAAGCGCCTGTCATTGAAGATATCAACATAGATAATGTGAAATTTGAATCAGGCGTAATGAAAATAGATGAGATAAAAGGAATAAAGGTCGTAAAAGTTGCTAAAGCCGAAGAGGATAAGATCCTCAAAGAGATCCTTCTTGAAATAAAGAATGAAATGAAAAAAGAGGATGCAGATGCCTCTGCTTCAGGACAGAAGGAAACACCGAAGAAAGAAGCAGGGCTTTTTGACAAGGTGAGTGATGAGGAACTCGATGCCTTCAGAAGTTCATTCATGAAAAAAGCTGACTCGAAAAATGTCACCGCCTCCGTTACAAAAGAAAGTAAGCTCGCACAGAGCAGTGAAGAGCTGACATCAAAACAGATAAACGAGACCGTCAAGAACAATTACGGTACAATAAAATCATGTTATGACAAAGCATTGAAAAATAACGACATGATCAGCGGAAAAATGGAGATAACCATTCACATAATGGGCGACGGCAGTGTCGCAAAAGTGATAAACGAGACCCCTAAGTTCAAAGGGACCGAAATGGAAAGATGCGTTACCGAACAGATAAAGAAAAAATGGATGTTCCCCAAATTTAACGGCACTCTTTCAACTGCAACAATTCCTTTTCTGCTCAGTGCACAGTGATCAGAATGGTTAAGAAAAAGACTTCGTTCATATGCTCGAACTGCTCCTACACCGCTGTGAAATGGCTCGGAAGATGTCCCGAGTGCGGCGAGTGGAATACACTCGAGGAAAAAGACGAGACCGTCATCCCTAAAGACAATCACAGGCTTTTTTTATCCTCACCTGAGGCCGTTTTCAACCACATAAACGATATAAGCACCGTTGACAGTGAACGGATACAGTCGGGTTATAAAGAGCTGGACAGGATCCTCGGCGGAGGCATTGTCAAAGGAAGCTATAACCTGATCAGCGGCCATCCCGGGGTCGGAAAATCAACACTGATGCTCCAGGCCGCGCTCGAAATATCAAGAAAATGCAGAGTTCTGTACCTTTCTGCTGAAGAATCGGTATCTCAGGTCAAAATAAGATTTGAAAGACTCGCCGGAAAGAACGGCTGCGGAGACCTCTATCTTTCAAACGAGAACAATCTCGATAAGCTCAGGGCTAAACTTGAAGAGGAACATTTCGATTTCCTTTTCTGCGACTCAATTCAGTCAGTTTATTCTCCTTCGGTTCCCGGCATACCAGGGTCTGTCAGTCAGATAAAAGAATGTGCAGTAAAACTCCTTGAGACTGCAAAAAGAAAGAACATAACTGTTTTTGTAATAGGACATGTGACAAAATCAGGAAATATCGCAGGCCCGATGCTTCTTGAACACATGGTCGATTCAGTTCTGCTTTTTGAGGGCGATCCGTCGCTCGGATACCGGGTGCTGAGATGCTCAAAGAACCGTTTCGGGCCGACAGATGAGATAGGCATCTTCACAATGACATCTACAGGACTTAATGAAGTCGAGAACCCGAGCCAGTTCTTCCTTTCTGACGGTACAGGTTCAATATCGGGATCGGCTCTTGCATTGATACTTGAAGGATCCAGACCGTTCCTCATTGAAGTACAATCCCTTGCAACAAGCTCGAATCTTCCTCAGCCCAGGAGAGTCGTCACAGGAATAGATGCAGGAAGACTTGCCATGATAACGGCTGTTCTTGAAAAAAGAGGCGACATCTATTTTTCCAATTTCGATCTTTTCATAAATGTCGTCGGCGGATTGAAACTGAAAACCCCCGCAGTCGACCTTCCGGTCGCGGCATCGCTTCTTTCGTCACTTTTCAACATAGCGATACCAGTATCGACGGCCTTTGTGGGAGAGCTCGGGCTGGGAGGAGAGATCAGAGAGGTTCCGGGACTTGAAATAATGCTCAGGGAAGGATCAAGACTGGGGCTTAAAAAGATCTATGCTCCTGCAGGAAGAACAAAAATAAAAAAGAACGACCACACTGAGATCGTAAGAATAAAATCTATTTTCGATATCATTGAAGAGATCAGGTCGATGAATATTTTCGACAGTTAGTTCTCAACACTGAAAACACACCTGAAACCGCCGAAAGTATAATTTATTGAAGGCGCGACATTGTATCTGTAACTTGGTCTGACCCCGACCCAGCTGAAATTGCATGATCCGCCTTTCAGTATTTTCTCGACACCGGATTCAGGTCCCTGAGGGTCTTCATAAGGAGAAACATCATAATAATCACCATCGAACCAGTCACTGCACCATTCCCATACATTTCCGGCCATGTCATAAAGTCCGTACGGGCTGATGCCGTCAGGTTTGGAACCCACAGGAAAAGTACCTCCTGTTTCACATCCGGCAAGACCTGAATTCACATCCACAATAACGGCATACTGACAGCTTGCCTGTTCATTTCCCCAAGGGAACATCGGAGTATCTTTTTCACAGTCAGCATACAGTTCACATCCGCCGCGTGCCGCTTTCTCCCACTGAGCCTCTGTCGGAAGACTGCCTCCCATAAACCTGCAGAAAGCGTCGGCACCGGCATAATTTATACAGTTTGCAGGCTGATCAGGCTCTCTTTCCGAACCTATGTTGCATCTGAAATTTATATCGTATGTCCTGTAATGAGATCCATCCTCAACGGCATCGCTGCACAGACCTGAATCTATGCAGAACTGATATTCCTCCACAGTCACTTCATGCGTACTTATCATAAAAGGTGAAACATATACCATGTGATACGGGCTTTCAGCCTCATTGCAGTAGTCGTCGACATAGAAGTTGCAGCCCATATAGAAAACACCTTCCGGTATCTTCTGAACAGGGATATCCGGCATTTTCTTACATCTGTTGGGATATGTGCTGCAGTAAAATCCGTCAGGGCACTCTCCGCAATTGTATCCGTGATCATCACCGCAGGCCATATTGCCGCAGGCCGGCACACACTCGTTTTCACTACTGCAATACTGGAGCTCGTTGCATTTCCTGCATTGAAAGGTCAGCTCTTCACCTGTGCTGTTCTTAATTTTTACTTCGCCGCATTTTCCACCGTCACACGGCTGAATGCACTCCTTTTCAAAAGTACATATTTCGTTTTCACTGCATTTTCCGCACTCGAACTCAAAAGTGTAGTCATCTTCTACTACTATAACGCTTCCGCACTGAACACCTTCACATTGCGACACCTTGCATTCTGAAATGTTCCAGCCTGAACAGTCATACTGACATTCAGCTATGCCGTCAATGAAGATATCACTGTTAAGATCAACGCAATCCTTCCTGCTGAACCTTTCACACGGTTCCAGTTCCTCGAGGTGATCGTTGCCGCATTCGACATATGTTCTGCAAACCTTCGCATCCCATCCCGAACATGTTTTGAAACACGGCGCGAAGCCTGAAACATACTTATCAGGATCTATTTCACTGCACAGCTTGGCATTTCCGTCACATGCTTCACCTGTCTCGACAACATAATTACCGCATTGAGTATTCTCGACACAGGGAGAGGTGTCATATTCCTGACAGTCACTGCCGCATGTCGCGACGCCACTGTCATATTTTAAAGGGTCTATATCCCTACACTCTATCTGCGTTGAATCACAGGTTTCGCCTTCCTCAAGTATCCCGTTGCCGCAGACAGGAACATCAGAGACAGCATCCGTATCATCTGCCAGAACGCTTTTTCCACTGTCACATGAAAGTAATATTTGATAAACCATTAAAAAAATGATGAATTTTAAACGGTTGCAGACGGTCACTTCAATTCAAACCAGTAATTATAGGTTTTAGGAATACCATTAATGATGACACCCGTTATGCTGACATTATATTTAACACCGGGTTCTATTGATTCAGCAAACCATCTCAAGTTATTAGGTACACCGTATCCGTCATTGTCAAAAACCTTTCCCGTTATCTTTATCAGTTTGTTATCAGGGTCCAATATTGATACAGCGGAAGTAAGCATATCCACCTTGCTGTTATTCCATTTGCTCATTCTGTCAGAAATGACGGAGAAGGACATCATAACATTTTCATTATAAAGACCGGCAGGGTAATACTCATATGGATATGCTACAAAATCAATACTGCTCCCTGAAATATCCTGCTGATCAGTGTTTATCACCTTCAACGCCGCACCTGTTATCTTACTGCTGTAATCATCTGCTCTTCCGAATGAAATGTGGGCAAGCCACGGGTCCAGTATCCACCTTCTGTGCCCTAGCGTGTCAACACCTTCATCTGTCATGAAAGCATCAATGACCGCGGTACTTTTAAAAGAGAGATTGTCATTACCCCATTGAATGAAAATATTACTTTTATTACAACCGGTGTAGGCATCATCGGAATAACATGCCCAGTCCTTTCCGGGAGTATGGCTCAGTTCCTCATTGGCAGCAATGATCAGTGCACACTGCTCTGTGTAGATATCATCCTCTTCTTCATATACCACAGGCGGAAGGTTGTGCAGTGAACGGATGTAGTTCACCCTTTCCAGAACTTTTTCTTTTTCGTAAGATGAAATCTCGCCCTCAGTACATTCACCTACATCAGGCTCGCTTGAGTAAATTCCGCTCTGGATATCATCATCAGGCTCAACCACACTATCCTGCCCTGAACCGTCCTGAGACTCTTCATCATTTAAAGAATTGTCGATATCACTGCCGGTTCCACCGCCGCCGCCAGGCCTGTTATCCGAATCAGGTCTTTCAAGATAAATGTCACTGTCACTTATTTCTTCAGAATCACTGACAGCATTTTCATCACCTGTATATATTCCGCGGGTATCCTTTTCACACTAAATAAAAAAAGACACTGCAAAAAAAACAATAATAATAAAATAACCTGTATTCACTGAACGCATAATGCACCTCAATAAAAGATCCGGAATTATTATACACCATCCGGTATAAAAAAAAAGGCGGACTTTAAAGCCCGCCCTAATATTAAAGCATTTAACTGCTACTCACCCAGTTTAAGGTCCTCTATCAGAGCAAGTACCTTGAGATAATAAGGACTGTACGGATCAAGTTCCTTTCTGAGCTTGATAAGTATCTTCTTCGCTGTTTCAGGATCTTCGGTAACTGCCTGATACGCTCTCTCATAAAGAGCTCCTGCCGCTTTCTCGATCTCTTTCAGAGCCTCTGGTCCCGCATTACCGTCACTGTCGGCATAAATGGCATCGAAAACATCTTTTCTGGCTCCGGCAATATCATCCCCTGCAAGCTTTTCCTTTGCACTTGCAATATAAGCTTCAGCTTTTACTGCATTTATCATCTTGGTATACGCACTGAACTCAAAATTTCTGTCTCTTTCGACTTTGAATGCTTCGCCAGGCTTGTTGTTTCCTGATGCTTTCTGGATAAGAGCATCAACTTTTGATTTGTACTGAGTGTCAATACTCTTCTTGGACGATTCATATTTTGCCTTTGCTGCTACTTCTCTCTTTTCAGCGGCCTTGAGGTTGGCTTCATATGTTGAAAGTCTCTTTTTTGCATCAGTTCCCCAGCCTGACTGCATTGTGTCAGTCTGTTTTTCTGCAGCTTCGATATTTGCTCTCAGAGTTGTTTCTTCCTTGCCTCTCTGTCCGACGAGGTTTTTCATATTGTTCTCAAGCTGACCGATCTTTGCAAGAATGTCCTTTCTTGCCTGTTCCGCTTTCTGTTCATATTTCTGATATATAGTCTGCCTTTCTTTTTCCTGCTGAAGCTCAAGAGCCTCTTTTTTCTTTTCATTTGCTATTTCAAGATCGCTTATCTTCTTCTCGCTTGCAACCCTGAATTTATCAAGCTTGTCAGTAAGGGTGTTTCTTGTCTTTTCAGCGTTTGCGGAATTTGCCGCTATCTGTTTTTCAAGAGAAGCAAGCTGTTTTCTCTTAGCTTCGAGAGATTTATCAAACTCGGCTTTTCTCGCTTTTGACTGCGCTTCACGGTCAGCATCCCTCTTTGCAGATCTTTTCTCAATAGCCTTCATTGCATTTTCCCTTGCGGCGTTTGCATCAGCTATCTTCTTCTGAAGACCTTTTTCGAATGCGCCTCTTCCCTTTTCAAGAGCTTTCAGTTCTTTATCAAGAGCCGCTTTCTCTGAACCTTTCTTTGCCTTGTAATCAGCTATTTCTTTTTTTACAGTACCCTCAAACTTCTTGAATGCACCATCAAGCTCTTCACCGGCTTTCTTATGGTTTTCAACTATCGGACCGGTCTCTTTTGCTATGAACTTATCATGTCCTTCTTCAAATTTAACAAGTTCATCTGTTGCATCTTTAAGATTTTTCCTTGCATTCTTCCATTCAGCGCTCTTTTCATAGTTTTCCACTCTGTCCTCTATCTTTATGATGGAGGATTCAAGTATCTCTATTTTCTTTGCAAGCTCAGCCTGTTTCTTTTCATACTCTTTTTCAGCCTTTGTTTCTGCGGCAGATCTTTCCGTGTCAAATTTCTTCTCCAGCTCCTCTCTTTTCTTATCGTTTGCTTCCTGCATCTTCTGTATACGCTGTTCCTGCTTATCAGTATACTCACTGATCTCGCGGTCAAGAGCGTCTATTTTTGCAGAAAGGGTCTGTATTTTCTTGTCATATACTTCTGTTTCTTTGTTGAGAGCCTCTATTTCGGCAGTGCTTTTCTTTTCAAGGTCATCCCTGTCTTTTCTATCAGTAGCTTCAAATGCCGCAAGGGACTTTTCGAACGCCTGGCTTTCTTTCTGTTCGTTCTTATCAAAATCAGAGCTCATTTTTTCAATTTCTTTTGAAAGTGCCTGTATCTGTCTGTCGAGGTCGGCATTCGCTTTCTCAATGTCTTTCAACTGGGTCTCGATCTCTTTTTCGGTCTTTGTCGTTTCGTCCTTGAGCTGTTTCTGGGCCATCAGAAGTTCTTTTTTGAGATCTATCGCCATTTTCTTGTATTTTTTATCAAGCTCTTTCTGGTCGTTCTCAATGTCAGTCTTGTAAACTTCTTCCGGAGCTCTGCTATCATCAAGTTTTTTATTGAGTGCGTTTATCTCTCTTTCAACATCGCCTATCTTATCGCGGTACTTCGCATCAAGATTTTCAAGGTCGGACTTCATCTTCTCTATTTTCTTGAGGTGGTCAGCCTCTTCCTGTTTTTCCTGCTCTCTTTTGCTTTTTTCGGCCTTTTCAAAATCGCGGGTTATCTTGTCGCGTTCTCTGAGCTGATCTCTCATGGAATCATCAAGTTTTGCAAGTTCCTGCTGTTTCCACTCGGCAACAGTGCGGATATCTTTCTTGATGTCCTTGAAAAGGTTCTTCACTTTTGTGTAATCAGCTTCGGTCGGTTCATTATATCTGTTCTTTTTCGATGTCTCTTTAATGAACTGGAGCTCTTTATACCCTTTTTCCCTGAGCTGTATGTCACCGTTTTCTATTCTTTTCACTATTTTAACGGCCTCAGAGGAGTTACCATCCTTCAAAAGCTGTTTTGCCTTTTCAATGGATGATGCTATCTCATTAACAAGGTCTGCAGAAATTGAATCACCGCCTTCTGTGAAAAGCGTTACGGCAGACTGTGCATCTCCTGACTTGTATGCTTTGAACCCGCTGCGGAGCCGGTTCTTTTTCTCTCTTTCCGAAAGACCTGTCTCTATGGCTTTTTTGGGAGTTTCCTTCACAGGTTCGGAATCAGCACTGGAAGATCCGCCGTCCTCATCGTCAGCATCATCGGCAATTGCGGCGTCAGATGAAAGATTAGTTGATACATCTATCAGGGAACCTGCAATGTCCGCTGCAAGGTCTTCAGCATCCGTGTCAGCCTCTCCCTTTACAACAGGCTTTGCAACCTTTGCACCCGATTTTGTTGAGAATATGTAAAGTGAAACATTCGGTGCACCGTCAACCATTTTAACAACAGGGAACAGCACGAAATCGACATTCTTGACAGCCCTTGATTTCTCAGCCACGCATTTCCACTTGGTTGAACAGGAATTAAGTGCGCTTTTGTCATTAGGAGAAAGAACCTTGTCTCCGTCAAGAAGGGCGACATCTTTCACTGTCTTGAAAATAAGTTTGATCTCTTTACCAAGCTTCTTTGCAAACTCTGAAGCATCGTCTTTACCTTTCGGATTCAAAACTGCCATTTTAGGTTCTGCATAGATCGATGAGATCAGCATTACAATCGCTGTGAGAACCATCATTTTTCTGAACATTTTCACACCCTTTTCTATAAAAAGTAACTAAATAGCGTTCAAAAAGCCCTGTCTTATTTTTACCGCCGGCCTTTAATTCCGCAAAAGAGTATAAAAAACTGCTATTTTTGTCAAAAAAAATTTAATGTATATACATCAGTGCGTATCACCTTGATACAGAAAGCGCAAAAGTGCCTTTCCGGACTTCAATTTTAACGGTATCACCTGAAGTAACCTCTCCTTTAAGTATAGATGCCGCAACAACTGTTTCAATGTTCCTTTCAAGATACCTTCTTACCGGCCTCGCACCATATGCCCTGTCAAAAGATTCCGCTACCACCTTGTCAAGTGCCTCTGAACTCAATACGACCGAGATATCTTTCACTGCAAGAACCCTGTTCATGCCGGACATCAGCAGGGAAGCTATTTTTCTCATATCTGTCAGGGTAAGCTCGTTAAAAATTACGATGTCATCTATCCTGTTTATGAACTCAGGCTTAAAGCGGCTCCTTATGTGGTCAGGAGGCAGGTTCGATGTCATGACAATAATGGTGTTCCTGAACGAAACAGTCCTTCCCTGATTGTCAGTCAACCTTCCGTCCTCCAGTATCTGGAGAAGTATATTAAAAACATCGTCATGGGCTTTTTCAATCTCATCGAGAAGGATAATGGAGTAAGGCTTTCTTCTTACCGCTTCGGTCAGCTGCCCGCCTTCGTCATATCCGACATATCCGGGAGGAGCGCCGATAAGTCTTGAAACTGAATGCTTCTCCATATACTCGCTCATATCTATCCTGATCATGTTTTCAGTAGAATCGAACAAATGTTTCGCTGTCATTTTTGCAAGCTCGGTCTTCCCCACTCCGGTCGGACCGGCAAAAATGAAAGATCCCAGAGGTCTTTCGGGATTGGTGAGTCCGGCTCTGGACCTTAGTATCGACCTTGAAATGCTTTCTATCGCCTCATCCTGACCTACGATATCCTCTTTCAATTTTTCAGGAAGAGAGAGTATTCTGTCCCTTTCGCTCTGAGTCATATTTGCAACAGGGATTCCTGTCCACCTGCTTACAACTTCTGCAATATGCCTTTCACTAAGGACCTCTGTGACCATGGAATTCTCTTTATTGCTCTTTTCCTGAGCTTCTTTGAGTTTTTTCTGAAGTCCGTCAAGTTTTCCGTATTTCAATTCGCTCAGTCTTGTGAGATCATAGTCCCGTTCAGCGCGTTCTATCTCCGTTTTTGTCTCCTCTATCTCTTTTTTAAGTCTTTTTACAGCCTCTACAGATGCTTTTTCCGATTCCCACACAGATAATCTGCTCTCATACAGACCGCTTACTTCCCTGAGCTTACTTTCAAGCAGCGATATCTGTTCAGATGTAGACCCCGATCCTTCTCTTCTGCATCCCTCTATCTCTATCTGCAGCTGCATTTTCCGTCTTTTCAGATCGTCAAGACTGGACGGCATGCTGTCCATCTCTGTCCTGAGCATAGAACATGCTTCATCGATGAGGTCTATCGATTTGTCAGGCTGGAACCTGTCAGAGATATATCTGGATGAAAGTCTTGCCGCTGCCACCATGGCCCCCTCTGAAATAGTTATACCGTGATGAATCTCGAACCTTTCCCTCAGCCCTCTTAATATGGAGACCGTCTCCTCCTCATCTGGCGGCTGAACTATAAGAGGTTGGAACCTTCTTTCAAGAGCGGCATCTTTTTCTATGTATTTCCTATATTCATCAAGGGTTGTTGCGCCGATACAGTGAAGTTCACCTCTTGCAAGCAGCGGTTTAAGCATATTGGCGGCATCCATGCTTCCCTCAGCCCTTCCCGCACCGACAATGTTATGCAGTTCATCGATGAAAAGTATTATCTTACCTTCCGATCCTTTCACCGCATTAAGGACTTCCTTCAGCCTCTCTTCAAATTCACCTCTGAACTTAGCCCCCGATACCAGAGCGCCCATGTCAAGTTCAAAGATCTCCCTGTCTTTAAGCCCCTGCGGCACATCACCCCTGACTATCCTTCTGGCAAGACCTTCGACAATGGCTGTTTTTCCTACACCTGGAGAACCTATTATTACTGGATTGTTCTTGGTCCTTCTCGACAGTATTCTGATGATCCGTCTGATCTCACCATCCCTTCCTATAACGGGATCAAGCTTTCCTGATCTTGCCAGCTCCACAAGACTTCTTCCGTACTTCATCAGCACTTCAGCACCGTTCTCTTTTTTTTCAGTTCCTTTTACTTCCATAAAAAACCTCCGAAAACATTCCGGATATTTTTTTATAAAGCTGTTTAGATGGATTTCAAGATGGGATGAAGTTACATAACTGCGGAGAAACCTGCATTGATGGAGAATGATTTACCTGCATTCACAGGTATTGCCGCTTCTATTTCAAAGCCGAAATATCCGCTGACGACCTTGAAACCGATGAAAAGTCTGTCAATATTGATGAACGCCTGGGAAAAATAAAAAGGTTTTCCTGTCACATCTCCGAAAACATAGGCATCTGTCTTATCAGAATAGTCGAAATATCCTCCCAGTCTGTTAGAAGAAGCCCACGAGAACAGGTGGCTGTATGCGATATAAGGTGAAAGTTTGACCTGATAACCGGCAACGAAAGTTTTCGATATCTTCAATCTCAGGTCCATCATCTGCAGATTCAGGTCCTTTGATCCGAAAAGTCTGTTGTAGCCTGCACCTATTGCTATGTCAGGAGCATATTTGATGCCTTCGTTGATAGCGTATTCAAATCCGCCGCCGCCGCTGATCATTTCAGAAAGGAGATAATATCTGAGATTTCCGAAAAGCTTAAGCCCGAAGCCGAAACCTTTTGAAATGTGAAGGTCCAGACCATTGTAGAACGGCGGTATCCCTGATGACACAGGTTCGTCATGCAGTGCATTCTTCCAGTATGTTTCACCAAGACTTATCTTTGTAAGAGAATATCCCAGACCTATTTCAAAACCTGCTGAACCCCTCGTCTCGGCCTCACCGTAGAACATGGGTGCAACTGCGGCGGAGAACTCCTTGCTCATTTCAAGGAAATCACCTGCAGGGTCCTCGGAATCGCTCAGGTTAAAAAGCATGAAATCCATTCTCTGTGCGGAAAAAAGGGGGAAACTTAAAAATATTATCAGAAAAAGTACCTGTACCGACCTGCTGATTTTCATTTCGTACTCCCTCGAAGTTCATTATCAGCTGAAGTTATCAAATCAGCCTGTCAATGTCAAGAAATTAACCCTCGCAAGACCGTTGACTTGCAACTGCAGAACTGATAAATTATACTGTTTTTCAGGTTTTTTCAGGAGGTATCAATGAAAGCCGGCGTAACATGGAAAGAAGGAATGGTATTCAACGGATTCAACGACATGAACAGCACAGAGAACGCTATTACACTTCCCGGGCCTACACCGAAACACCTCTTTCTCCAGTCAATAGCGGGATGCACTGCGATGGACATCGTAGGTATTCTGGAAAAAATGAGAGCCGTAATGCCTTCGAAGTTCAGCGTTTCTGTTGAAGCAGATGTTACGGAAACACATCCGAAAGTCTTCACATCATTTACAATGGTATATCATTTTGAAGGGGAAACCGATCCGGAAAAGATCCGAAAAGCGGTAAAACTATCTCAGGATACTTATTGCGGAATTTCAACGATGGCTAAAAAAATAGCACCGTTCAATATCAGGATGGAACTTAACGGAAGCGAAATATAGCCGATCAGCCTTTCTTTGATCTGTAAGCTTTCAGGACATCGATCACATAATCCACATCGGCGGCTGTATGATCTGCATTTATCTGGAACCTTATCTCTTCATCACCTTTCGGAACGACAGGATAGTTAAGGCCTGTTGCAAGAACACCGTTGGCAGTAAGCCATTTTACTATTTCAGATGTTTTCTGAGTGTCCCTTACCATGAGCGGAGTGACCGGATGAGGACCAGGGATCGTCTCGAACCCGTTGTCGACCAGTCCTTTCTCAAACCTCTGCGTCATTTCAGAGAGGTGTTTAAGTATTTTCACACCTTCCGGACCTTCAAGTATGTCAAGCACCTTCAGAACCGCGGTGGTCTCACCGACAGTGATCGGGTTTGAGTAAATGTACATCGGCGCTGTCTGCTTCAGAAAATCTGTAACCGCCTTTGAAGCCGCAACATATCCGCCATTGACTCCGTATGCCTTGCCGAGAGTTCCGATAAGAATATCCACCTTTGTACCGGTGACCTCCTCCGTACCTCTGCCTGTCGCACCGTATGCACCTACTCCGTGAGAATCGTCGGCTATCGTGGTTACACCTTCTTCGAACCTGTCATTGAACTTTCTGCAGATACTGACGAATTTATCAAACGGGCAGAAATCACCTCTCATTGAAAAAACTCCGTCTGTTATTACAAGACATCTTTTACCCTGCCCTACAGCCTCGTTCATCTTTGCTTCAAGATCGGACATATCATTGTGTCTGTAAATGAGTTTTGCCGAAGGTCTGGCAAGTTTCATGGCATTTATTATGCAGTTATGATTGAGCTCATCACTGACTATCACGGTTTCGGTGGTTGTAAGAGGAACTATCACACCCATGGATGTGACATACGCACTTGAAAAGATCATGGCAGATTCCCTTCCGTGAAAACGGGCCAGCCTTTTTTCAAGCTCGATATGAGGTTTGTGCGTACCTGAAATGAAACGGACCGCACCCGGACCCACACCGAATTTTTTTGTTCCTTCTTCTTCGGCATGTATCACATCGCTTCTCATCGAAAGCCCGAGATAGGAATTCGAGTTCATTTTAATAAACTCTTTTTCATGTCCTTCAACTATATAACGGGGTCCTTTTGAACCTGAGGCGGGAACGATCCCGGTTATAACCATCTCATCACCCTTTGCCGTTCCTTTTTCCTTGAGTGCATTGACATGTGCTGTAAGTGAACTGTCAAGTTTTGTCATGATAATGCTCCTGATAAATTAAAAATTTAATGATCACTTTGAAAACGGCGTCAATATAGCTTTTAAAATCTCATTTGTGAAGAAATTTATTGACCTTTGAGTATGCTTTCCGCATCAAAAACAAGTTTTTCGCACACATATTTGATCTCTTCACGGTCCTTATCGGAAATATTTACTATTTTTCCTTCATCAAGTCCTTCTCTCACCTTGTAAAAGCCTCCCAGGGACATCATGAACTCAAGTCTTCTGTAAACATCCACCGCTTCCACATGTTTCATTTCCAGCTTTGGAGCTTTAAGTGAAACACACAGCTTTCCCACAGACTCTATCTGCTCTGAAAGAAGTTGTTTCGACTTTTCCTGGTCTTTTTCGTCAACAGCCTGTGCGATCTTCCCGAAATCGACCGCTTTAAGATTTCTTTCCGGGGAATTACAGCCGGCTGCAAAGAACAGCAGCAGACAGATGATAATTTTTTTCACTCTTCACCTATACTTTTAAAAATAGTTTAAAAATGTTCTCCACCGCATCTTCCGGCACATGCTCTTTTTTCTTTCTCGAATATTCGACATAGGCCGCTATCTGATGGAGAAGCACACTTACCGACATCTCAGGATCATAACGGAGTCCTTTCATTTTGCCAAAAAGCGACTCGAAAGTATTCCTTATCGGAGAAATGTCTATCTGACCGCTGCATCTCTCTTCTGAAAGTATGCCGGTCGAGAAATCAGACCTTTCAAAAAACTTTATCAGGTTGTAAGCTATTGTAACTGCTTTCATTTCAGGCGGTATCGAAGCCGGCAGTTTGATGTTCATGACAGAAGATATCTCCTCTTCTATCTTTCTGAAAGCCTCTTTGTTGATCTCGTCTATGCCCTTGAAATAATTGTAGAATACCGGTGCAACCACGCCAGTTGCTTTTGAAATGTCCGCAAGAGATATCTCTCTGCTGCATTTCCGGCAGATCAGCTTGATAGCCTCACCGATTATCCTTTCCTTTACTGAATCAGTATACTGTGTCATGGCCGCCTCCTTCTAAAAGGTTTTAAATCTCTTTTGTCAACAGGTTAAAAAACCAATCGTTGTATACACCGGTAAAAGCAATTGCAATTTCTATGCCACTTAAAGAGATATCCTTTTTGGAAAATCGGCATTAATTTGAAAAACAGAGAATATCCATTAATTTTTAGATGTTATTTAAGCTTTTCTTTAAGAACTTTAATCATGTCTTCCGTCATGTTCTTAAGGTCGAATTCCGGTTTCCATCCCCATTCCTCTCTGGCCGCTGAGTCATCCATACTGTCCGGCCAGCTGTCTGCAATGCCCTGACGCACAGGATCTACATTATAATCCATGGTGAACGAAGGAATATGCTTTCTTATCTCGGCCGCCAGCATTTCAGGCTCGAAGCTCATAGCTGCAACATTGAAGCAGTTCCTGTGTTTTAATTTTGAGGGATCGGCCTCCATTATATCAACTGCCGCCTTAAGACAATCCGGCATGTACATCATGTCCATGAAAGTCCCTTTTTTGATGTAGCATGTATAATGACCCTTTCTGATTGCTTCATAATATATGTCAACTGCATAGTCGGTCGTTCCGCCGCCCGGGAGAGTGACATTTGATATGATGCCGGGGAATCTGACACCTCTCGTGTCAACACCGTATTTCTTGAAATAGTAGTCACAGAGAAGCTCCCCTGCAACTTTGGTTACACCGTATATCGAAGTAGGTCTCTGAATGGTGTCCTGCGGAGTGTTGACTTTGGGGGTTGACGGTCCGAAAGCGCCTATTGAGCTGGGTGTGAAAAGAGCAAGTTTCATTTCTCTGGATATTTCAAGGAGATTTACAAGCCCTCCCAGATTAATCTTCCATGAAAGCTGCGGTTTCTGCTCGCCTACGCTTGAAAGGAGTGCAACAAGATTATATACGGAATCTATGTTATATTTTTTAATAACGGCTACGGTTCCTTCAGTATCAAGTATGTCCAGTTTTTCATACAGACCTTTATTTAATGTATCACCGAGCTCAGACCTTTCCTTGAGATCCGATGCAACGACATTCTGCTCTCCATAGATACTCCTCAGATGAGGGACAAGCTCACTTCCGATCTGACCTGCAGCTCCCATAACAAGAATCTTTTTCATTGTCATCTCCTTAAAAACTGATCTTTCATTTACCTGATTTATATAACAAAATCTTTTCAAGAACGAACTCAAGGTCCATTACGCTTCTGTCAGCCCTGTAAACAAGATATCTGTATATGACAAGGCTCGGGATCGCAACAACAAGACCTGCCGCAGTAGTTATCAATGCCTCCCAGATCCCGCCTGCAAGGATCATCGGATTGCCGCCTGCTTCAGTGAAATTGGTGAATATCTTTATCATTCCGAGAACAGTCCCGAGAAGACCGAGCAGCGGACTTACTGTAGCCATTACACCGGGAATGGATGTCCATCTGTAAATATCGGAACTCACCTTTTTCGCATACATTTCAGTTACTTTCACAGGATCTTCATTAGTAGTATCACTAAGGACCATATCAAGTATTATTGAAAGGAAATCGTCCCTTTTTTTGACCTCTCCGGCTATTTCGTCCCACAGCCTTTTCTGAGCAAGATGAAGAATTATATCCGTATTGCCCGTTATTCTGGCAGGCCTGAACGAATAAAGTCTCTCGAAAAGAATAGCAAGGCTTATTATGGAGCAGAGAAGGATGGGATACATTGTTATCCCGCCTTTTTCAAATATTGTAAATATATCCATAGTACACCCCGCAATTTTTCTGAAGATATATAATAAAAACGGAGTTCGTTATCAAGTTAATTTTATTATTGTTTTGGATGTCAGTCGTTGATGATATAAAACTCGACCCTTCTGTTCTTTTCAAGATCGATATCGGTATCTCCGGCTGATACAGGTTCGGAAGCTCCTATCGCTTTTGTTACGATCCTGCCCGGTTCTACACCGTTCTTGATGAGTATCGCTTTCACAGCATCCACCCTTTTCTGTGAAAGTTTTGCATTTTCAGTCATATCATTATGCCCTTCCACCCTGACCTTCAGTGTGAAGTTCCTTGAAAGAAGCATCGCCACTTTTTCTATTTCGATCGGATCAGCTATATAATCAGTTCCTTTCTGAAATCTCACCACAGACTGGAGCTTTTCACCTGTCTTGGCAACTTTTTTCGGCGCAGGCTTAGGCTCAGCCTTGACCTCGGGTTTAGGCTCTGGCTTAGGCTCAGCCTTGACCTCGGGTTTAGGCTCAGGTTTAGGTTCAGCTTTGACCTCAGGTTTAGGCTCTGGTTTCGGCTCAGCCTTGACCTCAGGTTTCGGTTCAGGTTTAGGTTCAGCTTTGACCTCGGGTTTCGGCTCGGGTTTAGGCTCAGCTTTGACCTCGGGTTTCGGCTCAGGTTTTTTAATTACATTCATACTCCATGAAATACCGAGGAACACCCTGTATTTAGGAACACCCACAGCACTTCCCAGAC
>JAKLDO010000052.1 GCA_022703485.1 bacterium
GACAAGCGCTTTCAGATCTTCCGTATGTCTATGGGCTGTTGTGGGAGTGGCGTTGCGGTTGAGAAAAAGTTTAAAGAGAGGAAGTCCCACGATGTTGCTTCTGCCTATGACAAGGGCGTGTTTACCCACGATAGGTATATTGTAGAACTCAAGAAGCCTGACGCATGCAATTGCTGTACACGGAACTATTTTTTCAGTTATTGTCGCAAAAAATTCGCCCTGATTACGGAATGTTATCCCGTCGACATCTTTGAGCGGGTGTATTTTCGTGTGCAGATTCCAGTAGTTAACATCGATCGGCAGAGGCAGTTCGACCATTATCCCGTGTATGGACGGATCGCTGTTAGCTTCATCGAGCTGTTCATAGAACTTGATCAGAGGTGTACTTGATGAAACAGGGGACAGTTTTATTTTTGCATCTATCTTTGCAAGCCATTTCTCTTTCATTTTCAGATAGCTTTCGGCAGCGCTGTTTCCGACGGGGTGAAATACGGCAAGTGTCAAAGGGGGGATCTTTTCATTCTGGATCTTTCTTACTATCGAATCTGCGAGCTCTTTTCCTTTTAACAGCATTGAATACCCCTGTTCAGTTAACAATCCCGCGAATTATAAGTGGTGAAAGCCGTTAAGTCAATTTCAGAATGCCGGCTGTAAGATACGGTGTTTTTTTCTTGCATTGACAAGGGACGGCAATTATATTTTATCAACTCATTGAATTACTGAGGCCTGATGAAAAGACCGCTTGTTTACATGTCGAGGTGTTTCGGGTTTGAGAAATGCCGCTATGATGCTGAAACTGTGACGGATGAGTTCATTGAATCGCTGAAATCAAAGGTTGATGTAATTCATGAATGCCCTGAAACGGCTATCGGGCTTGGATGTCCGAGAAGTCCTATCAGAATTGTCAGAAAATACGGTGCGCCTGTGCTTTTTCAGCCCGAAACGGGACTTTATTTCACTGAAAAGATGACAGAGTTTGCAAAAAACTATGCTGAAAAGCTCGCAAATGTTGATGCATTCATCCTCAAAGCAAAGTCCCCGAGCTGCGGAGCCGGTAATGTAAAATATTATGATTTCATGACAGGAATGATAATTAACGAGATACATACGGGGTTTTTCACGGCGGAGATACTTAAAAGGTTCCCTGATGCGCTTGTAACCGATGAATTACTGCTCGCAATACCGCAGGAACGGGAGCTGTTCCTGAGCCGTCTCTTTAAAGATTGAATCATCTTATATAATGTGGTATAAATCACTGTTTTTCTGGAATATAGTTCACGGAGGTTCGCATGTCAGTAAAAAGACGGTTCTTTACGATCATCGCTGTCCTTTTCTCTTTCATGTTCATATCTGCCGACCTTGATTCGGAGCTGAAGGAGAAAAGTAAGGCTTCCTTTGATGAAATGAATGAGAAACTGACACTTTTCTTTAAAGATGCCCTCACGGGCAAAGGTATTCCCGGCGCAAGTTTCGAGCTTGGCGGCGAATCGGGTATGACTGACGCAAATGGAATGGTCTCAATTCCGTTTGAAGGTTTTTCCGAGATGGAGAAGATATTCACCGGAGTTTTTGAAAGAGAAGGATATATAACTTCAGCAATAGAAGTGCGTGTCGCGGCGGGAGGAGTTTTTAACAACCATTACTCCATCTCACCTAAACTTACCGGGAAGCTCAGAATAATCATAGACTGGGGTAAAAAACCTGAAGACCTTGATGCACATTTTGTGAAAAAGGACACATACCACATAAGCTACAGGGATATGAAAAGCTATGAAGACCAGGTCCTGCTTGACAAAGATGAACGCAACGGATTCGGTCCTGAAACGATAACCGTGCTTAAGCTCGATGAAGCGGGGAGTTACGCATATTTCGTTCACGACTATACAAACCGCGAAAAGAAGAACAGCGATGCTCTCGGCAAATCCAGAGCCCATGTCACGGTATACAACAACAGTAAGATCATCTACAATTACTATGTGAAGGAAGGAAAAGGGACGATGTGGAGGGTCTTTTCAATAGAGAACGGTGTTTTCAAAGCTGACAATGTCATAAACTGAGGGGGATATAAATGTACCGCGTATCATTGATTTTCTGGATATTTGTAATTCTGTCAGCGTGTTCTTCGGCTCCGGCGGCAGTTTCAGGGCCTGCTCAGACGGCTAAAAGCCAGCCGGCTGTATCGTCAAATGCGCCTGACTGGGCATCAAAGGTCCATTTTACGGAGAATGGAACGCATTATTTCACTGGCCGGAGTTCCGGTGACAAGGATGCAGGCGAGTGCCATGACAAAGCTCTGAGAGATGCTCTCCATCAGGTCAGCAGATACATCAAGGTCGAACTTAAATCGCTTTCAAAAAGCTACGAAGAGATGGTTACGGGTGAAGCGGCTGAGCTTGTGACAGCCGTTTCGACTGAAAAAGGGGCGCACATCACTCTCAAGGAATATTTCAGCGACTATTTCAACGAGCCGCGATATGAAGGCGGGTCAATTGTGAACGACTGTTTCGTCAAGATAGCTGTGAGCAGTGCTGACATGGAAAATATAAGGGTACAGGCCGCTGATATCACTGCATGGAAAATGGATGTTCAGCAGGGATGCGGTGACGCAGAGATTCTGACGGCCCTTTTCAGGAACATGGCGAGCCTTAACGGATGGAAACTTTCAAAGGACCAGACTGATAGCGCAAAGGGATACGCCTACTTTGCAAAGACATCGGTGAGATGCGCGGGCGGGACGATGAACATCATAACGGTCAGGAACGATCTGACCTCTGATAGCACGGTTCAGACGATATTTGCATCAGGGAGCGATACGGAACAGTTGAAAAAGAACTATCTGAGCTCATCGGGAATTTATCTTCCGGTCGTGAACTATGCCGAATATCCTGATGTGGAAAAGAACGGCATTTTCAGCAGGCTGGATGTGGAGATCCTAAAACTTTACAATGAAGCTTACGGGCTTGAAAAGAAGGGCAGGCTTTTCCCTGAAAAAGCTGTAAAAGCATGGACTGCGCTTCAAAACTACAATAATGAAAACCCGTTCAAGACGCTTGCGAAAGAGAGGGTGGAGTTCTATAAAAACATGGAAACGGCACTGAAGAGCACTACTGATGCCAATGATGCCGATCTGAAAAAACTTGAACAGCTGATACTCATGCCGTCTCTTCCTGCTGAAAAGACAGCTGAACATCTTAAGTCGTACATTGAGACTTACGGTGCTTTTGCCGGAAGGAAAGTCGTGAATAAGCTGATAGATGCAATCGCTCCGGCTGAAAGGCAGTCTCAGGTTAAGACGGCGCTTTTTGAAAAGAACGGTCCTGCGCAAAGCTGGAAGGCCTCATGTGATGCGGGAAATGGAGCATTCTGCTATATTTATTCACTTACAAATGCGGATGATGCAAGGGATGTGAAAAAGAAAGCGTGCCTTCAGTCTGTTAAGAAGGCGTGTGCCGAGCTTGCCGATGATGCAGTTGAGGCAAAACAGGGCGATTCAGCGGTCTATTTCGGCGAAAAGGCCTGTCATCTTGGTGAAAAGAGCTGGTGTTTCAAGGCCGGAAGCATAGTTTATTCAGGAAAGCACGGGGTAAAAACAGATGTTATCAAGTCCATTCCGCTTCTTATGGATGCATGCGAAGTGAACGAAGTTGGCGGATGCGCATATCTCGGCTTCATTTTTGAAAAGGGTGAGGACGGAAAGAAAGACCCGGTAAGATCGAAGTTCTTCTATGACAGGGCATGCGCTCTCGGTTTTAAAGAATCCTGCAATAAGACAGGAGAATGATAATGATAAAACGGATGGTGATCGTTTCTCTGGTTCTCTTCCTTGCAAGCTGTGCTTCAACACAGAAGAAGACGGATCATGATGACGGAACTTTGACAAAAGCTGAAATGGAGTTCATCAATTCGGCTGAAAAGATGCGTGTTTTCAAGAACAATTCCGCAGACGATAATTCGGTGCTCAGAGTTGTTTCAAAGAAAGCGTTAATAAATTCATCCGGTTATGATATTCTGGAAAAGAAAATGATGGAATCTCTGATCGAAGAGAAAGGTGTGGGGATAGCCGCTCCGCAAGTCGGTGTGAACAGGAGACTGATAATAGTCCAGAGGCTTGATAAAGAGAATAAACCGTTCGAATATTATTACAATCCTGTCATTACTGAGAGATCTGGTGAGATGATCGAAGGATGGGAAGGGTGTCTTTCAGTTCCTTCGGGTTTTGGAAAAGTGAAAAGGGTTCAGGATATAAAAATTGAATATGACAAACTTAATGATGGAAAAATTGAAACAGTAAAAGAGCAGATCACCGGTTTTACGGCGGTAATTTTCCAGCACGAGATAGATCATCTTGACGGCATACTTTTCATTGACAAAAAATGTGACGGCGACCTCATGCCCAAAGAGGAATATTACGAAATGAGGAAAAAACAGAAAGAGGCCGAAGCCGCCGCGAATGCCGCAAAAAGCGAGTAAAATTTAATTCTATGAATCTGCTCATCATTTATAAAACTGAAATGGTTTCGGAAAATGAGGTTGTGATAACCGGAAAACGGGTGGACCATCTTCGCGAAATACTTGACGCAAAGAAGGGAACTGTTGTCAGATCAGGGCTTTTCAACGGGAAAAAAGGGACTGCTGAAATTGTGGAAATCGATGAAAAAAAGGCGGTTTTAAAGACCAGTTTTACGGAACTTCCGGAACCGAAAATCCCCCTCACAGTTATCATCGGTTTATGCCGTCCGAAAGTCATTTCGAGGCTCATCTCCGATCTCACAACTTACGGAGTTAAGCGGATCGACATAATCCAGACATATTACGGGGATAAAGGTTACTGGGCAAATGACATTTTCACGCCGTCAGGGCTTGAGGAATGCATTGTTAAAGGACTTGAACAGAGCATGGACACGGTTCCTCCCCGGATAAACCTGATCAAAAGGTTCGGACCGTATTCAAATGATGTGCTTCCGCAGTTAATTAGTAGTGATTCCAAAGGCTTTGTCTGTTCACCAACCGCTTCGGAAAACCTGAAAACCATCACAAAAGGGACAGAAAATGTCATAGCGATAGGCCCCGAAAGAGGATTCACAAAATACGAACTCAGCCAGTTCATAAACGCCGGATTTGAACCTGCAGCACTCGGCTCAAGAATATTGCGCACCGAATCCGCCGTCCATGTCGCAGTTGCAAGGTTTATATAAATTTTATGGAGCACGACTATGAAAAAAACATTTCTTATTTCATTTTTATTGTTTTTAATTGCAGCTTGCGATGATGAAGGTGACAAAGCTTTTGGAAATAATGCGTGGATTAAACAATGGGGCACGGGTTCTGAAGATACAGTTCTCGCTTCAGCAGTTGATTCTGAAGGAAATGTTTTTGTGTCAGGATATACATCCTATCCTCCCAGTCAGAAATTAAACGATGCTTTTTTGATAAAGTGGGATTCTGAAGGCAAACAAAAATGGATAAAACAATGGATGTTAGATGAAAATGGTTCTGTTGAATCAATAGGTTTCGATTCTAAAGGTAATTTTTACACGGTGGGTTCAATCTCAAATAATGAAACCATTCCTTGTGATAGCGATGGATTGTGTGTTGATATTGTTTTTACGAAATGGAGTTCTGATGGAACTAAGATCTGGACAAAATATTATGGAACGGGAGATTGGGATTACCCTAATTCTATGGTTGTCGATAAATCTGATAATATTTTTATGACAGGGGAGACGAAAGGTGGTTTGAATGGAAATGAGAATGCTGGTAGAGAAGATATTTTCCTAATGAAATTGGATACAGACGGTTCCGTAATATGGACAAAACAATTAGGTACGGAAGGTTATGAATATGGAACTTCCGTGGTTGTGGATGATGCAGGCAACATATATGTTTCAGGGATAGGAAACAATAGTCTTAATGGGGGTCAAACAAAAGGCGAGGCCGACCTTTTTGTGATCAAGTGGAACTCTGAAGGGGAGATTGTATGGACTGTACAATGGGGAACTGACAGTGATGATAGAAGTGAATCCATGGCAATTGATTCAGATGGAAACCTTTATATAACAGGTGTTACTTACAGGGGCCTTGATGGAAATACCAGTGCTGGAGAATATGATGTTTTTATTACCAAACTGGATTCAAACGGTGTAAAGAAATGGACAAAACAATGGGGAACTAAAAATGATGAATGGGGTTATTCTGTGACGATAGATTCCTCTGGCAGTATTTTTGTAACCGGGACGACACAAGGAAGCCTCGATGGTGAGACTCTTGTGCAGTGGTCGGATATTTTTCTTTCCAAGTTCAGACCTGATGGCACTTTTCTTTGGACCAAACAATGGGGATCCGAAGAAAATGATGCAGGGTATTCAATAGTTACAGACCTTATGGATAATATAATTCTAATGGGAACAGTTTCAGGAAGTCTTGAAGGAAACGAATACGCTGGTGATAAAGATATATTTGTGATGAAATGGAATGCCGGAGATTTATAGTATTTTTTATCCTGAACTAATTTGACAAAACGCCTGTTTCTTGTATATTGGACTAACAAATTCTAATTGGGATTAGAGGAAGTTCATGAAAGTGATGATCGTTGAAAAGCCTTCGATGAAGAGGAAAATGGAGGCTGCGCTTGGTGATGAGGTGAAGGTTGTGTCGAGTGTGGGGCACATCGAGTCGCTTGCAGATCTTGAGTCGTATCTTGAAAAAAAGTTCGAGAATGGCCAGAAACCTTACTGGAAGGATGTGCTGAAACATCTGCCGTTCATTCCGGAAGTTTTCAGACACACTGTCACCAATCCGAAAGTCTTTTATGAAATAGAAAAGGCGCTGAAGAACGCAACTGAGATAATTCTGGGAGCCGACCCTGACAGAGAAGGGGAGCTTATTCACCGAAATATACTTGAAATCGCTAAGGAAAGAGGCGCTGTTAAAACTGATAAGATCACAAGGATATGGCTTCATTCCGAGACTTCACCTGAGATAAAAAAAGCTTTCAGCGGCAGGGAGCATTACTCAAATTATGAAGGTTACTACAAAGCGGCCCGCACCCGTGAGATCGTTGACTGGCTTGTAGGTATCCAGCTTACCATACTTTACAGCGTCAGATACGGAAAACCTGGGAAACCGGTGAGCATAGGCCGCGTCCAGACATGGCTTCTGGCTGAAATAATCAAAAGGTTCATTGAAAACAGGGATTTTGTTCCCGAGCCGTTCAGGACTTTCGCTTTCATCACCAAAGACGGTGTGACATTCAACATGGTGGATGAGGACGAGCGGATATTCAGGACCACAGACCTCAAGGCGGCAGATGCTCTTTATGAAAAGATAAAGAACGAACTGCTTCTGATCTCAGGCGTAAAAAAGAAGAAATTCGTCGAATATGCACCGCTTCTGTACGACCTCAAAGCTCTTCAGAAAGATGCTTCGACAAAATACGGCATTTCTCCTGAAGATACACTGAAATACGCCCAGAGCCTTTATGAACAGTATGACCTTATCAGTTATCCGAGGACCGACTGCTCAGTGCTGAGCGAACAGGAAGCCGGCGAATTGAAACATGCGATGAACCTTGTATACCGTTTCGATGAATACAGATCTCTGGTCATGGCGGTCAAAAAGCAGAACCCGGAACTCAAGCTCAATGCAAAATATATCGGAAAGCTTGAAGGACACTATGCGATAATTCCGGTTCTTTCTTATGACAAACAGACCGTTCCGAAACTTCCGGAGAAAGAGCGGCTTATATTCGACCTCATTGTGAAAAGGTTCATTGCAACTCTGCTTGATCCTGCAAAAGGGGAGACGACCGAGTTCAATGCAACTGCGGGAGGCAGTCTGTTCCTTGCCAAGTTCAAGAACTACACAGATCCCGGGTATCTTGAATTCATCAGGCCGGATAGAAAAAAAGAGGATCCTGAATCGGCGGAAGAGAAAATAATTTCAGTCAATTACAAAAAGAACGACAGGATAGCCGGAAATGTCGAGATGAAAGAGGATATGACAAAACCGCCGAAACTTTACAAAGATGCGACACTTCTCACGCTGATGGAGAAAGCTCATTTGCAGATAGTCGATCCTGTCCTTAAAAAAGCGCTGAAAGAGGCTGACGGAATAGGAACAGCCGCGACAAGGGCATCATTTGCACCGCTTCTTGTGAAAAGAGGCTACATCACAAAAGAGAATGACGGCACATACATTCCTACGGAGCTCGGATTGAAACTGTATGAACTTCTGCCGTCTGAGCTCACCATACCCGATTTTTCCGCCAACCTCGAATCTGAGCTCGCCGGGTTCATCAAAAAGAAACCCGTTAAGCAAGTTGATGAAATAATTAACGAAACATCTGAATTCCTCAAGAATGTCTTCAAGAAGTTCGATGAATCAAAAAGAAGTTTCGGAAGTTACACCGGAAAGCTTTCAGAAAAACAGATCGCGCTCCTCAATAAGCACGGCGACGCAAAAATTAAAGAATGCCTCAAAAAAGGGGACAACGCCTCATGCCAGAAATGGATCGACGACTTTTTCAAGAAACTCGATGAGAAGAAAAAGGCGAAGAAATGAAAAAACAACTAATAATTAAGCTTTTTAGACAATTTGAGGAAGCGTGTTATTTATTTCATAATATTGAGTGTTGGAGTGCCAGAGAGCTTCAGGATATCTTAGGATATTCTAAATGGGATAATTTTAAAAACATTATAGAAAAGGCTAAAATAGCTTGTAAAAACAGTGGTGTAGATGTTGCTGATCATTTTGCCGATGTCGGGAAAATGATAGGACTTGGAAAAGGCGGACAAAGATTATTGGAAGACCTTGCTTTGACCCGTTATGCCTGTTATTTAATTGCTCAAAATGGAGATCCATCGAAAAGTGAAATTTCATTTGCTCAGACTTATTTTGCAGTACAAACTCGAAAACAGGAAATAATTGAGAAAAGGCTTTTGGATGTTGACAGAGTAACTGCACGTGAAAAACTTACAAAATCAGAAAAAAAGCTTTCAAGTATAATCTATGAAAGAGGTGTAGATGATAAAGGCTTCGGGATTATTCGTTCAAAAGGTGATAAAGCATTGTTCGGAGGTTTTTCCACTAATGAAATGAAGCGGAAATTTTCTATTCCTGAGAGCAGACCTTTAGCTGATTTCCTTCCCACTCTTACAATAAAAGCAAAAGATTTTGCAACCGAATTGACAAGTCATAATGTAGTGGACAAAGATTTAACGGGAGAAAAACAGATTTCTGAAGAACATGTTGAAAATAATAAAGCAGTAAGAAAAATGTTGCTTGAAAGAGGAGTAAAGCCTGAATCTCTGCCTCCAGAAGAAGATATTAAAAAACTTCAAAAGAAACTGAGTAACGACGAGAAAAAACTCGTAAAAGATGTGAAGAAAAACAAGAAAAAAGAGAACTGAAAAAGAGTTGAATATCATTTTCCCGATGTCGGGAGAATGATGTTGTGATTTTCTAATTAGCCGGCACGGCATAGAAAAAGCCTTTCGACTTTCTTCCTTTAAATGAATAATATTTAATGAATTCGATCTGTTTTGAGATGTCGGTTGAATCTTTATCAAGATTTATGTGGATGATGTTTTTATTCATTTTTTTAAGGTTTGCGATCTGTTCCTGACTGAAGTTATCCGTTGTAATGAGAACTATGTCGCGGTCATTTGTAAGATCCTTGACCGCCTTTTCGATGCCGCTGAATTCAACTCTTTCAATTTCTGTGACTTTAAAACCGCTGCGTACCTGAGTTTCATCATTCATTGAAGGGTGGCTGATGACAACTGCGACAGGAGTTTCCGTGAAATTCATTATGTAACTGTTGAATCTGTCATAAAGCATGGAGCTTCCTTCATAAACAAACCACACGGCAACTGCGATAGACGCAAATATCCCGGTGTATCTGAAAAGTGCTTTTTTAGTGAAATATGAAAGAAAGCTCAAAGGAAGAAGATAAACGGTAGTCCCGATGAAAAATCCGGTGAATAGAAGCATTCCGCCAAGCGGTCCGCCCGAATCTATCCCTTTTGCTATGGCGCCTAGAAATGAAGGACATACAGAAATCCCTGTCAGCAGGCCGATGAGAAAAGGGTTCCCTGCGATCTTAGCATATCTTGAAGCGGGACAGCACCCCTTTTCCCTGCGGTTCTGAATAAAGGCGGAGTAGGCGAGATAAAGCGCCACTGCGATATAGCTCACTGCGATAAAAGTGTCCCTTTCCGCCAGACCGCCGATAAAAGAACCCGCAAACCCTGTCAGAAGCCCGAAAACCGCATAAGAGATGAATCTGCCGAGTGAAATTATAATAACTGTGCGGACCCCGCTTGAAACAGAGTTCTCCTTTGAAAGGATAAGCGACCCGTAGACCGGAGCGCAAGTTACAAGGCATGTTGTGCCGAGTGTCAGCCCGAGAAGAGTTCCTTCAACTATGAAATTCATTAATATCCTTTTCCCTTCAGTATATCATTGTGAGATCTATCCCTGCATATTCATCAGAGAAGACCGGAATGACCGAAAGATCTTTCTTTTTCTTTTTATGAAGAAGCGGAATTAGAGCGCCGGTGAGAGACCCGAGGACCGCTCCTGCAATGACATCTGTGGGAAAGTGTTTTCCGGCGGTCACTCTGAGAACACCTGTAGTTATCGCGGCGGAAAGTGATATGGTCCAGACAGCCGGGATCCATTTTGAATCAGGATTTGCCATTGTGAAAACAGTTGAAATGAAAACAGCAGCATTGAACCCGTTAACCGTGTGGTTGCTCGGAAAAGAGAGGTTCCAGTCATCGTCAGTCCTTTTTTTAAGCGTCAGCGAATCATTGTATGTATAAGGCCTTGTTCTTTTGAATATTGTCTTGAGAGTTCTTGAAATTCCGTTTGCTATCAGTGCTGATTCAGCATACATAACGAGATAAGTGACCGAATTCCTAAAATTTTTGTTAAGCCGTCTGTCAGCAAAAAGAAGAAGAGGGGAAGCGGCAAGCGAATAGACAAGTACATCACTTGCAATGTCACTGCCTTTATCATTAAGATCTATCGCAGGTCTATCCATGAGATTGATATCGTATCTGCTCAGTGCAAGAATGTCTTCAGAGTCATGATCTGTTGACGGGGTGAAAAGAAATGATGTCATCAGCCCCAGTCCTGCGGAAAAAGTGAACGCCTCTTTAAATTCGCTCAGCTCAAAAGGGAAATCGCCAGTTTTGAGTTCATCAGACCATAAAAAAGAGATGTTCAGAAATATGGAAATTAAGATAATAGCCCTTTTCAATAGATATTCCCTGCAAGCCCGACAGTCTTTTTCACTTCTTTTACCGTTTCAATGGCGACAGACCTTGCTTTTTCACTTCCTTCCCTGAGCACTTTCTCCACATGATCCATGTTCTGTGCAAGCTCCGTCCTTCTTTTTCTCATCGGATCGAAAAATGCATGGACCGCTTCAAGAAGCTCTTTTTTTGCATGACCGTAACCGTAACCGCCCGCTCTGAACTTCGCCGCCATCTCTGCTGATCTGGCTTTATCAACGAAAAGCTTGTAAATGTTATAGACATTGTTAGTGTCAGGGTCTTTCGGTTCCTCAAGCGGAGTGGAATCTGTAACTATGCCCATTATCTGCTTTTTCAGGACAGAGTCATCCGCGAACATCTCGATCGTATTGCCGTAGCTTTTTGACATCTTCTGTCCGTCGGTACCGGGCACGATCGCGACATCTTCAGGAATGTAAGGTTCGGGAATTACAAAAACATCCTTCTGATAGTGCATATTGAACTTTTCAGCTATATCACGGGCTATTTCGACATGCTGTTTCTGGTCTTTACCTACCGGAACGATATTTGACTTGTAAAGAAGGATATCGGCACTCATCAGAAGAGGATAGTAGAAAAGACCGACATTTATCAGTTCGTTCTTTGCAGTCTTATCCTTGTAGCTGTGAGCTCTCTGAAGCAGCCCCATCGGAGTGTAGTTGCCGAGAATGAAAGCAAGCTCGACCACTTCAGGGACCTGAGACTGGAGGAAAAGGACGCTTTTATGAGGATCAAGGCCGAAAGCGAGATAATCGAGAACAATGTTCCATGTGTTCTCAGTCAGTTTCGCAGGTTCAGGATAAGCATTCAGCGTGTGATAGTCTGCGATGAAATAGAATCCTTCGTAGTTTTTCTGCTGGAACATCTCGAACTGCTTCGCCGCACCGAAATAATTTCCGATGTGAAGCGTTCCTGTCGGTTTGATACCTGATAAAGCTCTCATTTTTTCCTCATTAGATCAAAAGGCAGCGATTATTTTAAAAAGGCTCTGGACTTTGTCAAATTATTGAGAAGTTTATGTTTTATTATCGTCTCTTATTTGTTTTATTAAAAGATAGAATGCAAAAATTAAAGAAGGAGAATAAAGAAATAATCTTTCAAGAATTGAAAAACCATCTGTACATTTATCCATGAGTTTCGTGTGGGAAAATATATTGTTTATCAAAATCAGTATTGATATGAGAGAGAAATAAGTATTTTTTTTATGAATTTGAATGTTTTCTGCAAATATCCAGTGAACAATGAGCGCCGAACCTATTGTATAAATTGAGATCCTTGTGCTGTCAAAAGCGAACAGATGCATACTCAAAGGAGACAATATGGCTAAAAGTATCAAAACAGAAACAAGTGAAAGGGGAAAAATTCGATAGTTATAATGAATGCTAAACAAAATAAGGAACAAGGAAGGAACAAAGGTTATTAATATTCTAACATTAAAAAGTCTGTTAAAGAAATAATGGCTCTGGTCATTGAAAAATATAATAAAATCAGTCGTTTCCCATATTGAAACAAGCCTTGCTCTGGATGAAATAAAATCAAATGAACCTAAATAAGACATGATTTCTTTTCTCAGAACTGAATTATCGGAATACTGTGAAAGAAATATAAAAATCAGAAAAAAAACAACTATTGGAACGAAAAATGCGACTATATTTAAAATTTTTTCTTGATTTGAACTGGTTTTTTTTAATTTAAGCAAAGAAGCCAGAAAAATCACAGGTATTCCTATAATAAGATAGTTTTCATGAACAAGAATAGCTAAAGATGAGACTATTGCTGCAAAAAAAAAGCGATTCGATAAAATTAATGAAATAGAAACAATCGTACATGTAATTGTTATATGATCAAGATAACCGAAAAGATGTGAGTTCATGATTATATACGGAGATGAAACGAAAACAAGACACATTAATATAATACCATCGTCGTGGTTGTGAAAAAAAATAATTCTGAATAATATGTAGATAATTGCAGACACAAATACAGCGAAAACAAGTATTGAAAGAATAAGAATTGTTTCCGGTGACACATCAAGTCCCAAAATTTTCCGTATTAAAGAATAAACGGCTCCGGCCATGCCCCTTTTTATAAACCCGAATCTGTAATCAAGAAGCCAGTGTGCTTCGGCAAAGTCATTCGGCATTCTGATGGAACGGAGTATTGAGACGAAAAGAGTCCATAAAAGGATAATATTTATTATACTATTCGAATTAAAGACTTTTTTCATAAAATATCTTTCTTTTTAAACAGGACTATCCAGTATCCTTCGGTTCTTCTCCAGTAGCTTTCAAGTTTGTAACGATCATTGAACCTTGAATCTGAATATAGACCGTGATAATATTTATTGCCTGCGAGATAGGGTGCAAACAGAGATTTCGCTGTCTTTTCTGAATTCTCATCAATTACAAGTTCATTGCTGTATTTATCGGGCCTTACATTTCTGTTTCTTATGAGGCTTATGTCGATAGACTTCAAAGCTTCTGACATGCTTTTTCCATCAGGTTTAGGGGAGTAAGCTATGAATGCCACCCGTTCAGGATCGACTTCATTGAAAAAATGCTCTCTGAATTTTGAAGAGAATTCAAGTACTTCTGCTTTTCCGGCAGGAGTTCTCATTTTTTCACTTCTTAAAAAAGGGTTGTATTTGATCTTTCCGAGCTCTTTTCCCATCCAAGGGTCGACAATTCCGATTGTGTCAAAAAAAGATATTTCCTTTGCAATGTAAGGAGTTCCGCCCATATCCTGAAATGCCACAGTTTCACCCTGTTTTGCATGCTCGTTCAGATAATGTCCCAATTCCTGATGGGATCTTTGTGATTTATCCATATAGCTGTTGAGGAAGCTGTTTTCATCTGCATGAGTGAACAGGAGCATTCCTGAACACAGCGGGATCATCAGTGCTACCGGTGCAAACTTTGAAAACCTGTGTGGTGTATGAACTAAAGAAGCAATGTTTTTAATACCTTCAACAGACAGGATGGCAATAAATGGCATTGCAGGGAGGAAAAGTCTGTAGAATATCATGCTGTCTCTTCCGATCCTGATGTGATAAATGAAAAATGCCGCCACGATCAGAAGAAAGAATAGATTCATGAAAAACCGTTTTCTGTCTCGGGTCATGAGCGCCGCAAAAGATAAAAGAACGGGGAGCTTATTAAAATTGAAGTCGAGAAAGCCTTTTATATATTCAACTGAAGCACCTTCAATGGAGAATCCGTTATCCGTGTTTATTCTGAACACATCATCAAGTCTGGGAGAACCTTTAACAAGAAAGGTGTTAGGCATCAGCGATCCGAAATAGGTGTACCTGAAAATATGATAAATGCCAAGAGCGGTGAAGGGTATCAGAGCCCATATGATATCCTGTTTTGTTATTCTGCGCTCCTTGAAAGTACGGATTGCAATAATTCCGGCTCCGGCAATGAGAAAAAGGTGCCCTTCAGGTCTTGTCATGCACGAAAGAGTGAGAAATAGTGCGCCGGCGGTTTTTTTTGATGATGCAGTATAGTATATTCCGGCAGTGATGAGAAACATGAAAAGCCCGTTCTCAAGTCCGGACATCGTCCACAGAGCCAGTGATGTCCCTGAAGCGAATATCATCGCAGAGCTGAATGATGAAAGATATCCGTCAGAGGTATCCTTATTAAGAAGACTGCTTATTTTCCAGACGAAATAGACTGCGCCAGCGGAAAATAGAAGTGATACAGTCTTTGCAAATATCACCATGTCAGTTTTAAGCATTGCGGGAATAGTCAGAATGATCATCCAGAGAAAGTTGGTGTATCCTTCGACTCTTACTCCGCGGTTGAAAGCTATTTCACCCCATTCGACGAGATTCCTTGAAAACCGGAAAGTTATATAAGTGTCATCCTTTACATAAAAAAGAAAAGCCGATACTGAAAAAAGAAGCGTCAGAACAGAAACAATCTGGAACAGATGATCACGGTGCCTGGATATAAATTGACAGCTATTTGTTTTCATTAATGAATTCTGCCATCGACTTAACTGAAGAAAGGGCTTTTTTTCCGGTTGCGCTGTCTTTGATCTTTATTCCGTATTCCCTTTCCAGAAGAACTATCAGGGAAAGAGCGTCTATTGAATCAAGTCCGAGCCCTTCGCCAAAGAGAGGTGCATCTGTTTCGATATCACCCGGGGTCATATCTTCAAGGTTGAGCTCTTTTATTATCTGCTCTTTAAGTTTCGAAATAAGCTGTTCCATTTTTTTCTCCATTTTATGAGTTATATAACCGTAAAAGCTCACGATCAACCGGATTATTGTCAAAATCATCAGATTTTTCAAGGAAAACCGCAAATGCCTCAAAATCATTTTCACCGGCATATTCGATGAAACCGGCAAGACAGTTGTCAAAAACCATAGTTTCAAGGGCTGTTGTCACATCAGAAGCCGAAAAACCTTCTGTGGAAATGAAAAGGGTCTCACCTTTGATATTCTTTCTTATCGAGATCTCTCCGATCATGACATTCGGCAGCGTATAGACAAAAAGAGACGGGTTGGGGAAGTGATTCTGAGGCTCTATGGTCATCTGAAATTTTCTGTCTGTGTCAAGAGTTGAATGTCTGTTCGCGAGCAGTATGCCCGTGTTTGTTTCAGTTATTTTTGTTCCAGCATCTCTTGTCAGGATTTCGAATGCCAGAAATGCCAGTTTTGACAGCATATCCATTTTATAGAATTTTGGATATTCAATCCCGAGCGACTGAAATATCTCCTTGAACTGCTTTGAAGTTCCGGGCTGTTCCGCAGTTTTTAAGACAACCTTGCCTTCAGCAGAAACGATGTCATTTCTTATGGTGCAGTATTTTAAAATTCTGTATTTTATCATTTTTTCACCAGCAGTATGGAAGCGTTGCACCCGCCGAAACCCGATGCGGTCTTAAGACAGCTTTTTAACGGCTTTACAATGTTTTTGCCGGCGATCGTGATGTTTTTGGTAACACCATGATCTTCATAGCCTTTTGTGGATATTATGGTGTTGTTTTCAAGAGACATCGCTGAGATTATGGATTCTGCGACCCCGGCGGCACCGAGAGTATGTCCGATATAGCCTTTGAAGCTGTTGACCGGCACATCATTTAGTCCGGCTCTATCGAAACCGATGGATTCCATTTCATCGTTAAAAAGAGTTGCGGTTCCGTGAGCATTAATAAAATCAGGTGCATAGCCGCCATTCAGAGTTCTTGAAATGCTTAAATAAAGCCCTTCAGCTGTTCTTGACGGACCTGAAATGTGGTTTGCATCACTGTTGAAAGCGCCGTTCATGACCTCTATGCCGTGTTCCGCTTTTGAACTCAGGATAACTGTAGCCGCGCATTCTCCGAGATTTATTCCGTCACGGTTAGCGTCGAAAGGTCTGCAGGGAGTTGAGCCGATGGCTTTTAAAGACTGGAATCCGCTTATGATGAAATCGGTCAGTATGTCAGCGCCTGTTACTGCAACGGCATCATAAATCCCTTTTTTTATTAGCCTTTCAGCTATTGTTATGGCAAGGAGCCCTGATATGCAGGCGTTGGATATAACGATAGGTGTGTTGTGGAAGTTGAATTTCTTTGCAATGTTACCGGCTGTAATGTTGAGAGGCACCCCGATATTGCCTTTTGTAGTTGAAAGGATGAACAGCGTACCCGGATCTTCAGGAGAGACACTGCATTTCTGCAATGCGTCACGGATAGACATTTCACAGATGGTTTCAAATTTATTTTCAAAATGTTCAGAAAAAACAGATAGATAGGCAGGAGTATGACAGACAGCGGTATCTGTGACAAATCTCACGCTGCCTGTTCCTGACACCATTTTACTGAAGTTTTCAGCGGAATCGGACCCGAGAGGAGAAGTTATATTATGTGAGACAATGAAAGATCTCATATTTCAAGTCCGTGATCTTTTTTCCATTTTCCGAAAAACGGCGGTATGGTGAGATAAAGTTCCCGCGTCGAGGCATCTATAAAGACCTGTTCTGTATATGCTGTCATAAGCACTCTGCCTGTTTTTGTGCAGGTCAGTTCATATTCAAATCTTATTTTAGCCGCGGGGGAATTGATGAATTTTGTTTTTATCTGAGCTTCCATTTCATACAGGAGCGGTGATTTGTAGTCAATGTTGAGCTTAACGACCGGTGTCATGAACCCCGATCTGTAGACCGACATATAATCAAGCCCGAATTTTATTCCGAAATCCTCCCGTCCGTCCTCGAGGTATTTGACATAGCTTCCGTGCCATGCGATCGACATCGCGTCAACTTCACTGAACCTTGCTCTGACCGGTGTTACGGATATCAGTTCCTTTTTTTTCAATATATCCTCATTCAACAATGAATATTTTCATCTGACATTCAGCACACAGCGTTCCATTGACGGTTATTTTACAGCCGGCGATGGATACATTCATGACTTTATTGGTTATGATGACTTCTGTGATAAGTTCTTCTCCGGATTTAGGCAGAAAGTACAGCCTGAACTTATCAACTGATCCGATGAATCCGATCGGCACAGGCAGTCCTTTGGACACGAAATGATATCCTGCTCCTGCCGCGGCGCTCTGGGCGATGTTCTCGATAAGTCCGGCTTCCATGAGCTTTCCTTCACGGCACAGAATGTGCGATGTGTCAAAGGAGAAACCTGTCAGCGTACGTATCCCGTCACATTCGATAATCTCATCGACCAGCACAAAAGGGGCTCTTTGCGGAATAAGTTCGACAGCTTTCATAAAGTCCTCAAAAAAAACGGGACAATATAATATACAAAACAGAGTTTCGCAACTTTGTTGACATCCTTTGACAGAAGGTAATAATCTTATTGTACTCATCATCCGGAGGATAAAAATGAAAAAGCTGGTCCTTGCAATTTCGCTGTTCATGATGCCTTTTTTGTCAGTTTCAGCAAAAGATGTGTGGTCTGTCCAGAAAGACAGCGGTGTGACGAGTGTGTGCTACAGCGGTTCGGCAACGGTCTATTGCGCTTATAGCGAAAATAAGAAAGGTGGCGAGACCGATCTTAAGAACTATCTTTCGGTGTTCCTTCAGTTCGGCGGTTTTGAGGTGAATGCATCTGACATGGTGCTTCAGCCCGGAATAGTGAGACTGATAAAGGGTTCAAGGCCTGAACAGTATGACAGAGTGCTTCGAGGAGTGTTCGATTATCTTCTCAGGGAAAAGAAAAGATTTGCGATCTCAGTTTCAAGCGGTGCTGATATCATCGGACAGAACAAGTTCGCAGAATCAGAACTCGTTGACATCATAGAAGCTGTCAACTGGCCTAAATACATAGATTCATCAGTAGATTCAATTGCCTGCACCGATGATTCAAGAATTACGCTTAACCTTAAAATAACCAATTCGATGAAAAGGACTTTCGTTTTCTTTGCAGATGATTCCGAAGTGAGGGTTCTCGGCGGAAGAGGGGATATCCTTTCGGTCGGTTCCATTGCGCCTGAGCACAAAAAAATGGAAATTAAACCCGGAGAGTCGGCAGATTACTCGATCAGCATAATATTCACCGGCGAAATGGATAAAGCCACAAGATATGCGATAGTCCCTTACATCAAGAATGTCCAGATCACAAAAAACGAGTTCTTCGTCCTCTGCCAGCCTGTACAGGCACAGTAAAAGAGATCTTCAGTCCCGGCCGTTTTAACCGTCTGAAGGACGGAGCTTGCTTAGCCCGGTTCGGAGATTTTTCGAAGGACCGGGGAAAATCGGTTTTGTCTTTACCGGTATAAACTATGTTTTCTGATGTATTCCATGATGCCGTCTGGAAGGAGCGGGGAAGGGTCAAGCCCTTTTTTTATCATTTCTTTTATCTGAGTGCTGGATATGTCCGGCAGTGAGAATCCGTCAACGGTGTCATTTCCTCTGCCTGTGACGATTATCTTTTTGCAAAGCTGTTCCAGCTGATCGAATTCCTTCCATTTCTCCCGTATATTCCAGTTGTCGGCTCCGATAAAAAGATGAAGATCAAAGCCGGGGCGGCTGTTCAGGAAATGCCTTATGATGTCAATTGTAAAACCTGAATTTATCTCTTTTTCAGTTTCAAGAACTTTTACAGTGCTGTTTTTCCATATACCGGCCATGATGCGGCACATTTCAACCCTGTGCATGAACGATGAAGACTCGTATCCTAAAGGGTGACCGTGGCTTGGAATTATCCATACTTCATCCATCCGGTATTTCTCAAATGCCAGATCCACTGTCATTTTGTGACCGAGATGGGGAGGATCGAACTTTCCGCCGAAAATGCCTATATCTCTGGACATTAGAACGGCTCTATTTTTGAAATTACAGGTATTTTTGTCTTGTAACGCATGGCCGGAACTCTCCTGCTGATAAATTCAACAAGTTCCCTGTCATGTCCCTGAGCTATTACCTCGGATGCACTTAGCCCGAGATCAAAAAGTGCATGAAGCACAGGGTCCATTTTCCTGTATTCAAAACCTAGCTCTCCTTCATCGGTCTGACCTTCAAAAAGATCGGCGGAAGGGGCTTTTCTGACCACAGATCCGGGAAGCCCCAGATGTTCTGAAAGCTGGAAAATACTTGTTTTATAGATGTTGCCGATCGGATTGACAGCATTTGCACCGTCTCCGAAAAGTGTGAAATATCCAAGCATTATCTCACTTTTATTGCCTGTCCCCAGCACAATGGCATCATGAGCTGTTGAAAAATCGAAAAGGGTTATCATCCGCACCCTTGCCATGATGTTTCCGAGCCTGACAGCCCTGAGCCGTTCCGGATCGGTCATATTGTTCTTTGCAATTGTGTCAACAGCGTCTGTTATTTCAATGACTTTATGATCTATGCCGGTGAATTCGACCATCTTCATGGCATCATCAATGCTTGATCTGCTGGAAGTACGGTACGGCATCAGTATCCCTGTAACATTTTCAGGGCCCAGAGCCTTTGCCGCAAGGAATGAGACTATCGCTGAATCAAGTCCTCCCGAAAGGCCGAGAACAGCCTTTTTCATACCTGTCGCATAGACTTCTTTCTTAATGAAATCAACTAATTCTCTATAAACTCTTTCGTGATCGATTTCAGGGAGCCGGATCATCTTGAAGACCTCTTTATTGAAAGCTGTTTAAAAAGTGATTCTCTCAGTCTTTTCAAATATGGAAAACAGTCGTATAGAACGGTCTCGTGTTCATCGTGGGAGCCGAACCCCGAAACTGTCAGATATTCGTTCTCAAGTCCAATGACCGTATCTATTGACATCTCTTTCTGTAATGCATTCCGGCATTTATCTATAAACCCTGCTTCAGCTTCGTCCGAAGTATGGAAAGATGCCGCCAGATTTGAAAGCCATGAAGCTGCGATAAGATTTTCAGGGTTCTTTTTAAGCGGAGCCATCCCTGATGTGTGAAAATCGGTAAGAAAATATGAATTATTCCGCTTTTCGACAGTGACTTCACATTTTTCAAAAAGGGAGAATATATCGGACCTTGAAAAAAAACTTATAACGACAGGCTGCGATGACATGGAATACCAGTACCCGCGACCTCCCGACTTTTTTGAGATTATCGTGCCTGAATAGACTTCCATCAGTCTGCATCTATCTGCTGTTTATCCTTACCGCTTTTTTCATATTCGCTTGTGATCCCCATTTTTTTTGCAAGATCGGTACAGTCTTTAAGGAAAGGAATGGAGACTTCGCTGACATTTTTTGCCTGAACTTCCAGACACCGCTGAAGATATTTCTCTCCCAGCTTGTCATTTTTAAACATGTACATTTTTACAGCGCCCCTGTAAAGCGCTTCAACATGGTACGGACAGTATTCAATGCATTTGTTGTAGTTCTCACCGGCTTTTTCGTGAAGTCCCTGAATGTCATACATTACAGCCAGCTCTTTATATGCTTCACAGTGCGTTCCTTTCATTTTTATCGCAGCATTGAACTTCTGCTCTGCGAGATCGTACTGGGCTTTAAGCCTGTAGACCTGTCCGATGTTGGTTTCAACGAAATGAGGGAAGGGGTAGAGCGGATCGTTCCTGACGATATCGAACTCTTTCAAAGCCGCATCATATTTACCCATTTTGATGTACATAACCCCCATGTTGTTGTGAGGATCGGAATATTTGGGATCGACTTTCAGAGCTTTCTTGAAATTTTCTTCAGCTTTATCATAGTTGTCCTCCTGAAGATAGACCATGCCGAGATGATTATAGTAGAAAGAAACCTTCGGCGCGGCTTCTATTGCTTTTGCGAATTCTCTTTTTGCTTTTATGTAATCGCCCTGATTCCACGATGCAAGCCCGAGCTGATAATAGCTGTTGCCTTTTGATTCATCGCTTACGGTCTTCGGTTCGGCACTTTTGCATGAGGTGATGGAAACTGCAAATATAATTACAGCTGATATCACTGTGTGTCTGAGACTGAAATTCATATGGTCACTCCGCGTTAAATTTGAAATTGCCGGCCGCTCCCAGAGCTGATATTTCTCCGCTATGCTCGTTAATTGGCGAGAACTCAATGCTGTTGTCCTTTTTTTGGCCGGAACCGATGACAATCTTTATTTTGACAGGTGTCTGGACAGGAAGAGATGAGTAGGAAATAAGATTTTCACCTTTCTGAAAAAAACTGTTGAGCTCAAGAAGTGATTCTGTTTCGCCTTTTGCTATCGTAAGAGCCGGTTTCCCGTTCACTGATATGACAAAATCATTCTGGAGAGGAGCTGAAAATGAGATCGATGCAAAATATTCTTTCGCCATTTTCCCGTTATCTTTCAGGATCTTAACATCGGGAGCCGAGATCAGGATGTTCCCGTTCTTATCAATGACCACAGTGCAGTTCTTTATCTCAGTGTCCGTGATGCCGGTAACTTTAACGCCGTTTATGAAAATGTCAGCGGCGCAGAGGATAACAGAGCTGAAAATCAGGAGCAGGGCTAAGGTGATACTTTTCATATCCGGACCTCCAAGTTATTTTTCCTGTAACAGATCTTCTTCAACCTTCTTCTTCTCACTTTTCTTTTTCTTCTCTTTTCCTGCACGGCCCCATTCATAGCCGAATTCAATGTCAAAACCCCAGTCCCATGATGAGATATAGTGACCTTCAAGGTTGTCATCAGGTCTGGGTTTGTCTGCATTCCAGAAAGACCAGTGTTTCCCGGCATATGCGTTGATATACATTATCGGCAGGACTTGAAGCCGTATAACAGCTCTGAAAAGGGAGCTCACTTTATCTTCTGAGAAAAGATCGGCAGGTTCGCTAATTCCGCGACGGTAATAGGAAAGCATGGTTTTGAGTATCCACAGGTCTGGCAGTTCAAAGTGGGCAAACAGCGAATAAGAGCTGGGCATCTGTTCATAGCCGAGTGAAAGCGAAAGCCATGTCTTCCAGCTGTAACTGAGCTCTCCATAGAATGAGAACACCCATTTATCTTCGGAATCGTTCATCAGGTGCCAGTATTTTGAACGGCCGTCAGGCTGGAAACTGTTGTTGCCGAAAACATTTGTCATCATCTCGATCCTTTCAACATCGTAAAATGTGTCAAAGAAAGAGGGGAGATATGAGTCATGATGAACCCTGAATTCAAGCTGTGTCCTTATTGCGTGCTGATTCTTGCTGTCAAGGTTGAATCTGCCGAGGAATCCGGTAGTGAAACCGCCCCGTACAAAATCGTTCTTGAACCATGAATAGTCAAGGAAGGTCTTTATATCCACTTTTTCATTTTTATAAAGTTTAAAATCAAAATCTATGCCCTGCACATATAAGAACTCGGTATCAGTTATTATAGGACGGTTC
>JAKLDO010000053.1 GCA_022703485.1 bacterium
CATGAATAGGTCAGATAACTCCGGAAAGTGTTTGCTTCAGAATATATATGCCGGTTGTTTACGATATGGAGCATGCACCCTTTATTATACGATCCCGTTTCAAGCAGATCAGGTGATAATGCTCTGTACTTCTGCGTTGCTGGATCATATTCCATTGTTTTTGCATATGTCTGGTATTTTTTATAGTCAAGATTGACATTGTTCAAAAACAATCCGACCTTCCCGCCACTTATATCAAAATGCTTGATAGCTCCGGCTGTGGAATCTGTAGACCATGTTCCGTTTGGTGAAAGTGCAGAGAGAAGAATATCGCAGGTATGGGGACGATATGGGAAATTATGTCCAGTTCTTTCTTCCAGTGCAATCCAGTCCTCAAGCGTCATCGGTCTTAATTCAGGCATGTCACACGGGTATCCATCCTTGCATTCCGATTCCGGCGACACTGCATAAAGTGCCGCTGCTGCATCTTTCCAGAGGTTTTCAACACACTGAGGATCTTTAACTGTCGGTTTATCGCATTTACGGCAGAAATGAATGCTTTTATCATCATTGTAATACGGAAACCTTGCCCTCGTAAGATCAGGACAATCCTCAGCTCCCTGATAATCAATATCGGCAAGCTCGATATCATCGTCTGTTTCCTCATCAACGGCGACATCAATATCAACGGCATCATCGTTTAAATCAATGTCAGGTTTTATTAAATCGACATCGTTTTTTGTGTCATTATCAGTGAGATTGTCGTCATCGGTTTTGGGATTGCTAGAATTACAGGAAGTGCAAGACCAGAACAAGAACAAGAGCAATATGATAAAAAATGTTAAATCCTTACTTTTTTTCATTTATCTATTCCGGCAAAATGCTTCTCAAGTAAAAAAATATCACTCTTTACCGAAATACTCTTCGATCCTGTGGTGCGTGAGTCCTGTTTTCTGGTCGATCTCAAGGACATAGTTGGGGTGGACATTAGTGTATTTTGTGACTGTCAGGTCCTTATCGGGCCAGCGTACTTCAACTTCCTCGACTTCGCACAGATCGCCGATACCGATTATCTGGAGAGTGTCGTTCTGGAAACCGGTAAGGCCGTAACTGCTCTGAACTTCTCTTACGAACTGCTTTCCGCCGGCTTTTACAGTTATTTTAGCTCCGATGGCACTTCTGTTGGCTGTTTTTCCTTTTAGATCTATCATAACTTTGTTAGCCTGCGAACCGGTATCGTTCCTCAGCACTGTCACCCACTGCTTTTCAGGTCTTTTTCCGTAATCTGCCGAATCAGTTCCCCAGCGCATCATTGAAACACCGACAATGAGATCGTAATCCCCGTCCCTGTCGATATCAAGAAGTGCTCCGCCGTGGGCTCTGGGTATCTGGGAACCCGAATCTTTTGCTGTATCTTTGAACTTTCCATCGCTCTGTTGCTGGAAAAGAAGTGATTTTGTACCGTCATAGTCCGAGCTGAGTATGTAAATGTCCATTTTTCCGTCATTATCAAAATCTGCTGTAACTCCGCCGAGATCACCATCATTCCATCCGCCGGTTCTGGTTCTTGTGATGCCGCTTTCTTTTTCATCAACTCTCCTGAAGGGTGTTTTCGGAAATCCGTCGTTCATGAGAAGCTGTGATTTGTCACTCGCCTTGCCGATATGCCAGTGTGCAAGTTCGATCGCAAAAAGGTCCATGTCACCGTCACCGTCAAAATCTCCGCAAAGCGTTCCGGAGCTGTTGCCGCCGAGCCTGTGGGGCTGGTCGGAAAATCCGGGAGACCATGAATATGATGAGCACACTATCACCGGATCTTCAGCATCCTTGCAGTATTCGGTATCTTTATTAGCTTCTTCAGCGCAGTAGCATGCAAAGAACTGGTCATCGTTGTAATCAACAAGCGCATCACTTGCAAAATTTGAAGAGATAGAAAGGTCTTCAAACAATCCGTCACCTTTATTGCGGTAGAACATATTGAACGATCTGCCGTATGTCGTTGTCATAATATCGGAATTACCGTCACCATCCACATCGCACGCCGCAACTCCCCATGTAGCCTTGTGATTTTTGCCGCTTGCAAGGCTTTCGTCTGTCACTTTGACCGTTTCAAGTCCGCTCCCTTCCGTTATATCTTTGAACTTTCCGCCGCCGAGACCCTGCAGAAGCGTGTCCTGTTCACAGGATTCAAGAACTCCGTATTCGTTGTAGTGTCTTCCGATGAACATATCGAGAATGCCGTCCCTGTTGTAATCAAGGAACGAGACACCTGCAAAGGCTTCATACACCATCAGGCTGAAGTTATATGCCGGACCGGGCTTAAAAGTCCCGTCACCGTTATTGAGATATACTTTTGAATAATCCTCCATGTAGCCGTCAAGGGAGAAAGTGCTTTTATCGACATACACCACATTGAACGCGTCCATGTCACCGTCATTGTCCATGTCGGCAAAGACCACATAGCTCGATGCAAGACCGTTTGTCCCTTCTTTGTTTTTGAAAAGCCCGCTTGTGAATGTAACATCTTCAAAAGATACACCTTTCTTATTTTTCAGCAGTCTGTAAAGTCCAGTCGGAGCGGCAGGATCCTCTCTCAGCTTTGAAGAAAGCGTCGTATAGACATCAGGCCATCTGTCACCGTCAATGTCGGCAACTGTTATCTGGCTTCCGAGCACATCCATCCCCTTCAGACCGATCTCTTCAGTAATGTCAGTGAATTTCAGTTCATAAGGACCTGCACCGGGTGTATTACAGATCGGCTCTATGACATCTTCATCGCTAATTTCGTCAGCATCACCTGAAGTATCGCTGTCATTCACCTCTTTTTTGTCATCTCCGCATGACACGGCAATAAAAAGGGTAAAAATGATCATCGTGACAAGAATTTCTATTTTCTTCAATTAAGCCTCCTTTGTGCAAAATCCGGACTTATTCTACAACTCCGCTTAAAAACATCAAGGCTACTCCGCAAAAAGCTATGAATGCACCGGTTATTTCGCGGAATGTGATCTTTTCTTTGAATATGAAACGGCTCGGGGCGATTATAAGTACAGGAGTGATCGACATCAGTGTTGCGGCAATGCCTGCGTGAGTGTTCTGAACCGCGAGAAGACTGAACGATACTCCCATGAAAGGTCCGAAAAAAGCGCCTGTAGTTATCCTTTTCATCGCAGGGATGTGCTTTACCGCATCAAAAATGAGGTTCCATCTTTTCAAAACCGTGAATATCAGTGAAAATCCGATTATTCCTGCAATGACCCTTATCTGTGTAGAACTGACGGCGCTGTAGTCCTTCATTCCCATTTTGCTCAGGATCAATCCCGCCGCCTGCCCGAAAGCGCCTCCGAGTCCAAGAAGTATGCCTGCTTTTGTCACAGGTCTGCTATCTTTCACCTTTTTTCCGGAAATGACGAAAACGACTCCGGCTATGGTTACGCACATTCCGGCAACCGCCTGAATTGAAAGGCTCTCTCCGAGCATCATCCATCCGAGTACCGCCGTGAACACGGGCGCCATGGTCATAAGAAGCATCGATATCCTTGCACCGACTACGACAAGTGCCTGAAAAAGAAGAAGATCGCCTATCACAAAGCCTATCAGGCCTGAAAGAAGAAGGAGCATCCACGAATTAGAGTCTATATTCAGCGGAATAAAGAACCCGTTCATGAAAAATGAAAATGCCGAAAGGAAGAAAAATGCAATGACAAGCCTGATGAGATTCACCTGAAGCGAACCCACCTTTTTCCCGGCCGATTCGAAAGCCATCGCCGTGACTGTCCAGCACATCGCAGCACCGAGCGCCGCCGCTTCACCTATGAATGGAATTGATGACATCATATTAACGAACACAGATTGCGTTTATTTCGGCAGTCTTGCTGTGTACAAATACTCCGCCTGTGTAAAAGTAAAGATAAAATGCACCGTTTCCGGAATCTTCACTGGTTGTCGATGACCATATACTTAAAGAGGACAGTCCCGGGAAACCGCTTGCAGGATCAAATTTCGTATCGTCAACAAGTGTTTCGAGCTCTTTTACATTAGGAAGTCTCCAGTCATTATAATTTGCATAAGTCGCGTTTTCGCAGTAGCTTAATGCATCCTTCCATGTTTTTTCAACGCTTATTTCTTTTGTCCAGATGAGACCTGTCGATGTGTCAGTCACGATAACTTTCCCCTCAACTGAGGATTCAACAAAGTTATTGGTCTGAATCAGAGGATCACCGCGGACACACCACGCATTTCCAGCTAGATCAATACCCTGGGAAGATAGACTGCCGCCCCGTATAGCCGCAAACCATCCTTTATTTGTATTACTGCTGAGCAGAGTTGAAGTCCAGTAGTATTCGGAAGTGTAATAAAATGTTGAATCAATTGAAGAATATGATCCGTAATCAGGAATTGTGGAAATCTCATTTCTTGACGGCAGCCGCCAGTCTGAATATCCGCCGTAATTCAAGTTTTCGCAATAACTGACCGCTTCTGACATTTTGCACTTTGAACCTACAGGGTTTCCCATTGTGCAGCCAGTATATTTTGAAGGCATTATTCTCTGCCAGAGAAGTCCTGTATTGTTATCTTTTACAACATCATTTCCTGAAGCTCCGCTGATCGTGAAACTCCGATTAGTACATTTATTAAGAGCTGAATACTGCGAATCCGTACCATAAAAATCATTCCCCTCTAATGGACAGATCATTTCGGCATTATTGTCATAGCATTTTTTCTGACCTGAGCATACAGCTCCGGTTTTAACAATAGCCTTACATTCTGAACCGCTCCAGTAATAATCTGGCGCACACTGATATTTGCAATCACCAGATTCTGTACTGAAAGATGTCGATAATTCAGGCATCCATGCAGAACCGTCCCATGTTTGAAGATAAGTTCCGCTATTTCCGTAATCATTCCATATCGTTACAACATCAGGTTTTACAGGACATGCAGCAGATTGAGAACAATTTCCTGCCGTCAGCCAATAATCACAAGTCATACAGATCGCAGTCCCGTCAGTTCCGAGCCCAAGCGAACTGCAACTTGCCGGTTCCCCGTCGCACACCTCAACACCAGCATTAACAAATCCGTCTCCGCAGTAATTCCATGTGCAGTCATTTTTGCAATCATCTTCGTTACTCAAATTACCATCGTCACAACTATCATCTCCGTCAACAACTCCATTTCCGCAAAAAGGCATTACTATCTCATCAGTATCGCCATCTTCATCGGCAGTCTCATCCGATTCCGTCAGGATTTCATCGGATAAGTCATTGTCATTTGACTCATCAACTGTTTCATCCACATTTTCATCCGACTCCGTGTCTGAAACTTCATCGGATAAATCGTCGGACAAGTCATTGTCATTTAGTTCATCAATAGCTTCATCAACGGTTTCATCTGATGCTTCATCGACAGTTTCGGTCTTATCTGTATCTGTGATCTGATATTTGTCAGAATCATCCGTCTCAACATCTTTTTTCTTTGATCCGCATGCAGTTACAAAAATCAGTACAAATATAAGCACTGTAAAAACCTTCATATTTTCACTCCGGTTAAATTATCACAATCATACCGATGGAGGATTATTCAGATTGCCGGACTTTTTTCAATGTTTTAACATTGTTTTAAAACAGTTTTAAGGACCCTGTTTTTTTAATTGATTTCGACTTCGATTGTCAGATAGACATAACTATCCGATTCAATTGATTTTATTCTTTTAACGACAGATTTCTTAAATGTTTTTGTTGAACCGTCTCTTTCCCATGAACCGTAAAAAATATCCTCAAAGAAGAAAGTCTGCGAGTATGATCCGGCATCAATGAACCTGAATGTTGAAATATCATCGTAGCTCAGACCTGTTTCGATATAGATTCCGGCGAGTCCTTTATTTGCAGCGATATCTTCATCAAAGATCACTTTATTAACAGTCTGCGAAGTATCAACGGCGGGAATTTTTACATAGCTCATGAATGGTGTTCCATCCGTATCAGCACTATCGTCAGGTTCGTTTTTCGTATAATCTTCACCGAGTATTCCGGCACGGATTGAAGCTGTTTTCAAAGAGATGTCAGACGGAGTTACAGTTTCTATATTATCTATTGTCACAGTCAGATGTTTAACCGGAACCAGCTGTTTTCTGTAAATTTCAATATCACCTTCCGTATATCTGCCGCTTTTTTCTTTATCTTTAAGTACAGATCCGGACATGTTATCAAGTTCTGAAAAATTTGAAGGATTTGCAGGATTATTAACTATATCAATTAAATCACAGACTGCACTTGTAACATCATGCATTTTTCCTACTGCCGCCTGCATATCTCCAGGTTCATCTGTCCCCTGAACGGTGTAAAATCCAGATGTTTCGTCTGTTTTTATACCGAACACATTGGTTTCATTTTCTTTCTGCTTTTCAATTGTTAGAAACGGTGATCCGTAATTCTCGTCAACCGGCTGGAGCTCCTTTTCGGCAATGCTCAGGACATTTTCCACCAGAGCGCAGTAGTCTCCGGTATAAAGTGCCACGGCAATATCAAAAATATCACCGATATTGTTTTCAATTTTATCTATAATATCTTCTGTGTCGTGTTCGTAAGCATTGTAGGAGAGGAATATTTTCCTGTTTGATTTCAGCGACATATCTTCGAAAACACGGTAGAACATCGGTATGTCAGGATAATAGGTTAGATACGGAGCTCCGTTATTTTTATCTTTTTCATGAAGCGGTGCATAAACTTTATAAGGATAGAACATTTTTACAGAGTTTCCTTTCTCATGACACGCACAGCCTGAATCTCCCAGACATGAGAACTGCGTATTTATTTTTATTCCACCTTCTCCAGTTCCGGAGGTTTCTCCATTAGAGCTGAAATAGACCTTTTTAAGAAGCGGGATGTAAGCAGTTTCATATTCAGAAAAATCAACAAGATCAGGATAAAGATTTGTTAAACCGGGTTGAGTGTCTTCACTTTTATCAGTTGCTGAATGCTCAGCTTCTTCAATTTCAGGCTGTGAAGAAAAATCCTCGGTTTCAGAATCCTCAGGGATGACATTCGAACAGTTTGTATTTGATGCCGGATCTTCCGTGTTTATTACAGAGTTGCCGTTGTTGTTGTAATTTTTCTGAAGTTTCGCCCCGGTAAAATCCTGATTTTTAAGGATAAAAAGCATATTGTCTCTTGTAAAGAAGACACGGCCGTCATAAGCGTTCCAGAACGCCGGAAGGGGGTCTTTATTTACAAGTTTTCTAAAAAGTTCATTGTGAATCTTTTCAGATGAACCGTCTTCAAGACTGCTTCTTTCAATAAAATGGGAATAAACTCGTTCTGTTTCATAGTCACTGTCACAGTTTTCAACGCATTCAGTCTTCAGTCTGTAGAAAGCTCCGCCGAGGATCAGACTGTTTGAATAGGCATCAAGATGATATGCAGGAATTTCGGCTGTTTTTGTAAAATCTTCAAGATTCAGCACAAGATATCTGGAATCTCCGACAGTGTCAATTCCGTTGCTGACAACGATCTTGTTATCAAATATCACCGGTCTGAAAGAAATTCCGTAGGTCAGTGCAGGAAGATTTTTGGCAAGTTCAGTCTCTTTGATCATTTTTCCTGTGAACTGATTGAATACACCGATAAAATAACTGAGATCGCTTTTCTGGTACGTGAAATATATTTTTTCATCATTTATTACAAATGGAGAAACAGCTTTATAATCCCCGGATGATGCAAACGGTATTGTAAAAATAATACTTTCGACATCACACAGCCTCAGCCGTTTTATAGCTGAAGGGATATTGACTGAAATAAAATCATACGGCTGTGAAAGAGCTGACTGAGTGTCAAACATAAATATATTTTTATTCATCATTACGACACTTTCCGGTTCTGTGGTCATCTTCCAGTGCCCGTTGATATCTGTAAAAACAAGCTCTCCTGAACAGTAACTCACTCCGAACCCCGATTCTGTGAACAGAATAAGCCCGTCTTCGATCAGCATATCTCCGACAGAGGACTCGTTATTTGTTTTCTTTGTAATTTTTTTATGGTCGCATGTTTCAGTATCCCATGCAGAAAGAGTGCCGCTTTCAAAAAAGGTTACACCTGTTTTATAATGGATAAAGCTCATTCTTCTATGCTCTTTACTGTCAAGACTTTCCCATGGTTTTGCAGACTGTGATGAAACAACAGCTATAGTTTCTCCGATTGCCGCGAGATCATTCTGAACCCCGAAAGCGTAATCTGTGATCTGTTCCGCCCACTTTTCCTCCATTGTGGCGGTATCATAAGCGTGAAGTGTCAGTATCGTATTTGAAACCGGAATCTGTGATATTTCTCCCCCGCCTAGATCTATATCTTTGGTCTCCTCAATGGTTTTTTTTGTAAGGACATAAAGGTTTTTCCTGAAAATGAGGGGATGAGTGACAACAACCTCGTCTTTAAACTCGATCAGCTGGACATCTCCCGCAACAACGATGTCTGAATCTGTGTCCGGTTCAGCTTCGTTATCATTTTCGGAATTGTCAGGAGTTTCAAAGTCACTGTCCTGAATAAAAGTGTCTGAATCATTTGATTTTTTTTCATCAGAACCGCAACTTGTAACAAGAATTGAAAACAGAATGAAAACAGTAAAGAAAAGCTTTTTCATGATCTCTCCAAATTTATGAACAAAAACCGTGCGATTATAATGATAGGAAAACGGATAGCAATACCTGAAATAAAAAATATTCAGGCCAGTTTTTCATAAAATTGAGAACCGGAACTGTTTTCATATAATTAAGCGGCATTTGAATAACTCAGAAGGAGCATACCATGGGATTTTTCAGTTCGCTTTTCGGGCCGACGCAGAGAGAGATATGGGCACAGCTTTGCAATGAAATGGGGTTCCAGTTCGTTGACGGAGGGACATGGAAAGCAGATGCCGTTATCGTAAAATTCAAGAAATGGACCATTGTACTTGATACTTTTTCGGTCTCGACCAAAAACAGCAAGACTTACTTCACCCGCATCAGAGCGCCTTTTGCCAATCCTTCCGGGATGAAGTTCAAGATATACCGCAAAGGGATATTCAGTTCGATCGGAAAGCTTCTCGGAATGCAGGATATCGAGATCGGAGTTCCCGGATTTGATGAAGAGTTCATCATCAAAGGCAATGATCCTCAGAAAATACAGGAGCTTATCACAGACCAGAAAATGCTTGAACTTATAGGAATGCAAAGGGAGATCATGCTCGAAGTGAGGAACGATGAAGGCTGGTTCGGCGCAAAGTTCCCCGAAGGAGTCGATGAACTCTATTTTCAGGTCACCGGCATAATCAAAGACAAGGAAGTGCTCAAATCACTGCTTGACCTCTTCGCCCAGACCCTTAACCAGATGTGCTTCATAGGCACAGCCACCGAAGACGATCCCAATGTTAATTTGAGATAGCCGGACAATTGACATAAAAAGTGGTGTAAACTATAATTGGTTGGGTTTTTAAAAGGAGAATTCTGTGACAAGAGAAGAATTAATAAAGAAAACGAATGCTTTTATGAAAAAACTGCCGAGCGATAAGCTTTCAGAAGTATATGATTTTGTTGAATATCTTTTTTCAAAAAATGAGAACAGAATAATTGCGGAAGGACTCAAAAAACTTTCATCAGGCTCTGAAGCTCTCTATTTCCTTAATGATAAAGAGGAAGATATCTACACAGTCTGCGATGTAAAGGAAGAATATAAATGAAAGGTGACATCATTTTAGTGAATTTTCCCTTTTCCGATCTTACAGGCAAAAAGGTTCGTCCGGCCTGCGTTCTTGCTGATGATGGGCGGGATGTTACGCTTGCCTTCATATCAAGTGTAACAGAAAATCCTGGGACTTTTGACCTAAAACTCAAACCAGACACTTCAAATAATCTTAAAAAAGAGTCTCTTCTTAAAATTTCAAAACTTGCCACACTCAGCCGCACTATTATTCTTGGAAAAATCGGAGCCATTAAACCTCAGGAACTTCTATTTGTCGACAAACTGCTTGTGAAATATTTCAAGATCGGGAAATGATTCACCCGTTAAACCGTGTTCTGTAGCCGCATTTTTTGCAGAGCTCTTCCACTGCTTTGCGGGATGAAAAACCGTCATAGATCGCTTTTGAGCGCTGAGATTTGATGATTTCTGAAAAATTCTGTGTGTTTATATTGCCGAGTGCGATGCTTCCTTCCGAATCGAGACAGCACGGCACGACCGTTCCGTCAACGAGAAATCCTATCTGGTCACGAAGTCCGTGGCAGAATCCGCTGCTGCCGACCGGCTCTTTTTCAATTCCCGGCCACTCGAACTCCCTTGCAAAGTTGAGATAGACCCCTTTTGCCACTTCAATGCCTCTTGAACTAAGGTCACTGCTCAGAGGTCCTGTGCCGAACTCCTTTTCGATCCTGCTTAAAATATACCTGTTCGGATCTGTTCCGTCCGTGCCGGTCACATTCCAGAGTCTGAGCCCGCAAAGGATGTTCCTGCTCTGAGCTTTTGATATGACCGAAAACACCTTGTCGAGATAGATGCCTGAATTATCCGTCTCTTTATCAAAACTGTGAAGAGAGAAGCTCACAAGCCTCAGTGCCGGTTTTGTTATAAGCATATCACCGGTTTTATCTATCAGAGTTCCATTTGTTGTAAGATTGACCTTGAATCCAAGACTATGACTGATATCAAGGAAACTGCCGATCTGCGGGTGAAGTAGCGGCTCGCCCATGATGTGGAAATAGATGTGTTCTGTAACACCCTGCAGCTGTTGAAGTATTTTCTCAAAAAGCGGTTCACTCATGAACTCTTTTCTGCGGCCTGTTTTCGGGCAGAAAGAGCAGTCAAGATTGCAGACATTGGTTATTTCTATATATGCCCTTTTAAGCGTTCTCATCAGCGTTTTGAAAGATATTTCAGTTTTATAATGTCAAAAACAAAGTAAATTCCAAATATTATATAAAAAAGTGCCGTGCTGATAAAAGCCCACGCCCGTTCAGACATGAAAAAAGCGGAATAAACGATAAGAACAGTGTGCACAGTAAATATCCAGAACAGGTTCCTGAGCATAACCCGCATCCTTTCCACAGCCTTTTCATGGATCTCTATCCCTTTCATATATCTTCGTGTCATCTGAAGTATAAGGTTTTTATCTGAAAACACCGATATTCCGAGTATCACACAGAATATCGCCTCGATCAGTGCCGGCTTCAGCTTGAAGAACACCGCATTTTCAAGAAGTATCGAAATTCCGCCGAGCGCAACAAGCAGAGCAGTATCCGCCAGAACGAACCTGTCGCTGCGCTTTTCTTTTATAAATATGTAAATATATTCAGCAATTCCGCACACAAGCGCAACAATAATACCGACTTTCGTTCCCCATATCTCATCCGCCAGAATGAATACCAGCAGAGGGATCATCGGCGGCAGCATCGTTTTGAGAATAGCGTAACGGTTCATCATTTTCTCCATTTTCCAGAAAAGGACTTTAGATCAAAACTGTTATATTCTCAAGATTCTTTTCTGCCAAGCTGTTTTCTTATCTCTGTGATTGAAGGCAAGGACGATCTCAGTTCATCAGGCAGCGTTTGCGTCAACTGGTATTCTGAAACACCGATGGGTTTTCCGATGTCGCTCAAAGAATATTCAGCAACAAGCCGGTCTTTGTTTTTGCAAAGCAGAATTCCGATCGTGGGATTATCACCTTCTCTCCGGATGAGCATATCAACCGATTTTATGTAAAAATTCAGCTTCCCTGCGTGTTCAGGTTCAAAACCAACGGTTTTCAGCTCGATAACAACATAACGGTGCAGTTTTGTGTGGTAAAAAAGCAGATCGATAAAAAATTCTCTGTCTCCGACTTTTATAGGAACCTGTCTGCCCATATATGCAAAACCGGCTCCCAGTTCAATCAGGAATTTAGTAATGTTGTCTATCAGATTACGCTCCAGTTCCTTCTCGTTGAGATCATTGGAAAATGCAAGAAAATCAAAGTTGTAAGGATCTTTAATTATTTCTTTTGCAAGATCTGAATCGGGTTGCGGAAGCGTTTCGTTGAAATTACTCACCGCTTTTCCATGTCTTTGAAAAAGTCCGCTTTCGATCTGATGTGTCAGAACTGACCTGCTCCAGTTGTTTTTAATGGTTCCAAGAACATAAAACATTGCTTCATCAACAGTTTTACATCTTGTTATGATTATCCGGTTATGTCCCCAAGGTATCTGAAATAACGGGTTTACAGTAATTTTTTTAATTTGGTCACAAGCTGTGACTGAATTTGAATCACCTGTGTTATAAAACAGAACCCACCGTTTTATGAAAAGCAAATTGGGCTCTGAAAACCCTTTCATATCCGGAAATTCGTTCATCAGATCTTGGCTCAATCTGTTCAGAAATCCGCTTCCCCATTTTGCCGTTTTCTGCTTCTTAACAATATCAGCTCCGAGCTCCCAATAAAACTCAAGCATAGCCGCATTGACAGAAACAGCCGCCTTAAGCTGAGCAGATCGGACTTTTGCTTTCAATTCGTTAAGCCAATTCGAATAACTTCTTCTGTTCAACAGTTCGCTTCCGCCCCTTTTTTCCTTCATTTTAAACCTCGCCGATTCAAAATCAAAGGCTTAATATATCGAATCGCAATTAGATTTTCAAGAAAAGAAATAAGGGCTCAACATGTTTGCAAAAACTGAGCCGACATATTATACAAATTTGACAGCTGTTACTCTTCGACAGGATTTATGGTGGTAAGATCGAGTCCTGCGGTGTAGGCATACGAGACATACTGGGAATATCCGTAGACATAGAGCGCGACCGGTTTTGACGCTTCAAGCGTATAAGGTCCTGTTTCAAGTTCAATCCACTTTTTCAATCTGTCAGTATCGGGTATCTGATCAAAACTGTTGGATGAATAGGATGTTTCATTGACCGTTATGTTAGTATCCGCTGATGCGACTATCGTTATCCGGTTGTTATCATAATTAGGCGGAACAAGGAAAACATATTCCTTCCTCAGCTGTTCATCAGGAGCGACAAGCATCATTGAAGGATCTCCTGTCGTTGCACCCGCATCCTGACTTGCAAGGAACTGTCCGACCATTACCGGTTCGCTTGAATTTATTACAAAATCCGCATCCGTTGACATATCATAAAATTCGCCTGCGGAAAGGATCTTACTTCCCGATATCCCTCCGCTCCACGCAACAGAAGCGCCTTTATCCGAAGCCAGGATCCTGTAATGATCAAGCTCTGTCCCTCTGGGTTTTGTCCTCGCCGCCGTGAATTTCTTTCCCCAGCTCTGAAGAGGGAATATCTGGTGCTCAAGGTGATCGCAGGCCGTTTTATCGGCAGGTATCCTCGCACAGACATGTCCTCCGAACACAGCGACTTTCTTATTGGATATAATAAAAGATCCTGTCAGGTCGGCGCCGTATGAATTTACATCAGCCGCATCTGTAGAATTAAGCGTCAGTATCTGGTACTTGGTAAGAGAATATTCAACTTCATCTCCACCCTGCTGTGCCTCAATTCCTGTCCCGGCTTTAGTGGATGCGGCGTAATTTACTGTAACAGAAGTGGTTCCGTCTTCTACGGCAACTATTGCAATAAATCCGGACATCGTTGACCATGACGGCCACGACATCGCATAATACTGAGTTCCCAGCGCACCTTTCTGAAATAGAAGTGTGGCATCATTTGAATATATCATGACATTGCCGAACGGATTCATCTGTGTAACGGCTACAGGACGGGTCGAAACAAGCTTAAAAGCAAGGTCGCTTATGCCTGGACCCTGAATTCGTCTTTCTGTTCCGAGCTCAAATGAATAAAGCTCTCCAGCTTCGATATCATGCTCGGCAAGAATAACATCACCTACTGTAAAGACCTTGACATTGATCTTTGTGGCATTGGGGTTAGCCACTACCAGTGCATATGTGGCTTTGTCTTCATACCCTCCGGACTGCTGTAAAAAGGCTCCCCAGTATTCACATCCGAGATAACCCTGATTTTTAGCGGCGATACCGCATTCATCAAGACATTCCCCTTTATAGCAAGAAACACCTACACCGGTGCAGTTCTCTATTTCATTTATGACCGTTCCTTTATCATTGCATTCAATTACCGTGTTCTCCCGGCAGCTTCTGACTCCTGCTTCACATATCACCGGAACATCTTCATCAGGTTCAACCGATCCATCAGAGTCAGGAGAATCGTCACCATTTGAATTTCCGTCACTATCCTCAGAATCGTTTCCGTCATCCGTTTTTGCAGGATCATCGTTATCTTCAGATTCATCATTCAACTGTCCGTCAGAGTCGTTTTCCGAATCTGTCTGGTTTTCATCGTTCACAGCATTGTCTTTGTCTGTTCTGCCTGATGTTGCAGATCCGCTGCATGAAACAGACAAAAGTAAAAATGCTGTCAGGATGGCAACGGTAATGAAAGACCTCATTCTGCACCTCACTTATTTTTAAGATGATCCGGCTACCCCTACAAATTTAGTCAAAAACTGAATATTAACAAGATTCTCTCACTATTTGCTTTTAATATTTTTCGTGATAATACTTTTTCAGATTTTTGGAGACAATTGTGGATATCAGCGGTATCAGAACTACTTTCAGGGCTTTGAACTATCCCAATTACAGGAAATATTTTCTCGGTCAGATAGCTTCACTTGTCGGCACATGGATGCAGCAGGTCGCCCTCGGCTGGCTTGTCTACCGGCTCACCGGCTCTGCTTTCCTTCTCGGAATTGCCGCTTTTGCAGGGCAGGTGCCGTCTTTCATTCTCGCTCCGTTTGCGGGGATCGCCGCCGACAGATATGACCGGTATAAGATCCTTATCATAACGCAGTCCCTTTTCATGGTGCAGGCACTTGTGCTTGCCGCTCTTGTCCTGTTGAACATCGCAGGTGTAACGACTATCATCATCCTGAGCCTGATACAGGGTGTCATCATGGCTTTTGACGCTCCTGCGAGGCACGCTTTCGTTGTCCGGATAGTTGACAGGAAAGATGACATCGGCAATGCTATCGCTCTGAACTCTACGACATTTCACGCATCAAGGCTTGTGGGTCCGCCTCTTGCAGGGTTTATAATAGCTGTCTCAAATGAAGGGATCTGTTTTCTCATTAACGGTCTGAGCTATATCATGGTCATAACGGCTCTTCTGATGATAAAGGTCGAACCACATGAGCATCAGAACAGTCATAAAAGCGCAATGCGCGATATAAAAGACGGATTTCTTTATGTTTTCAGGTCAGTTCCGATAAAAGCGATACTTATGATGGTGGCTTTTGCAAGTGTCATCGGTATGCCTTACGCCGTTCTTATGCCTGTAATGGCAAGGGATGTTCTGCACGGTGCGTCGCAGACTTTCGGACTGCTGATGGGCGGAGCCGGGCTCGGTGCCCTGACTGGTGCTTTGTATCTCGCCTCGAGAAAGAACGCCCGCGGACTTTTCAGGAATCTGTCTATAGCACCGCTCATATTCGGTCTGGGGATCATTGGATTTTCAATTTCAAGAAGCGTTGAACTTTCTCTGATACTTCTTGTGACAAGCGGTTTCGGCATGATGACGATAATGGCTTCATCCAACACGATCATTCAAAGTGTCGTCGATGAAAATATGAGAGGCAGGGTCATGAGCCTTTACACTTTCTCTTTCATGGGGCTCACCCCTTTCGGCAATCTGGTTATGGGCTCAGCCGCCCAGAAAATAGGAACTCCTGCAACACTTTTCATCAGCGGGATACTCTGCATCGGCGCTTCACTTCTTTTCATATCAAAAACCCGCAGGATCGAACCCATGCTGAAAGACATCTACGACAGAAACGGCGGGTAACCTTACTTCTGCCTGAAAATATCTTCAAGTGTTACGAAATGATTGAAATATTCGCTGTCTTTAAGGGCTTCATCCGGTCCGTAAAGACTGATAAGCGCTTTTTCAATTGTGTATCCGTTCGGAATTTTTAAAAGTGCGCATTTTTTTTCAACTTCAGGAATTATCTTTGTAGTTATTCTGCCGGTGTAATGTTTTATTTCGCAAACAGTAATAACTTTGTCCGCTCTTTTATACAGCAGATCAATTTGAAATGATGAATCTCCTTTTTCAAAATAAGGTGCGGCTCTAAGGACTTCGTCTCCAAAACCCATAAGTTCTGCAAAAAAATGAGAGTGTTTAATGCAGAACCTTTCAAAAGCAAACCCGAGCCATATCTGAATACTGTTACGAGTTATCTTTTCAAACAGTTTTTTTGAATCACTTTCTTTTATTTCAGACATGTTCGGCTCTATATATTTGAAATAGAAAGAAAGAAATTCATCGGATAAGGTATATTTTTTTAGTTTTGTTGAAGCTTCCTTGTTAAAAGGAATAACCGACCTGATTATTTCAGCATGTTCGAGGTTATCAAGATACATTTTGAGTCCACCGCCTGAAGCAATTTTTAACTTTTCACTGATCTCGACCATTGAAAAAATACCGTTTTTTAAAAGCTGGACTATTTGCTGATATGTTCTTACTTCTTTAAACTGACTATAAAATATCCGTTCAGATTCATTCAGCATAAGTGAATTTTTTGAAAAACAGAGTCTCTGCATATTCTGATTAAAAGACATCGTGAGATCTATCTCTTCAAGATATTTAGGAATTGTTCCTAACACCAGAATATAATTAAGAATCTCTTCATGACTTCTTTTATTTTTAAACATAAGAAAACTTTCAGCAGGAGTTAACCCTTTTAGAAGTATTTCCTGATTTACTCTACCGTAAAGAGCTTTCGAGGACAGAACTTTCTTCACCATAAAAGAAGCAACAGAACCACATAAAATCAACATTACATTGCGGGTTTTCCAATGATTATCCCAATAGAATTTTATCAGACTTATCAGCTTTTCCTGACCGGCAGCCATCCATTGGATTTCATCAAAAAAAATGATGATCTTCTTTTTTGAACGCCTCTGAATTAGCTTTTCAGTTAAATAATTAAAAACCTGTGACCAGTCTGAAAAAACTAGTTGTGCAAAGAACGGATCATCAATTTTTGTTCTTAACTGATCAATAAAATGAGAAATCTGACCTTGTGAATCCAGCTTTTCCACTGCTTCAAATGAATAAAAATCACTCTTTTTTTCTCCGAATCTCTGAATTAAAGTGCTTTTCCCGATTCGCCTTCTTCCATAAACTACAACCAGCCTGCTCATCGCAGTATTATAGTTTTTCTCTAGTATTTCAGCTTCTTTGCTTCTTCCTACAAAACCCATTTCACACCTCAGAATTAAAATCCGCAAACAGAACAATCATAACTATCTTTGCGGATTATGCAATTTCTTGCAGCCAAATCCGCAAACAAAACCATTTTGATCGTCTTTGCGGATTATTGGTATCACAGACTCTCTATCGTTTCCTTCAGCGACTTTGATTCATTCCTAAGTATTGAATAAAGCACAAGATTCTTGTGCTGACCGCGGTGGTAGATCGCTTTGCGCATCACCCCTTCTTTTGTCAGTCCGCATTTTCTGAAAACCCCTTCGCTCCCTTTGTTACCTTCGGTGAGCGCCGCCTGAAGCCTTTCTATTTTCTTTATCTCGAACATGTATGCGATGAATATCTTGAGCGCTTCGGTCATATAACCTTTTGCACGATCCTCAGGATTGAAAATTATGGCTCCGAGCTCATAACCGTCGGCATAAGGGGCATACTTGAAAAAGCCGATATTGCCGAGCATTTCGTCATTCTTATCAGTTATTACAAGCCAGCCCATATCTTCACCCCAGAACCCGTTCTCATTGAATCCCTTCTTTGCCGCGACGAGTGTGTGCAGACCCATCGGATAATAATCTCCACGGTTCATCAGGTCGCTCATCAGCTCGTTTATCTTTTCCAGATCACTTTCTTTTGTCAGCCTTAAATTCACATTTTTACCTTTCAGCATGATTCTCTCCTTACAAAAATTCGAAACGCTACGAATAATATTATTTTTTTTCACAAATCGCTAATTTTCATATTCTTTTTTGAACCTTTTCACACAAAAATTTTTGTTCTCGAAAAGACATTTAGAAACATTTAGAAACATTTAGAAACATTTAGAAACATTTGGAAACATTTGGAAACATTTGGAAACATTTGGAAACATTTGGAAACATTTGGAAACATCTAAAAACATGCAAGAATGCACGGAACTATTTGAATACACACAACAATTCATAGAAATTCATAACTATTCATGATAACATCTGGAAAAATCTGGAAACGATTTGTCACTTTGATTCTTGATTTTCTAATGAATAGGTTGTGCTGGGACCTCGCCCATTACGCACAATCAATCTCTGCTTTATTAAAGAATCAAGGTCATTCCGTATTGTGCGGTCTGTAATATCAGTACCGAGTAAAATAACTATTTCGGTTGCTTTCATATTTTTACTTGATTTTAATACTTCAATTATCTTTTTCTGTCTCTCATTGAGATCTTGAGCTCCTGCTTTGTTTAGAGATGAAAAGAAAATAAGAGAGGTTTCTAAAGAAGAACTTATCCATCTAGGGTCTTTCAACTGTGCATTACGACAGTTTTCAACAATAAACTGAGTACCGCGACCAACTTTTTCAATAAGCCTATGCAAGAAACATATATGAGCAATATCCGGATTGCGTGGAAAAGACAGGTGATTTTTCTTCAAGTCAGTTACTTTCAACCCTTCTGGCAAACTACCCGGATTCGAAATCTTAATTGAATCGGGTAAAACAGAAATTAATATTGATCCGTTCGATTCGTAGTCTCTATGCACCAATGCATTCATAACTCCTTCTCGCAGAGCCGGTAAAGAATAGCTTTGTCTATCTGAGCGTTGCCAATTTTGTGCTAAAAAGGTACTACTAGTTCCACCGACATAAACAGCTAATGAATCCTGAATTTCCTGAGTAATCCTAAGGAGTCCGCCATCGAATTCCTTATCCATAGAGTAATGTCCCCCTGTTTTTCCACTAGGCATAACCATTAAGCGAACTTTTGCCTGTGGAAAAAAACGAGTTGGATTTTTTCCATATAAAACAAGAGCGGCTTTAGTCAAACTCCCAGACATCAACAAGCCAAATGAATGCAAAAATGATTCAATATCTTTCGGGTTACCTTTCCATCGTTCTGAATTCACTGCCAAATGTGCAGTTTCAACAATTATATTCTCCTCCAAATCTTCAAGCCCTGTACCGATTGCAACCTGTCGCTCCCAACGCACTCCTGCTTCAGACCGCTTGTGAATTAAAGTGCTGATATCATCTCGTGTTGCCGGAACATCTTTTATTCCCGCTCGAATGTAAATTGCACCATCAACTATATAAGGTTTATCCATACCTTCAGGAACATCGACAATGATAAAATCTTTTCCTGCATCTTCCGCCTGTTCAACACTCCAAAATGTTGATGGCGAAATCATTTTATGCAGCTCAGTTTCAAGTTGCTGATATAAAGATGAAACATCTAAAATACCAGTCGGTTTGCCTTTGTCTGAAAATCCAATCAATATTCGTCCACCTTTTCGGTTAAGAAAAGCACAAACGGTACGAGCCACATCATCAATAGATGATTTAGAATTCTTGAATTCTATCTGCTCTGTTCTACCTTTTTCGATGAGTTCTTTTAATTCTTCTTTATTCATTCTCCATTCATCTCCGCACATATTTTTCTAATTCGGTCTAAATCCTTTAGTTGACTATCAATATAGCAATTTATCTCTTCAATGCCTTGGAATTCCTGAACCCAATTTCCAGTTCGATTTGCCGGATTAATATTATTTTGTATAGCATCGTTATATAAATCTATCACTCTCAAATCATCTATTATAGGATTCGGCTTTAATTTGAATTTTGTACGAACTCCTTTCTTATACATATACGGTTTTAATAATTTTCGCGCCGTGATAACATCATGATGAACCAGAAACCACCTAGGTTTCCCCAATTTAATAGCTTCCAGAAACTCCTGATGTGTTATAGAAAAATTCTCAATAACTCCACTCCCGTAATATGGACGAATAACACCTAAGAATATATCGCAATTCTGAACAGCAGCAACACAATTCTCAAGGTTCGATTTATTGGGATGGACTGGAATCGTACCAAGGTGAGAGTTCCAAACATCGTAGCCGAATACTTTAAGGATACCGCACAGTTGAACCAATTGATTCTCAAAATTATAAACCGTCGATGCAACCATTAATTTAAGTTTTGAATTATCAGGCATATTTTTTCTTATTCATTTTTTTATATTCATATCAAAAAACTTTCTTACAGAAGCTTTTTGATCAAGAATTTGAACCACCATAACAAACCAAAATCGTTGAATTCTAAATAACTTTATACTTTTCATCATCTCATTTCAAGTAAAAAAATGATTCTTAAAAAAATTGGAATACCATCATTCAAAACAGCACTACTCCGAATTTTTTGCAGATGATCCCGGTGATGGCGAAGAGCACTACTGTGAGGGCGATGCTGATGGCGATGGTGAGCCAGAAGCCGAAGCGCTGATGCAGGAACGGGAACAGGATGAACATGGGCAGTGTCGGAAGGACATACCAGAATGTGTAGTATGCATGGTTTTCAAGCTTTGCCGCGGGCTGATTCTCGAAGTAGAGCCAGAAAAGGACAAGAAGCGTCACAAGCGGAAGCGAACTGATGAAAGAACCGAGCCTGTCCGACCTTTTTGCAACTTCCGAGACAACGACGACAACTCCCGCCGTCACAAGATATTTAACTATCGTGTAGATCATTTATGAACCTCTTATTCAATCCTACAGCACAAAATCAAGATAATTATCTTTGTTCACCACCTCGAACTTCGCCTCGGGATAAGTTTCTTTCCAGAGTCTGGGAACTTTAACTTTTTTATCTCCGTATTTAAACTCATAACCGAACAGATTTCCATCTCTTTCTTCAACAAAATCAATTTCCTGCTGATCCCATGTCCTCCAGAAGTAATTATTGGCATAAAGAGGTTCATACGATTGTTTTTTCAATCTTTCGGTAAAAAGAAAATTCTCCCATAACTGCCCGGTATCATTTCTCATATTAAACGGATTAAAATTCGAGATAAGGGCATTTCTTATTCCGGTATCATAGAAAAAATATTTGTTTTTCTTAGTCATCTCCTTTCTCAGATTCCTGCTGAACCCCTGAAGCCTGAAAAGAATGAATGATTTTTCCAGAATGTCGATGTACCGGTTCACTGTTTTTCCGTCAACACCGATGTTCTTTGCAATTTCAGAAAGCGAAACCTCGCTTCCCACCTGAAATGCAAGCATCCGCAGAAGATCAAATATGACCCTGCTGTTCTTTATCTTATCAAAAGCGATGATATCCTTTAAAAGGTAGGATGAAGTTATTTCTTTTACAATTTCGGCTTTCTGAGAACCCGATCCCGCCGTCAGCACTTCAGGATATGAACCGTAAATAATGAATTCTTCGAGTTTTTCACGCAGTTCATATCTATTGTAGATCTTTGAAAGCTCTTTTTGTGAAACCGGAAAAAGTGTTAAAGTCCTCTTTCTTCCTGTAAGCGGCTCACCTACCTGACCGGCAAGTTCAAAAGATGAAGAACCTGTTGCAACAATAAAAAGCTCAGGATTCCTGTCGATAAGTATCTTCAATCCGTTTCCGATATCAGGAACTTTCTGTGCCTCATCTATCACAATGAGGTCATAACCGCCTGCATATTCAGATATCAGGGCCGGATTTTTTGAAGAGAGGACCTCCGTTATCCTTGCATCTTCACCGCTATCCAGACGATATTTCAGCTCCGTCCGGGAAAGATAATTTTTCAAAAGTGTTGTCTTACCCACCTGCCTTGGACCAAAAATTACCAGAACTTTTCCTCTTTTCAGATAGTTATCAAAATCATCATAAATGCGCGGGATCATATTTCACCTCTTGGTCCGTTCAATTTAAAAATACTCAATTCCTTGAAATTGTCAAATTTTGAGGAACAATACTCCTTGAAATTAGATTATTTTGAGGAATTTTATTTCTCAAAACCCGAGTTTCGCCACTTTTTGACAAAACTCGGCAATATGGAATATAGTAGCCGGTAATTTTCATTTTTGAGGTGGAAAATGTTCACAGACTGGATAGAAAAATTCGGTGCGGCGATCACGGTGATGGACCTTGAGGGCAACATCCTCGACATGAACGAAGCGGCGGCGAAAGTGCTTGAAAATGACGGCGGAAAGACACTTATCGGTAAAAATCTCATGGGCTGTCACCAGCAGAGATCCCGCGACATCATGAAAAACCTGATGGATTGCGACACCAAGAATGTCTATACCATTGAGAAAAAAGGGAGAAAGAAACTTATCTATCAGGCACCGTGGTATGATAATGCCGGGAAAGTTGCAGGACTCGTCGAGATCTCAATGTTCATTCCCGAAGAAATGCCTCATCATAAGAGGGGATGAACCCATCCCCGTCCCTTCCCTTTAAAAAAGGAAGGGAGTAAAGAGAGCTCCTTTTCTAATTTTTTTACAACATTATCCAAGTCATGATTGATTTCTTCATTCCTAAATCGTTCGATTCTAAATTTTTACTGACTCTAGTCTGAGGTTTGTGTTTTATTGATTGGTTTTTGTTCTGAACTGTTAAAAAAGAGGCAGTTTTTCAAGTGGGAAAGATTTTTTTCTGTTGAAGTTGCTAAAA
>JAKLDO010000054.1 GCA_022703485.1 bacterium
AAAAGCACAAGAGCCATTCTCTTTTCAGCGGAAATGGACCTCAGCGCCTTGTTCACGATGACCGCCTGTTCCTTCTTTTCGTAAGTGAAATCCTCATCTTTTTTAGAAAGCAGCATGTTGGAAAGAAGTTCTATGGAATCGCTTACAACATCTTTGGAAGTGTTCCTTCTGATGTAGCGGTAGGCGGTATTTACAGATACACGGTAAAGGAAAGTGGAGAACGATGAGTCCCTCCTGAAATTCTTTACCGATTTGGCAAGTTCCATAAAAACCTCCTGAACGATATCCTCGGCCTCGGCATTGTACCCGAAAATCCTGTATACGGTCGCCGAAACCTTCGAATAATACCTCTTCACCAGTTCAGTCCATGCCCGCTGATCGTTATTATTCACAGCAAGATCAAGGAGTTCCATGTCTTCCATCCCGCCGGGCACCGAAATTTTCTTTTCCATCACAGACGCTCTCATGCCGTTTAAGTAACACACAGAAGGGGATTTTATTTAAATAAAACAAAAAAAATATTTTTTATTCATTTATGTTGACTATTGGCATTGATATTTGCTATAAGTCGATGAATTTGGTCCGGTGTGTTTTTTTATTACTCGTTTTTTTGGAGGTTGATAATGAACAAGTATGTTGCAACTGTGCTTAAGGATCTTAAAGCCCGTTATCCATGGGAAGCTGAGTTCCTTCAAGCTGCGGAGGAAATTCTTGAATCACTTGGTCCGGTAATGGAAAAAGAACCTAAGTATCAGGCCAATAAAATTCTTGAAAGACTCGTTGAACCTGAAAGGACTATCTGCTTTAGAGTTCCATGGATTGATGACAAAGGCGAATATCAGATTAATCGTGGCTACAGAGTTCAGTTTAACAGTGCAATAGGTCCTTACAAAGGCGGAATCAGATTCCACCCGAAAGTAACACTCAGCACATTGAAGTTCCTCGGTTTCGAGCAGATTTTCAAAAACAGTCTTACCGGTCTTCCTATGGGTGGCGGTAAAGGCGGCGCTGATTTCGATCCTAGTGGCAAATCAGACAATGAGATTATGCGTTTCTGCCAGAGCTTTATGTCAGAACTTTTCAGACATATCGGACCCGATACAGATGTTCCTGCCGGTGATATAGGTGTCGGCGGAAGAGAAGTCGGATATATGTTCGGGATGTATAAGAAACTTCGTAATGAGTTCACAGGTGTTCTTACAGGTAAAGGACTTTCTTTCGGTGGAAGTCTTGTCCGTCCTGAAGCTACAGGTTTTGGAGTTGTTTATTTTGCTGAAGAAATGCTTAAGACAAAGAAAGACTCGATGAAGGGTAAAAAAGTTGCTATTTCCGGGTTCGGTAATGTTTCTTGGGGTGCTGTTCAGAAATGTAACCATCTGGGTGCAAAAGTTGTTACAATTTCCGGTCCTGACGGTTACATTTATGATGAAGCTGGGATCAGTGGCGACAAGATTGCATACATGACAGAAATGCTCAAGAAAGACAGAATGAGCGTTGCTCCTTTTGCAAAGAAGTATAAATCAGCAAAATTCATCCCCGGAAAGAGACCGTGGGAAGTTAAAGTTGATGTTGCTCTTCCATGTGCTATTCAGAATGAACTTGATCTCAATGATGCAAAAACTCTTTTCAAGAACGGTTGCAAAGTTGTTGTTGAAGGGTCTAATATGTCCTCAACTCTCGATGCAGTAAGATTCTTTGTTGAAAAGAAAATCCTTTTTGCTCCTGGAAAAGCTTCGAATGCGGGTGGTGTTGCAACCTCCGGTCTTGAAATGAGCCAGAACTCCATCAGACTTTCATGGACTGCAGAAGAAGTTGATGAAAGACTTCATAATATCATGAAAGGCATTCACAAAGCATGTGTCGAATCTGCAAAACAATATGGATTCGAAGGCAACTATGTTGTTGGTGCAAATATCGCCGGTTTTAAGAAAGTTGCAGATGCAATGATCGCACAGGGTCTTGTGTAGTCCAATATTACACGGATTCGATTTTTACGGGGAGGGCTTCGGCCCTCCTTTTTTTATTTCCGGCCGGTTTTGTATTTCATTTACAAAGATGTTGTAAAATGGTATAAAACGCAGTTACTTTTTATATGGTGATGATATGCTTCTTCCGTTTGAAAGGAACCTGTTTAACATTGATGATTTCAAAGGAAGCTATATAACCACGCTCATAAACGATATTTTCCGGTTTGAAGACCTCTCCGGAGGTCTGGTACTGTGTGCCGCCCCTGAAAAGACGGGATACATACTTTTCAGGAACGGGAAGATACTTAATGTATGTGCATTTTCCAACGATCAGGGCAATAACATTCCAAGACAGGTGCCTTTCCAGAGCTTCTTCGACCTCGCATCGATCGATATTTATGTCAACGCTATTGAGGATGCTTCAATGATAGAGGACATAAATTCACTGCTCTGCACTCCGGTCATGTTCGCTGCACCTGCCGATCTTGCAGACATGAACAGGCTGATAGGCTACATAAAGGATAAAAGCGTTTCAGGCACGATGGGTTTCAAGCACGGCGCCGTCCTTAATACGGCGTTCTTTGCCAACGGTTCGTTCACCGGTCTCTCATATTATCATTCCGGCACGATGTCATATGCTACCGAGAGAACCGAACCTGCTTTCAGGAATTACCTTGCGGCAAATGAAAAACTTGCACCTTATGTGTTTTTTAAAGCAAGGACGGGACAGTCTTCAGCCGACAGGAAAGAGCTATCTTTATTCCAGAACGATCCGGTGCTGGCAATGTTCATGTGCTATGTCGATATTTTCGATATAATTTTTAAGGCTGTCAGGGAAAAAATAGATGAGAACAGGCTTTCAGAGGTCTGCGGTGTACTTTTCAAGACACTGAAAGACAAATACTATCCGCTGTATTCGACAATATCTTATTCAAGAGAGTACAGAACCGTCAATTGGAATGCTCTTTATGATGAAAGAAGGTACATTTCGGCTGAATACAGGTTCGGACATTATCACCTGTATCTCGATGAGCTCCTTAAACTTCTTCTGAAGATAGCTCTTTCCGTTTACGGCCCAGAAGGAATTTCGAGGGTTTCCGGAAAAATGAAAAAATATCTTGAACTTGTGGATAAAAATGAAATAATTTTAAAAGAAATGGGTGATAGAGTTGACAAAATCCTGGAAAAGTTAAAATGATTAAGTGATTTTTTAGAATAAAGAGGTTGCTATGGGTTTAAAGCTGATAGTTGAAAATGACAGAAATGAACTTACGGTGCATGATTTTGAAGGCAACTATATCGCCGCCGGAAGATCAGAGAGCAATGATCTCGTTCTAAAAGAAAGAAATGTTTCAAGACACCATTTCCAGCTTGAAATAATTGACAACAGAATAATCATACAGGACAGAGGAAGCTCCAATCAGACATTTGTGAATGACCGCGAAATAACCGGGAAAATGGAGATATTTGTAGGCGATGTGATAACGATAGGCGACTACAATGTCTATCTTGAGCAGGATGACGACAGCGCTCTCAAGACTGCTTCTACCGCAAAACCCGGAAAAAGGACCGCCTCCGAGAACCTGCTGCTTGCAAAGACCGGATACATCGGTGGAAAGGTGTTCCCTCTGAAAGGTGCTGAGACTGTTATCGGCTCACACGCAAGCGCCGATGTTTATCTTTTCGGATCTGAAATACCGGCGCAGCATTCAAAGCTCATCTTTGACGGGAACATGTATCTTCTTGTAAAAGGTGATTACAAGGGAAAATATTCTCTGATCGTGAACGACATGGAGATAGATTCCGTTGACATGAGGAACGGAGACGAGATAAAGGTTGACGGTTTCGTTTTTGAATTCATTGAAAAAGGTGAGGAGTATGACCCTGTTCCTTATCAGATAATAGCTGAAGAGGCGAGGAAGGAAAAACTCAGAAAGGATATAAAAGGGATAAAAAGCGTTCATGACGATGAGACCACGGAGATAACGCAGGTCAAAAGAATATCCTTCAAAAGCCCGCTGCTGATAGGCATAGGAATAGGAATAACAGTTCTGGCAGTTGCAATAATCGCAGTAATGATATATCTCAAGAAAAATAACGGCGGTTCAGAAGATTCGGGTGCAAAGAGATCTTTCAAAGTGACTGTCGAAAAGAAGGTTCCGGGTTCCGGTAAGACCAGTGTCGCATAATTTTTCAACAACAACTCCTTCTGCCGTGAAGTGGGAAAACGGCGTATACCTCGTACTTGATCAGCTCAGACTGCCGGAAAACATTTCTTACATTGAATGTCTGTCTCCTGAAGATGTGGCAAGGACGATAGTCAATATGAACCTTAGAGGCGCCCCTCTGATAGGTGCCGCCGCATCGGCTGCGATAGTTCTGAACTATTCACTGGAAGATCCGGCGGATTTCAGGGAGCTCTTCAATATGCTTCTGCAGACAAGGCCTACAGCCGTTAACCTGAGAAATGTTCTTGAAGAGGCAGGCTGTCTGTATGAATCGAACAGATCTAAGACCGCCTCTGAGCTGAGAGATGTTTTTAAAACATTTTCCGACCATGTCCACGCAAGAGATCTTGAAAGGAATCTTACCATGGGTGAGAACGGTGCGGATCACCTTGAATCCATTTTCGGGAAAAAAAGGCTTAAAGTCATAACTCACTGCAATGCCGGAGCTCTTGCAACCTGCGGTTACGGAACGGCTCTGGGTGTGATAAGATCGCTTAAAAAGAGAGACATGCTTGAACATGTGTTCATTGATGAGACAAGACCGTACCTTCAGGGTGCAAGGCTTACAGCTTTTGAAATGGTCTGCGAGAACATACCGCACACCCTGATCACAGACAGCACGGCATCATGGGTTATGAAAACGGAAGATATAGATATAGTTATAACAGGTGCGGACAGGGTTGCGGCAAACGGTGATCTTGCCAACAAGATAGGCACATATCCTCTGGCCATCTGTGCTAATTACCATAAGATCCCGTATATGTCAGCCATGCCTCTGGAGACTTTTGATCTTTCCATAATGTCAGGAAGGTCGATAGTGATAGAGAAAAGGAGCGATTCAGAACTTCTTTTTTTTAACGGGAAAAGGATAGCACCTGAAAAGACGGCCGGACTGCATCTCGGTTTTGATGTGGTTCCTGCAGAGCTCATCCACTCACTTATAACTGAAAAAGGGGTCATAAGCGGCGGAATATCAGAAGAAAAAATAGCAGGGCTTTTCAAATGAAAAATAAAATGGTTCTTTATTCAGTCATCTTATTTCTCATGATCGCAATTGTCTCATGTACTGTTCCGGACACAGAAAACGCTGACAGGTCTGTTCAGAAATGCAGTCTCACTGAGATGAAGGAGAAATATTTCACAGACTGGAAAGGGTCTCTGGTCTGCGCCTATTCTCTTTCAAAAAGTTCCGGAGATGAAAAGACCGTTCAGACGGCGGAATACATTCTGGGTGAATATTATTTTCTGTCCGGAGAGCATGAAAAAGCGTTTTCGCATTTCAGAAATTCAGTGAAAGGTCCGGACGGGTCTGTATCGACCGCATCTTTGAATTACATTAGAAAACTGTATCTTCCTTTTGAAAATATTGAAGAGTTTGCACTTTTCTCTACGAAACTGATTGACGACAGGTTTGCAAAATGTCTGATAGCCGGTGAAGCAAGAGAGTGGGCTAAGATAACAGGAAATATGGATAGATATGATGAGCTCTCCTTATCAATGAACATCCTTACGCATGTTTCAATACTGACTCCGGGTTCCGGAAAAGGTGTTGCTGTCGTGCTGAGAGCTCCTTCAGATACACTGGACCCTTTTAACCATGTTCCTGAAGAAAGCGGACAGTATTCATTTACCTATGAGTTTTCCCTGCAGCAGGATGCGGTGCTTCCATTATTTTTCCAGACCGGTCTGAAGACAGAGATCACAATTGACGGAACGGTTGTAAAACCCGATGAAGGTGTCAGAAGGAAAGATGTTTTCTCTGTGATAAGGAACGGCGGTACATACAAGTTCACAAAGGGTGACCATAAAATAGTCATAACTGCGGGTATTTATGAAGAGACCGATCCAAGGATAAAAGTGTTCCTGCCTGACGACACGGTCAGAGTTTCAGATTCAATGACAGGTGCCGCCGGAACTGTGCTGAAATATGAACCTCAGAAAGATGCTCCGTCTTTGCCGTTTGACGAATTTGTCGATATTAACGGATCGGAACCGGCTGGCTTGAAAGTGGACAGAGACCGTTTTATACAGTTGTTTTCAAAGGTGATCGGAAGCACGAATCCTTCTGTTCTGACTTCAGGAGCTGAAATTTTCTTTATGAACGATGATGAAGAAAAAGGTCTTTCCCTGCTTAAAAAAGCGGTGTCGGCATATCCCGGACTTGTCCGTCCGGCAGTCGCTCTTTCAGAACGCACGAACGGCAGTTATGACAGCATTCCGGACGGAATAGATAAAAGTCTTCTCGTATCTGACATCCTGAGTTCCGAAGGTCAGACCGCGGCAGGTCTGAAACATAGCGGAGAAACATTCAGAAAATACAGTGACATATATGCGGCAGGCATATATTATTCCCTTGCACTTGAAGAGTACGGTGATATTCGTGAAGCTTTAAAAATAAGGGCAGGCCTGCTTGAAAAGTTTCCCGGAAATTATACTTTAATGGAAAGTATTCTTGCTCTGGCTGAGAAAATGAACGATCTCGACCTGAGAAAGGATATGATAAAAAGAATGCTCCGGCTCGACCCTGACAATATAAAGCTGAAGACTGACCTGGCCGGAACACTCCTTGCAAAAAGGAATACAAAAAGCGCAGTCAGGCTTTTTCGCGAAATACTTTCAGTGCACCCGCAGGACCCCGGAGCTCTTTCCGGTATGGGGGATGCTGAAATGCTCAACGGGAACAAGTGGACTGCCTTGGAATATTACAGCAGGGCATTGATAACTGATCCTGAAAATGATGAAATATATAAAAAAGTTCTGTATCTCGAAAATGGTGATCCTTCCGGTTTTTTCGGCAAATATTCGATAACGGATAAAGATGCCGTCTCAATTTACGGCACGCCTGTCATGTCACAGGCTAACCCATATGAAATACTTTATGACGAAGGACTTCATAAGGTCATCAGTCAGAATGCGGTTATCAGCCGTTTCAGAATGATAATGAAAATAACTGATGAAACGGGATGTGAAAAACTTAAAGAGATACCGCTTTCAGGAACGCTTATCTCCGCAAAGGTCATAAGGAACGGATCGGCAGTGAATGACAACTGGGCATTGAAAGATGGAAATATAGTGTTCAAATCGCTTAAAGCAGGCGATGTCATAGATCTGCAGTACACACTTGTTGAGCGTACTGCCAGCAGATATCAGGGTTTCGGCTCATCCTGGCTTTTTGGAGAGGAAGGGGTGATAAACAGAAATTCCGTTCTCGCATTTTATATGCCGGAAGGGGTTGCGGGCAGTTTTTCAGTGCGCGGAAAAGTGAAAGACTCGTCCTTGAACTATAATAACGGCACTGTGCGTATATTCAGATCTGAAAATGTGTTCGTTCCTAAATTTGAAAAGTTCATGCCGTACGACAGCCAGAAGTTCATTCCCGGAGTGGAATACTCTTTTGTTAAAAGCTGGACCGATATTGCAAAATGGCAGATAAATTTCATTAAACAGGGTTCAGTTGTAAGTGACGGAATAAGCGCTGTGGCAAAGAGGATATATTCTTCAAACCTTCCCGGAGCCGCTGCTGTTGAGCTGTTAAGAGATTTTGTTGCAGACAGGATATCATATTTGTTCAGTGATTCAGGAATATATGTTTTTAAGCCTGAGCCGACGGATGCCGTTCTTAAAAGGATGTCGGGAGACTGCAAGGATAAAGCACTTCTTCTAAAGGTGATGCTAAATGCCTCTGGTATAGAGGCCGACTATGCCCTCGTAAGGTCAAAGGACCTCGGTCCGCTTAACAAAGATGTTCCTTCAATGCAGTTTGATCATGCTCTTGTCTATATAAGAGAACAGGACGGCTTCCCCGCAGGTTTTTTTGTCGATCCTTCAGCTGAAAATGACAGATCTCCCGGAATAGGGACCCTTCATGAGGGTGTCGAGGCCTTTGTTTTGAAAGATGATACCGGCGGATATGATTTCAGAAAAGTCATAAGTTCTGCAAAGTCCTTTTCAGAGGTGACGGTCAATCCTGCCGGGACTTCGTCAATAAGGTACAGCGGAACAGATGCATCAGCCATGAGATATGCGGTAAAAAGCTCAGGTGATGTTGAAAAAGCGGTGTCCGTATCGCTGGAGACATTTTCAGGGCAGAGTCCTGAGATCAAAAATGTAAGGACTGCGGAGATACCGGAAACCGGAGAGTTCGTTGTTGAGTTCAGTACAGGGACGGTAATTCCAAGACCTGCCGGAACGCTTCTGGAAGAGATAGTGAAAACAGAAGGAAGGACTTATCCTGTCGATCTTTCAGTTCTTCCGGGTCATTTCAGGATAACCGTCATTTCAGGCATAAAGGGCGGTTTTGAGAATTTTACATCGGACAGCAAGTTCCTGAAGTATACTTGTGAAAGATACGGCAGGGACGGCATAGCTGTATCTGTTGAAATTAAAAAGGATACTATACTTCCTGAAGAATTTGCAGAACTGAAAAAAACAGTTATAAATATCATAGAGTTTGAAAATAAACTTCCGGTTGAATAAAAATGGTAAAAGTAATTGCGACATTTTCCCCGAAAGGCGGATCGGGAACATCAGTAGTGACCGCCAATCTTGCAATATTCCTCGCCCAGAAAGGAAAAAAGGTCCTGCTTATGGATGCCGCACCTAACGGAGGCACGCTGCATACATATCTGAATCTTCCTTCTTATGCTGTGTCTGATGAAGTTGCCGAACACTTCTCCATACTTCCCCTTATCAGCAGTGATTATCAGAACCTCAGTTTTTTCAGTAACTTGAAGGATAGAAACGGTACTTTGAAAGTTTCCGAGCATCTTTTGAGATGGGAGGCTGAGCTGAAGCAGAGCCAGTTCGATTTCCTGTTCATTGACATGGGGTCGAAGATAGACAATGACCTTTTTGATGTGATCAACATCGCCGATTATTCTGTCATGTTCATGTGTCCTGATCCCGTATCGATAGAGAAAAGCAATTTCTTTTTCAGGGAGATATTCAATTACAGATTGAAAAATGTCGAGATAAAATATGATCTTGCGTTTACTGTTCAGAATTTCAAGAGGACCAGAAAGGACATACTTTTCACACCGAGAAATCTTCTTCTCCTGCTTTCTCAGGCGGTTCCTAAAAATTCAGCCCATATTGCGGAAATAGTAAACAATGTAAAGCTCGGGATAATCTTTAACGGCATGCGTAGCTCGTCAGACAGAGAGACCGCAGCGTTATATCAGCTCGTAATAAAGAATTCATACGGTTTTGAGACCGGCTTCGCAGGTGATATGGCATATTCGGATGTGATAACATCATCCATACAGAACATGAAGCCTGTCGTTACATTCGAAAAGAACGGTGAATTTGTTGATTCACTTGATAACATAGCCAGCTTTCTTTCCCAGCAGTTCATACAGAAAAAAGGAGCGGCACTATGAAAAAGACAAAGATACTTCCTCTTACATATTATGAAATATTCGGACTGGGAAGAGGGTGCAGCATTCTTGACATCAACAATCAGTATGAAAGGCTCAAAAAAGTATATGTCATCGAGAACCCCATGCTGAGAGATATTTTTGATGATGAAAGCCTTTTTGTCTACAATGCTTTCCTGGACAGTGTCTACAGGGAGCTCACGAACCACGAGCTGAGAAAGGAATATGATATGGAAATGGAGGAGCACCTCAACTCTCTGGAAGAATCTTTTCCTGATACATTTTTCCTCAGTGAAGTTGTTAAAAGGTACAACCGCAACAAGAAGGGCGGCAAGAAACTTATAAAGAAAGATGTTTTTGGCAGAGAGGCCGATAAAAAGAACTTTACAGTTGAAGACCTTGATTATGTTGATTCCAACACCCTTTTTGAGAAATACATAAATGAGACAATAAAAGGGGAGATCCTTAAAAAGATCAGGGAGGAGATAGGTATTTCCGTAAAAGCGATCGTTTCCAGCACCAAGATATCATCTTTTATCGTTCACGCCTTAGAGAACGATGAATATGGAAAGCTGCCTGCCGATATATACGTGAAAGGTTTCCTTACCAATTACTGTAAGGCTGTGAAACTGAATAGCGTCAATACAGATAAGGTCATAGCTGATTATCTGAAAGTAAAGAATTCGTTACATCACGCAACAATAGTGACCGGAGATAAATAATGCTTGAAAAGTTTGATAATTATCAACTGCTTTCAAAGATAGCTACAGGCGGAATGGCGGAGATATACCTCGCTAAGCACATGAACTCCCCTGTAAACTCCATGCCTATTGCGATCAAAAAGGTGCTTAAACAGTTCAGCAGCAATCAGACCCTTGTAAAGATGTTCCTTTCCGAAGCCAGGATAATCTGTAACATAAGTCACGAAAATATAGTAAGGATATACGATTTCGGTAAATTCGAGAATCAGTACTTCATTGCGATGGAGTATGTGTTCGGACAGAACCTCGGTTCGCTGATGAACAAGCTTCAGCAGAGAGGATCAGGGATGCCCCTCAATCTCATGATAGAGATAATTCTGGGGGTTCTGAGCGGGCTGGACCATGCGCACAACACCAAGGACAAGAACGGAGTTTTTCTTAATGTCGTGCATCTTGACATGAATCCCAACAATATCCTGATATCGTATGACGGGAAGATCAAGGTCGTCGACTTCGGAATAGCAAATGTAAATTACACAAAAAAGCTAAAAGGCGCCCTTACAAGTATTCAGGGGACATACGGATATCTTTCGCCTGAACAGTGCAGGGAATCTTCAGTTGACAGGAGAAGCGACATCTTCTCTCTAGGTGCCATTTTCTATGAAATGCTCGCCAATGCGCCTCTTTTCAAGCATCTGGATAACGACGCCTCAATACTTAACGCCATACTCAATGAAAAGATAAGACCTATTCAGGAGGTCGTTCCGGGGATCGATCCCAGAATAGCAAAAATAGTCATGAAGGCTCTGGAGAAGGACCCTGACAGAAGATATGCCACTGCTGCTGAAATGAAAGATGCCCTGATGTCGGTATATAACTCTCTTGAGTTCGATCCTAACTCAGAAACGATACAGTCATTTCTCAAAAAAATGTTCCCTGCTCATTTCATTAAAATGACAAAAGTGCTGGAAAGAGCTCAGACAGAGTACCTAATGGATGAACTTTTCAAGGATATCGGGGACCTTGAAGAGCTTGACCTGAAAGAAAAGGTAAGGGTCAAGGAAGTTGCTATTGAGAAAGCAAAAGAACGGGAAAGAAGCAAATTCAGGTCGGCGCTTTTCATTTCCGGATGTATCGCAGCAGTTCTTATTGTGTCGGCCTTTGTTGCATATCTTGTTCTCAGGTCCGAGATAGAACTTGAAAATGTAGCAGTATTTTCGACACCGCCCGGTGCAGAGATATTCATAAACGGTGAAGATACAGGAAAGATGACACCGGCAACATTGCAACTTGAGATAGGGAAGAATTATATCATCGAATTCAGAAAGGACGATTTTATAGGAGGAATGAACTTCACCCCTTCTGAAAAAAGCCGTGAAGTCAATATGGTCTTGAAGAAAAGGTAGTATGGACGAAGCGGTAATTTCAAGATATCTCATAAGTGACCTGCACATCCAGATCTTAAAATGTTCTCAGATAGACTTTATGAGCGGATATCTTGATCACTATATTACAGGAATGGTCGAAACTGTTCCTCCTGAAAGTTTCGATGATGTTAAAACTACGATCTCTTTCGCTGCTCTTCTTGCTGTTTTCATGCCGTCTGACGGAATTCTTGCTTTCACGATCTCAATCCCGAATAAAAAAAGGAAGATATTCTGCCTTTTTGACAATAGTTCAGGAAAATTTGTGGCCAGATCGCATTTTTGGAATGCTGGAGATTTTGAGAAAGATCAGAGAATGGCTGTCCAGAGAGTTTCAGTTTCACGGAAACTCGATCATATAAGTATGGTGGATTGCAAGAATGAAGCCGACTGTAATGAAGGAGTTAGCGATCTTTTTCGTAAGTATTTGGAAACGCAAGATAATTCCAGATATGATTTCTTCTTGAAAGATTCAGAACTTATACTTGTAAAGTATGACGGTGAGACAGGCAGTGGATCTTTTGACTCCATAATGGCCGATATCATGGCGCTACCTGAAAAATATATGAACAGCGGCACTCTTTTCAGGGAATACAGGTTCTCATTTTTATGCGGATGCAACGGTGACAGGATGATATCCATGCTTTCAAGAATGCCGGAAGATGACATAGACTATATTTTTGAAAATGAAAACGAAGTTTCAATTGAATGTCCAAGGTGCGGTAAAAACTATAAAGTACAAAAGAATGAGATCAAAAAAGATTAAAAAGGTATTCATCTGCCTTAGAAAGGATGGAAGAAGAAGTGCCGAGATAGAACAACTGAGAGGGCTTCTCAAAGAAAATTCAAGTAAGTATGGTGTCGCTATCACTGAAGACATAAAAGATGTCAAGGGTTCTGACCTGGTCATTGCAGGCGGAGGCGACGGAACCTATCTTGATGCGGCCCATATCGCATATTCACTCGATGTTCCAGTCGCCGGAATAAATATAGGACATCTGGGGTTCCTTGTTGAGATACATATGGATGACCTTGATGTCATAGAATCCCTTTTCAGCGGGGATTTCAATGTCGGGAAAAGGCTGATACTGGATGTTTCAGTAAAAAGGGGCGGGCGGAAAGTTTTTTCCCAGATAGCTTTGAATGAAGCCGCCATTCAGCGTAATCTAGATACTCCCATGCTCTGTTTCGGAATAAAATACAATGATGAAGAACTTCCTAAATACAGAGGTGACGGTGTTCTTATAGCAACGCCGACAGGATCTACCGCTTACAACCTTTCTTTTAACGGTCCGATACTTTATCCTTCCGGAAATTCACTTGTGATCAATGCTATGGCTCCGCACGCTTTGACCCACAGACCCATAGTCATTCCTGCAGACGGGACCGTGCTTGTGGAAATAAAGGAGTGCGGTAGAGGCGTTCTGAACTGTGATGGCAGGACAAGCTGCGAGATATTTGAGAATGACCGGATAATAATAAAAAAGAGCGCCAAAAGTCTTCAGTACATATCCAACCGTTCCAGAACTTTCTTTGAAATACTTTCACAAAAACTTCATCTCGGAAAAAGGATGTAAAAAAAATGCGGAGCAAAAGGATCTGCTCCGCAGGGCGTTGTGACTAAAGAAAACGATCTCGCAATACTTAAGTAACACTTTGAAGAGAGTTTTATTAAAAAATTCAGCTGATTGAAACAGTAGATACCATTTTTCCAAGAATTCTGAAATCATCCCGGTAAGTTACCTCAATAGGTGAGAATTTTTCATTTTCAGGGTCAAGGAACACTTTTCCGTTTGTTATGCGCAATCTTTTTATTGTTGCTTCGTCATCGATTATTGCTGCAACTATCTCCCCGGGTTCAGCGAGCGGCTGTCTCCTTATTATTACAAGATCTCCGTCTTTGATACCGGCATTGATCATACTTTCGCCTTTTACCTTCAAGGCAAAAAAACGGCCTTTCCCGACACTGCTTTCATCTATCAGTATTTCACTTTCAGGATTTTCAAATGCATACAGCGGCTGTCCAGCGGCGATAGTACCGATCACAGGTATTTTTATAAGCTTAACATTACCCTGTTTTTCAACGACACGCTCAGTTTTTCTGATAAGTTCGATCGACCTTGCTGTTTTCCTGTGCCTTTTGATAAAGCCTTTCTTTTCAAGGCGGTCAAGCTGTTCAAAAACACTGGTGGCTGTGATCTCAAGCATTTCTCCGAGCTCTCTTGAAGTGGGAGGAAACCCATTGTTTTCAATGAATTGCGAAATGGCATTTAAAACATTTGATTGTGATTTTGTAAGGTTTTCTGTTTCCGGTCTTTTCATTTGAAATACCTCTAAAATGTTAAGAACTTCCTGATAATATACCTTTAATATGAAAGGGTCAAGAAAAAAATATTGTGTTTTCGATTTTAGATGATATAAAACGGCCTGTTGATCGTCGGGATGTAGCTCAGCCTGGTAGAGTACTACGTTCGGGACGTAGGAGTCGCTGGTTCGAACCCAGTCATCCCGACCATTTTTGGTTCTGATCATGAAAAAGCTTATAATACTTTTATTCTTTTTAATAATTTCAGCGGTTTTTTATTATTATGGTGAATATTCATCTTATTCCATATCAGAAGCCTGTGTTCAAATAACGAACTTTGGTGATGGCGAGGTTCCGGATGTTCCCTCAGTTCCGGACAGTGCCTGTATGAAGATACGCACCGGCAAAGGCGGAGAAAACAAGGATATTTCCATGCAGATAGCAGGAATAAGGTACAAAGTCATTTCTATAACACCGGAAAAGAAAAATGACGACCATCTGGGAAAAAGTGATGACAATCCTTATGAAGAGCCTGAAAAAAAAGGACCGTCTCCTGTTATAAAAGAACCAAATAAGGAGCCACCGGATATACTTATCGCTATTATAAACGGGAGTGAAGCTGACGGTTTTTCAAAAGAGGAGTTGCTGGAAGCCGCTATAAGCATGCAGAACTTGAACCCTGATGTGGACCTCATTGTAACAAACAGGTTTAACATACCTTCTGAAAGGGTTGTCGTGAAAAACACGGCGGTTTTAGATTTAAGCGGCATAAGTTCAGTAATAACAGTTACATATAAGGTTGTTCTGGATAAAGAAGGAAAGCCTGTTTCGATAAGCAAGGAGCGTTTGGACAGGAGATATCCGGATACTGGTAAAATAGAAAAAAAATAGTAGAATAAACTGTTTTAATTCAGGACCGCTAATGAGAGAAGATAAAAAAAGACCGGCAATATTAAAGAAAATAGACTCACTGCAGGATATTTTTCATTTCTGGCTTAGAGCGGATAATAAAAAGACTACGCTCGCAATAGGATTTTTCTTTTCTGTACTGCTTGCATTTCTTTCAATACCCGATTCGGCCAGAATAGACTATCCCGTTTCCGAAAAGGATATAGGGTCTGTACTCAAGTATTCTGTCCGTGCCAACAGGGATTACAGCATCATAAACGAAGAAAAGACAAAACAGAACAGGCTGCAGGCCGAAAAGAGCGTTCCTCTTTATTTCCAGTATGTTGAAGGCTGGAACGGAGCCGGCAGTGTCAAAACGGCGTTTTCATATTTCAGGACGGCGTTTAAGAGTGCGTACAGTACCGGTCTGAAAAACGGGAACAGCGGAATTCCTGATGAGTTCAAAGATCTTGCGCTTCTCGCAGTTGATAGCAGTGATGATCTTTCTGATGCTTTGCTGTCTAAAGATGTAATGTTGAAAATGATGTCAGAAAAAAGCGAATTCAGCAGGATGATAGGGTTCCCTCTGCCGGACGAACTGTTCGATATACTTTTAAGGAACGGCTTTTCATACGATATAGAAAGGTCTGTGGAGGAGATAATCAACAGACTGGGGACTTTCTACATTTCAAGAGATGCCATTCCGGAGGATTATGATCTTCCTAACATTTCACTGAAAAGGAACAGCACAGTAAATTCGATCCCGGTATCAAATATAATAACATCCGCAACATTAAGAGAAGAGATAGGCTATTCACAGAAGATACTTCATCATGAAAAAAGACTTACTGCTGAAGGGATGGACATTGTCGCATATATTGCTCTATGGGCTGTGAAGGACAACATTGTGTTCATGTCCGATCTTACTGAAGCTGAGAAACTGGCAGTATGGAACGATGCCCCTAAAGATGAGTTTATAATAAGGACTGGTGAGATAGTCAAAAGGGCGGGAGAGATCATTACTGCTAAAGATGTCATGATCTTCCGGGAAATGGCGAAACAGTCATCCGGAAAGTCTGTAATAGAGATATTCCTGCTCCATCTGCTTTTTATCTTAATTGTGGGCACAGTTCTGTATCTGGCTTTCAAGAAAACGATAAGTAAATTCACATCAAGGAACAAGGATGTTCTGCTGATGGGTACACAGATAGTCCTCATACTTCTGCTCTTTAATATCATTGTCAGTCTTTCTGTGCCTTTCAGCCAGTGGATGGGCAACATTGATGCAAGAATATTCTATTTTCTTGTTCCGGTGCCGTTTCTCGTAGCTACGATAAGGCTGCTGATAAATACTGAGACATCGCTTTTTTTCATTATGTTCCTGATGCTGTTCTTTCTGCTCATGTTCCCTGACAATTATTACTTTCCAATGTACTATTTCATCGGATCGGTCTATTATACTTTCCTTGTTACACACATAGAGCAGAGAGGCAATATAATAAAAATGAGCATGCTGCTCTCTGTTCTTATGATGGTACTTGTAATTGTTATTTTCTTCATGGACCCGACACTTCCGACCGACAACATTCCCAGAGCGGTACTTTTTGCTTTTCTAGGGTCGCTGCTTTCCGGAATGCTTCTGATGGCCATGATACCTGTATATGAATGGTGGCTTGGATATACGACCGACATAACATTTCTTGAGTATTCCACGCTTAATCACCCGCTAATGAAACAGATGGCGGTACACGCCAACGGTACTTACCAGCATAGTCTTACAGTCGCTTCAATGGTGGAAGTGGCGGCAAGGGATATCGGTCTCAGTTCTCTTGCATGCAAGGTAATGGCATATTTTCATGATATAGGAAAACTGGAAAGGCCGGGTTATTTTTCCGAGAACCAGACAGGAAAGAACATTCATGATGAACTTCCTTCTCACTCAATGTCGGCAATGGTCATAATAAACCATGTTAAGCAGGGACTTGAGCTGGCAAAAAAATACAGGCTGGGCGAAAAGATCGAGGATGCCGTAAGCCAGCATCACGGAACGACCCTTGTTGAATATTTCTATAATGTGGCTAAAAAAGAGGATCCGTCAGTAAGTGAATCGACATACAGCTACCCGGGACCGAAACCCAGATCGAGAGAAGCGGCTCTTCTGATGATCGCTGACAGTTCCGAGGCGGCGGTAAGGAGCCTTCCTGATAAAAGTTTCCAGAAGATAAGTGAAACGGTTAATAAAATAGTGAACAAGAAACTGAACTCAGGACAGCTGTCGGAATGCAGTATGACATTGAAGGACCTCAATAAGATAGAGAGCAGTCTTGTAAAAACACTATCAGGCATATACCATGCAAGGATCGAGTATCCTGATCAGAAAAAATAAAACCATGAACATCTGTATTCAAAACCAGACAGACAGATCAATTCCGCTCAGGCCCGGAGAGATCAGGGCGTATATTAAAAAAGCGATAAAAATATGCGGAAGAAGACCGGCGGATCCTTACGAAATGTCAGTTGTGTTCGTAGACAGGGATGAAATACGCGCAATGAACCGTGATTACCGTGGAATAGACAGAGCTACAGATGTAATTTCATTTGCTTTTCAGGATGGGGAAGGGGCCGGATTCACACCGTTTCTTCTGGGAGACATGTTCATCTGTCCTGAGATCGTTGAAAAGCACAGTATAAAATATAATTCGACATACCGTACAGAGATGCTTTTTGTTATAGTGCACGGGATGCTTCACCTTCTGGGTTTTGATCATGATACGCTGTCAGAAAGAAAAAAAATGAGAGAATCGGAGGATATTATAATGGCCGGACTCGATAAAGACTGGACTGGAAGAAATGAAAACTGACACTTTTAGAAAAATAAAGATACTCCTCGCATCATTTCTTTTCATTTTCTTTTTCTCCCTGAGCTTTCCGCTTATAATTCCGGGTAGCAGTGAACCTGTATGGCTTCACCGTGCCGCAGGATGGCTGTTCATTTTTCCTGTCATGCCGCTGTTTTTCTATGTCATTGATTCTTTTGATACTTTTAAGAAAAAGATAGTTGCACTTTACGCTATGGGCATTCCGGCTAATGCACTTGTTTTTTACTGGTCATACTATTCAATACATGTCTATGGCGGAGTCCCGCAGGGTTACACGATATTCCTGTGTCTGCTGATGTTCGCTTCCGAAAGCACTTTCTGGCTTCTGTTCCTGTACATGTGCCGTGTTTATGAAAAAAGGAAAGAATTAAAACCGTGGATAATCGCTTCTTTCTGGGTGACTGCTGAAACTGTAAGGACCTTTTTTCCGGTTGATTTCTACTGGAACGCTCTGGGGCATTCGCAATATAACAACAAATTGACCCTTCAATGGGCCTCAATAGGAGCGATTTACCTGCTTTCATTCATGATCGTTTGGATATCGATGTATGTCTATCAGTTCCTTGGAGGCAGAAAAAACCTGAAAGAAGGGGCTGTTCTTTTCATTACGGTCACAGTGCTTTCGGTCTATTCTGTAATGAGAATAACCGAATTCAAGTCGATGAGACCGGTCAAGGAGATAAAGGTCGGCATAATGCAGCCGTCGATCAACCAGTTCGATGTCAATTCAAAAGAGACGAACCTTGACCAGATGATAGCCGTGCTGACCGAGCAGATAAACAGTTTTGATAAAGATACCGATCTTGTTGTCTGGCACGAAGCGGCGATGCCCCTTAGAATTCCTGTAGGTTTTACAAATTTTCCCTACCTCTGGACCACTTACTTCCCCGATGCACATAATTTCCGCAATCAGATCATCGGTCTTGACATGATAGACCGTGACAAAAAGGAGTTTTATAATTCGGCAGGTTTCATTCAGGACAGTCAGATAAAAAAGATCTACAGAAAGCTCAAGCTCGCACCTTTCGGAGAGTATCTTCCCATGAGCGATCTGCTCAATTCTCTAGGGTTGTCGACCATAGTTCCAAACACCGTGGGTACATTCATGCGGGGTACCGAACACACAGTTTTCGATTTCGGGGAATTCAAAGCTTCAATACTTATCTGTTATGACGGTACTTTCAGTGAAAATGTGAGAGAGTTTGTCCGCAACGGCGCAGAATTGCTGGTAAATATCTCAAACGATGCATGGTTCGGCTATTCAAGCGAGATACACCAGCACAGCAGTTTTTATCCATTCAGAGCGGTCGAGACAGGCAGGACAATAATCCGTGCTACCAATGTCGGAGTTAGCGGAATAGTGCTTCCCGACGGCTCGCTTGAAAATGCCACGAACATATTCGAAAGGACAACCATAAACAGGAAGGTTCCGATATATCACTACGACACAATCTATCTCAAATACGGCAACTGGTTCCTTTATCTTGTTCTTTTTTCATCGGCAGTTCTTCTTTTCAGTGCATTCCGTTCCATCCGGAGTGTTGAAAAAAAGAAGAAAAAAAAGTAGTCGCTTTTTCCGCAGCTCACTTGACATTTATATTTCACGGAATTATTCTCAACCGCTTCAAGTTTTTTATTTAATTTAGATATATGGTGAAATCATGAACAGGATCGCAGTGCACCCGGTGCTTGAAGTTCCGAAAGACCGGAATGAAGTTGAATTTGTATTTGACGGAACGAAAATGAAGGGTTTTGAGGGCGAGATGGTCAGCTCAGCCCTGTTTGCAAACGGTGTCAAGAGATTCTCTATCCACAGGAAAGGGAATGCTCCGCAGGGTATTTTCTGTGCAAACGGCCAGTGCAGTCAGTGTACTGTGATAGTTGACGGAAAACCGCTGAAATCCTGCATCACACCGCTTCATGAAGGAATGAATATAAAAACCATGGAGCATCTTCCCGAGCTTCCTGCCGATGATTCGCCGCTGGCCGGATATGAAAGGAAGTGCGTGGTGTGCGATGTTCTTGTTATCGGCGGCGGTCCGAGCGGTCTTACAAGTACAATAGAACTTGCAAAGCTCGGTTTCAGGGTCGTTCTTGTTGATGATAAGGCGAATCTGGGCGGCAAGCTGCTTCTTCAGACACATAAATTCTTCGGAAGCGAAGAGGATTGTTATGCAGGTACCAGAGGAATAGACATCGGTCATATTCTTGAAGAGGAAGTAAGGAAATTCAGCAATGTCAGAATCTTCACTGAAACAAGCATAGTAGGAGTTTACAAAGACAAAAAGGCCGGCCTTTTCGTGGAGAACAGGCATTATGTCGTTGTAGATTTCAAAGGCATGGTCATATCGGCAGGTGCAAGGGAAAAGTCCATAGTTTTCCCCGGTAACGATCTTCCGGGAGTTTACGGAGCTGGCGCGTTCCAGACTCTTGTGAACAGAGATCTTGTAAAATCTTCCGACAGAGTTCTAATTGTGGGAAGCGGCAATGTCGGTCTTATCGGAGCATATCACGCTCTTCAGGCCGGTATCAAAGTAGCGGGAATAGTCGAAATAGCCCACGAGATAAGCGGATACAAGGTTCATGCCGACAAAATAAAGAGAATGGGTGTTCCGATATATCTTAACACAACGGTCATCTGCGCTGAAGGAAAAGGAAAAGTTGAAAGGGTGACGATAGCTGAAGTTGACAAAGCATGGAACCCGCTCCTTGAAACAGCACGCACTTTTGAAGTTGACACTCTTCTTGTCGCCGCAGGGCTTTCTCCTGCTGATGAATTTTTCGATATGGCGGAAAAGTTCGAGTTTAAAGTGATAAAAGCGGGTGATGCAGAAGAGATAGCGGAAGCAAGTTCCGCAATGTTCGGAGGCAGGATAGCAGGGCTTAAAATGGCAGCGCTTCTTGGCAGACATGATGTCGTTGTCGATGACACATGGTATAAAAAGGCGGAGGTGCTAAAATCAAGGCCCGGTGTTGTGCATCCGTTCAATCCTGTGGAACTGACGGGAAAATTCAAACCTAATTTCAGCTGTCTTCAGGAAATACCGTGCAATCCATGCACAACAGTTTGTCCGAAAAACGCCATAAAACTGATGGATAAGTCAGGAACGATAATGGATATTCCGTATCTTGCAGGAGAATGCATAGGCTGCGGAATATGTGTCGCCGCATGTCCGGGACTTGCAATAACACTTGCAAAGAAAGTTGATGAAAAAACGGCTGAAGTGATGCTTCCCCATGAATACAACTGTTCGTATAAAACGGGAGACAGAATACCGCTTACAGATATGGATGGAAACTACCTTGAGGATGGCACCATAACGAAAATTTCATTCAATAAAAAGTATAAGACCACACTCATCACCGTTTCCGCATCATTACAGAACGCAACAAAGATAATGGGAATAAGGGTTCAGGATGAAGTTGACACCAGACCGCTGAAAGAGGCGAGTTACAGCTGTCTGCCGGAGAACGGCATCGTTTGCAGATGCGAAAGAGTGACACTGAAGGAAGTGGTTGATTTTATTAAAGAAAATAAAGTGAGAGATATCAATCAGCTTAAACAGATAAGGGTGGGTATGGGAGCCTGCGGAAGTAAGACCTGCAGCGTGCAGATGCCAAGAGTTTTCAAAGC